>JAWLFM010000172.1:0-5893 GCA_041685565.1 Thioalkalivibrio sp.
CGATCTGCGTCCCTACGGCATCCTGAAGATGCTGGATCTGGAGCGCCCGATGTACCGTCCCACGGCCGCCTACGGCCACTTCGGGCGCGAGGATCTGGACCTGACCTGGGAGCGCACCGACAAGGCCGCAGCCCTGGCGGACGACGCCGGCTTGAGCCCGCACAAGGCCTCGGCCTGAGCCAGCCCGGGAGTGCGGTCGCCGGCAAGCCCAAGGCGGGAGCACGCCGCCGCCTTGGGGGTTGCCCCGGCGTGATGCGGAAACGGGTCACTGCCGGGGCAGCCGCCTCCAGGTACCGGTGACGCGGCCCTCAACCGGCTGGAAGCGGGTCTTGTATGCCATCTTTTCCGAGTCGGGAATCCAGTAGCCGAGATAGAGGTGGGCCCGTCCCTGACGCCGGGCCTCCTGGATCTGGTGGAGGATGGCAAGGGTCCCCAGGCTGCGATCCGGGACATCGGGGTCGAAGAAGGTGTACATCGCCGACAGCGCCTGCGGGGTGTGATCGGTGACCGCGACGGCCAGCAGCCTCGGGCCACGCCGGAACTCCAGCAGGAGCACGCCGCAGTTGCGGTCGCTCAGCATGCCGAGATAGTCCGTGCGCGTGGTGTGT
The DNA here is from genome assembly GCA_041685565.1 of Thioalkalivibrio sp. Lineage (GTDB taxonomy): Bacteria > Pseudomonadota > Gammaproteobacteria > Ectothiorhodospirales > Ectothiorhodospiraceae > Thioalkalivibrio. Next base: position 609 of record JAWLFM010000172.1, read on the forward strand.
TCCATGCCGCCGCCCGGGTGACGGGCGGCGAGATAGCGCCGCAGCAGTTCCACGTGCTCATCGAGGTCGGGGTCCGTCACGATACGCAGCGCCAGGTCGGCGTTGCGTCTGAGGCAGCGGCGCTGGGCGCGGTTGGGCTGGAAGGCGTCCACCGGGATGCGCACGGGGACGCAGGCGCGGCAGGAAGGACATTGGTGCCGGTACACGAACTGACCGCTGCGCCGGAAGCCCTCGGCCAGCAACCGGCCGTAGTGGTGGTCCTCCAGGCTGGCGGCCGGGTCGACCAGCACCGTCTGCATCTCCCGTCCTTCGACATAGGGACAATGCTGCGGCGCGGTGATGTACCAATGGACGGGGCTGTTCTGCATGGCCCTATCGTGACAGTTCCCGGTGCCGCCGGAAAAGCGGCCCCTGGGAACCGCGGGTAGCCAACCCGGTCCGGCACGGTTCGGCCAGGCAGTGGGCTTCCGCGACGGGCCGGAATGGGAAGCACCCGTTCGCGCATGGCCTCAGCGGCGCGTTCCGGGGCTTATGGTATTTTCCGCAATCATCGAAAAGGGTTTGGTTGTCATGACAGCGAGAAACGAGCAGATCGAGCAGGCCATCGCCAAGCGCATCCTGATCCTGGATGGCGGCATGGGTACCCTGATCCAGGCCTACCGGCTGGAAGAGGGCGACTACCGGGGCGAGCGCTTCGCCGACTGGAAGAGCGACCTCAAGGGTAACAACGACCTGCTGGTGCTGACCCGGCCCGACGTGATCGAGGCGGTCCACAACGATTACCTCGAGGCCGGCGCCGACATCATCGAGACCAATACCTTCAACGGCACGCGCATCGCGATGGCGGACTACGCGATGGAGGAACTGGTGCCGGAACTGAACCGCGAGGCCGCACGGCTGGCGCGCCGGGTCGCCGATGCCTGGACGGAAAAGACCCCGGAGCGCCCGCGCTTCGTGGCCGGGGTATTGGGGCCGACCAACCGCACCGCCAGCATCTCGCCGGACGTGAACGACCCCGGCTACCGCAACGTCGACTTCCACACCCTGGTCGCGAACTACCGCGAATCCGCGGCCGCACTGGCCGAGGGCGGGGCCGACCTGCTGCTGATCGAGACCGTCTTCGACACCCTGAACGCGAAGGCCGCGGTGTTCGCGGTGGAGACCCTGTTCGAGGAGACCGGCCTGCGCCTGCCGGTGATGATCTCGGGCACCATCACCGACGCCTCCGGGCGGACCCTGTCGGGACAGACCACCGAGGCCTTCTGGAACAGCCTGCGTCATGCCCGGCCGCTGTCCATCGGCCTGAACTGCGCGCTGGGTCCGAAGGAACTGCGCCAGTATGTCGAGGAACTCTCGCGTATCGCCGACACCCATGTCTCGGCGCATCCGAATGCGGGGCTGCCGAACGAGTTCGGTGAATACGACGAGACCCCGGAGCAGATGGCCGCGGAGATCGGCGAATGGGCGGCCTCCGGGTTCCTGAACATCGTCGGCGGCTGCTGCGGCACCACGCCGGAGCACATCCGCGCGATCCGCGAGGCGGTGGAGAAGCATCCGCCGCGCCGGCTGCCCGAGATCGCACCGGCCTGCCGGCTCTCCGGGCTGGAGCCGATGAACATCACCGAGGATTCGCTGTTCGTGAACGTCGGTGAACGTACCAACGTCACCGGCAGCAAGCGCTTTGCCCGCCTGATCCGGGAGGAGGATTACGAGGCGGCGCTGGATGTGGCGAAGGACCAGGTCGAGAACGGCGCGCAGATCATCGACATCAATATGGACGAGGGCATGCTGGACTCGCAGGCGGCGATGCAGCGCTTCCTGAACCTGATCGCCGGCGAACCCGACATCGCCCGGGTGCCGATCATGGTCGACTCCTCGAAGTGGGCGATCCTCGAGGCCGGGCTGCAGTGCATCCAGGGCAAGGGGGTGGTGAACTCGATCTCCCTGAAGGAAGGCGAGGAGCAGTTCGTCGAGCAGGCGCGGCTGGTGCGCCGCTACGGTGCCGCGGTGATCGTGATGGCCTTTGACGAGAAGGGCCAGGCCGACACGCAGCAGCGCAAGGTCGAGATCTGTGAACGGGCCTATCGCATCCTGACTGAACAACTGGACTTCCCGGCCGAGGACATCATCTTCGACCCGAACATCTTCGCCATCGCCACCGGGATCGAGGAGCACAACAACTACGGCGTCGACTTCATCGAGGCCACGCGTGCGATCAAGGAACGCCTGCCACACGCCCTGGTGTCCGGTGGCGTGTCCAATGTGTCGTTCTCCTTCCGCGGCAACGACGCGGTACGCGAGGCCATTCATGCAGTCTTCCTCTACCACGCGATTCGCGCCGGCATGGACATGGGCATCGTCAATGCCGGACAGCTCGCCGTCTACGATGATATCGACGCCGAACTGAAGGAGGCGGTGGAGGACGTGGTCCTGAACCGCCGGCCGGACTCCACCGAGCGCCTGCTGGATCTGGCCGATCGTTACCGCGGTGACGGCGCGGCCGCGAGGAAGGAGGATCTGGAGTGGCGCGGCTGGCCGGTGGCCAAGCGCCTGGAGCACTCCCTGGTCAAGGGCATCGACGCCTACGTGGTGGAGGATACCGAGGAGGCCCGTCTGGCCTCGGAGCGGCCGATCCACGTGATCGAGGGTCCGTTGATGGATGGCATGAACGTGGTCGGCGACCTGTTCGGCGAGGGCAAGATGTTCCTGCCGCAGGTGGTCAAGTCGGCACGGGTGATGAAGAAGGCCGTGGCGCACCTGATCCCCTACATCGAGGCCGAGAAGGCCGGCAGCGGCGATACCAACGGCCGGATCCTGATGGCCACGGTCAAGGGCGACGTGCACGACATCGGCAAGAATATCGTCGGCGTGGTGCTCCAGTGCAACAACTTCGAGGTGATCGATCTCGGGGTGATGGTGCCGCCGCAGAAGATCCTGGATGCCGCCAGGGAACACCAGGTGGACGTGATCGGCCTGTCCGGCCTGATCACCCCGTCGCTGGAGGAGATGGCGCACCTCGCGGCGGAGATGCAGCGCCAGGGCTTCGACATCCCGCTGCTGATCGGCGGCGCGACCACCTCGCGGGCGCACACGGCGGTGAAGATCGAACCGAATTACAGCGCCGGCCCGGTCGTCTGGGTGAAGGATGCCTCGCGCGCGGTGGGCGTGGCGCAGAGCCTGATCAGCCCGGCACTGAAGGGCCCCTACGCGGAGAAGATCCGTGCCGAATACGTGGAACTGCGGGAGAGCCTGGCCGGACGCAAGCAGCGGATCAACTGGCTGGGGCTGGAGCAGGCCCGCCGCAACCGCCCCAAGGTCGACTGGGAGACCTACACTCCGCCCCGCCCGCGGGTGCTGGATCCGGACTGGCAGGCCCCCGCCGGGGTCACCCGACTGCAGCCCTATGGCCCGGATTCGGCCCTGTTGCGCTTCGACGACTATGATGCCGGCGAGGTCGCCCGCTTCATCGACTGGACACCCTTCTTCCACGCCTGGCAGTTGCATGCCGCCTATCCCCGTATCCTTGACGACGAGGTGGTGGGGCCGGAGGCGCGCAAGCTGTTCGCGGATGGCCAGAACATGCTCCGGCAGATGATCGACGAGGGCTGGGTGCGCCTGCGCGGCGTGGTCGGCCTGTTCCCGGCCAACAGCGTGGACTTCGACGACATCGAGGTCTATCGCGACGCGGCGCGCAGCGAGGTGCTGATGCGTCTGCATCACCTGCGTCAGCAGACCCAGAAGCGGCGGGGCGCTCCCAGCCACTCGCTCGGGGACTTCGTTGCGCCGAAGGAGACCGGGTTGCACGACTGGATGGGCGCCTTCGCGGTCAGCGCTGGCGGCGAGGTGGACGCGCGTGCCAAGGCCTTCGAGGCCGCGCACGACGACTACCGCGCCATCCTGGTCAAGAGCCTGGCCGACCGGCTCGCGGAGGCCTTTGCCGAGGCCCTGCACCAGCGCGTGCGCCGCGAGTACTGGGGCTATGCCGCGGATGAGGAACTCGACAACGAGGACCTGATCCAGGAGCGCTACACCGGCATCCGACCCGCACCCGGTTACCCGGCCTGCCCGGAGCACACCGAGAAGGGCCTGCTCTGGGACCTGATCGACCCGGTGGAGAATGCCGGGATGACCCTGACCGAGAGCTACGCCATGCTGCCGGTCTCGGCGGTCTCCGGCTGGTATTTTGCGCATCCGCAGTCACGCTACTTCGGCCTGGGCAAGATCAACCGCGACCAGGTCGAGGACTACGCCCGGCGCAAGGGCTGGAGCGTGGCCGAGGCGGAACGCTGGCTCGCGCCGAACCTGGGCTACGACCCTGCGGAACAGCCCCTGGCCGAGTCCGCATAAGGGTTTCGGGGCGCAGGGTGGAAGAGGCGGCGGGCCGTCATCCGCCATGGCGGTGGGGGCAGGCCTCGGTCCCGGGATCCTTTCACGCGCGCAAGCGGTACCTTTTTCAACCCGACTTCTGGCAAACTGAGGCCCTTCGATCCTCAGGGGGATGAGCATGGCCAATGACCACCAGACTGCCTATGATTCCCATCCGGCCATGTTCCGGAACCATCCGCTCGGGTACCTCGTCCTCCTGCTGCTGATCATCGTGCCGGTCGTGGCACTGGTGCTGTTCCGCGAACGGATCGCCGGCATGGGCGATTTCCCGCCCGCGATGCTGTTGGCCGCCACCGGCCTCGGCATCGTGATCATGCTCTACTGGTATCTGAAGACCCGCGCGACCCGCCTGCGCGTCACTGGCGAAGAGGTGCATCTGGAGGAGGGATTGCTCAGCAAGCACCACATCGATCTGCACGTCGGTCAGATCCGCGCCGTACGGGTCTTCCAGGGCCTCACCGACCGGGTCTTCCGGGTCGGCCGGATCGAGGTGTTCACCACCGGCGACCAGCCAGAATTCGTGGTCAGCGGCCTGCCCGACCCGCACAAGGTCCGTGACCATGTGCGCAACCATCGCGGGAATGGCGAGTGAGCGGGACCGATCTGCGCGACAGCCGGTTCGCGCTGCGCATCCTTCTCGGTTTCTCCGCCGTCGTCGCCTTTCTGGTGGCGCTGGTCGTGCTGGCCGCCGCCACCACGCTGCCGGGCCTCTCGGAATGGGTGGCCGTGAACTTCGACAGTGGCATCGGCCTGAAGAATGCCGCGATCGCCGCCGGGGTGATCAGCGTGACGGTGATGATCGTGTTCGCCCTCGCGGCCGGCGACGGTCTGATTGGCGAGATCCAGTTCATGATCCCCGGCTTCTTCCTGTTCTTCGTCTTCTTCTGGCTGATGATCGC
>JAWLFM010000173.1:0-5884 GCA_041685565.1 Thioalkalivibrio sp.
GCGAGCCCCCTACCCCTTGGCCGCAAGCTTGGCCCAGGTGTCACGCAGGGTGATGGTGCGATTGAAGACCAGTCGTTCGGGGGTGCTGTCCCTATGGTCGACGCAGAAGTAGCCTTCACGCTCGAACTGAAACCTGGAGCCCGCGGATGCCCCGGCCAGCGTCGGCTCCACCACGGCATTCAGGATCACCAACGATTCCGGGTTCAGATCCTCCCGCCAGTCGCGATCCCGCGCAACCCCCGGATTGGGGACCGCGAACAGACGATCGTAGAGCCGGACCTCGGCCGGCAGACCGTGCGTCGCTGACACCCAATGGATCACCCCCTTCACCTTGCGGTCTGCCGGGGCGGTGCCGAGTGTCGCCGGATCGTAGCTGCAACGAAGCTCCACCACATCGCCAGCCTCGTTCTTGATGGCCCGGTTGCAACGGATGACATACGCGTTGCGCAGGCGAACCTCTTCGCCAAGCGCCAGCCGTTTGTATTTCTTGTTGGGTGCAATCTCGGTGAAGTCATTCCGATCAATGTAGACCTCTCGGGTGAAGGGAACGCGGCGACTACCCATGGTCTCGTTCTTGGGATGATTGGCGGCGATGGTCTCTTCGACCTGTCCTTCGGGGTAATTCTCGATCACGACCTTCAGCGGATCGAGCACCGCCATGACCCGGGGTGCGGTCGCGTCGAGCGCCTCCCTTACCGAGTTTTCCAGCATCGCCATCTCGACCATGCCGTCGGACTTGGTCACGCCGATCCGGTCACAGAAGTCCCGTACCGCTTCCGGCGGGTAACCGCGCCGACGGATGGCCGCGATGGTGGGCATGCGCGGGTCGTCCCAGCCCTGCACATGGCCTTCCGCAACGAGCTCGGTCAGCTTGCGTTTGCTGAGGACCGTGTATTCCAGGTTGAGGCGGCCGAATTCGTACTGCCTTGGCTGCGCCGGGACATCAAGATTCTCCAGGAACCAGTTGTAAAGCGGACGGTGGTCCTCGAACTCCAGCGTACACAACGAGTGCGTGATGCCTTCCAGCGCGTCGGAGAGGGTGTGGGTGTAGTCGTACATCGGGTAGATCGGCCATGCCTCGCCGGTCTGGTGATGCACGGCGCCGCGGCGGATGCGGTAGAGCGTGGGGTCGCGGAGGTTGATGTTCGGCGAGGCCATGTCGATCTTCGCGCGCAGCACGCGCGCCCCGTCCTCGAACTCGCCAGCACGCATGCGGCGGAACAGGTCCAGATTTTCATCCACCGAACGCTCCCGATAGGGGCTGTCGCGGCCCGGCTCGGTAAGCGTACCGCGGTATTCGCGCATCCGCTCGGCGTCGAGATCACAGACGTAGGCCTTGCCGGAGCGGATCAGATCCTCGGCATAGGCGTACAGCTTGTCGAAGTAGTCCGAGGCGAAAAAAAGCCCGCTCCAGCGGTAGCCCAGCCAGCGCACGTCCTCCTTGATGGCCTCAACGAAGTCGACGTTCTCCTTCTCGGGATTGGTGTCGTCGAAGCGCAGATTGCAGGTGCCGCCATAATCCTGTGCGATGCCGAAATTGAGGCAGATCGACTTGGCGTGTCCCAGATGCAGGTAGCCATTGGGTTCCGGCGGAAACCGGGTGGCGACCCGGCCGTCGTTCCGGCCGTTCCTGAGGTCTTCATCGATAATCTGGCGGATGAAGTTGCTGGCCGCCGTTTCCTTGTTGCTCATGCAGTGAAGTCTTTTGTCCCGGGGCCCGGTGGGGCGAGTGCCGGCATTATACCCGCACCGTTGGCGCCGGACATGGCACAATCCCCCTGACGCAGGATGACGATCGGGCCCGGAGGCGGCTTTGCTTCGCACGCCGTTGTCCCAGCCTCCCAACACGGCGACCCTTGACCATGATCGAACCCCTTCTTCTCACGGCCGCACGGATCTCCACCTTCGACCAGCAGCAGCTGCTGACCAATGCCAGCGGCTTCTTCTTTGCCCGTGACGAGCGTCTGTTCCTGGTCACGAGCCGGCACGTGATGTTCGACGAACCCAGCAAGCATTTTCCCAACCGGATCGAGATCGAACTGCATATCGACGCGAACAACCTCGCACGCTCCACGGGGTTCTCGATTCCGCTGTATCAGCACAGCAAGAGCCTCTGGCGCCAGGCCCTGGACAAGTCCGGGGAGATCGACGTCGCGGTCATCGAACTGGAGCGTGGCGCCCTGCCCCCCACAACCCACTACAGCGCATTCACGCCACAGCATCTGCTGAACCCACTGGACCAGATCGAGGTTGGCACCTCGCTGTTGGTGGTCGGCTTTCCACTGGGTTTCCACGACACCCTGCACCATATGCCGGTCGTGCGCCACGCCGCGGTCGCGTCCTCCTTTGGCCTGCGGTTTCAGGGTGAAGGCTATTTCCTCACTGACGCCCGCACCCATCGCGGGACCAGCGGAGCGCCCGTCGTGATGCGCGTACCCAACCCGGATCCGACCCATGGCGGCCCGCCCTGGCTGCTGCTTGGCGTGCACTCCGCTCGGATCGACGTGGGTACCCGTGACCTGGTCCTGGACGAGGCCCTGGGACTCAACTGCGCCTGGTATGCGGACATCCTGCTCACGTTGACAGAGGCCTGACCGCGGCAGAGCACCCGTCAGGGCCTGGTACGGTCCGGAGACCGCCCATTCGGCAGACCCCTGCAAGGGCCGGATCAGCCCTGCGGACGGGGCTGAGGCAGGTGGCAGAACCAGCGGTTGAGCACCCCGTGGCGCACGAGCCACCGCGAGGCCAGCAGCCGGGCTCCAGACCCCGCTTCAGGGCACTGGGAAGGCCCGTCGCGCCCGCAGCCGTCCGGTCGGTCGTGGCCGATGGCGCGGCCCGAGGCGCTGCGCCAGTCGATCCGCGTAGGGCCGCGGTTGCACACGACCGAAACATCCACGTCCTGCCCGCTCAGCCCCGGTGCCCGGCACAGTAGACGTGTTCGCGGATCGGCGGGAGCTCGTTGCAGGTGGCGCGGTTGAACACCACCTGGAAGAGCTGGAGCTGGCCGGTATTGAAGGCCGCGATGGAGCCGCAAAGATACAGCCGCCAGGCACGCACGAAACGGTCATCGAACATCTCCCGCACCCGGCCGACATTCTGCTCATAGCGTTGCAGCCAGTGGCGCAGGGTGGCGGCATAGTGCAGGCGCAGATTTTCCACATCCAGTACCGAGAAGTCGCGGTGCTCGAAGATCCCCAGCATCTCTCGCAGCGAGGGCGGATAGGCACCGGGAAAGATGCGCCTCTCGATCCATGCGTTCATCGGACCCACGGCGCGATTGCGACCGATGCTGTGGATCAGGCCACGGCCGTCGGGTTTGAGCACCCGATCGATGGCCTCCGCCATCTCCGGATAATGCTCGGTGCCCACGTGCTCCAGCATACCCACCGAGACGAAGACGTCGCAGTCGCCACTGACGTTGCGATAATCATCCTCGATGTACTCGACCCGGCCCTCCAGCCCCTCGGCCCGGGCCTTTTCCCGCGCAAACTGCAACTGTTCGCGGGAGATATTGAAGGCCCGGACGCGGACGCCGTAATGCCGGGCCATGTGCCGTGCCAGGCCGCCCCAGCCGCAACCTGCCTCGACCACGGTGTCTCCCGGCTGCAACTGCAGCTTGCGGCAGACGTGATCGAGCTTGGCGACCTGGGCCTCCTCCAGCGTGGCATCGGCCTGCGGAAAGTAGGCACAGGTATACTGCATCGCCTCGTGATCCAGCCACAGCTGATAAAAGTCGTTGCCCAGGTCGTAATGATGATGGATGTTGCGGCGGGAACCGTCGAGGGTATTGCGCTGACGCCTCAGGAGGCCGTCGGCGAAGCGGCTCCGGACGCCCTTGCCGCGGGACGGCGCCCGCGCCCGGTAGACCGCCTCCAGCAAGCCGACCAGGTCACCCTGGATCTCCAGATCCCCGCTCATGTAGGCCTCGCCGAAGTACAGATCCGGATGGGCCAGCAGGCGCATTAGCGTACCGCGGTTGTGGATGCGCAGATGGGCCAGTGCGTCACGGGCAGGCACACCGACCGCGGTGCCATCCCAAAGGCTCAGGCGCGCCGGCGGACGGCCTGCGCCTGCATAGAGTTTCTGTATCAGCCAACGGCTCATGGCACGAGGCTGGTTACCGCGCGGTGCCGGTTGATCCGATACATCCGAGGTAACTCCGGGATTCTTGCGGTCCGAGCGCATGGTCGAAATTCTCCACTGGGTTCGGGCGCCAGGCGCAATCGCGCCAATGCATTCATTCGCAGCATCTCCTGTTGCTCAAAAAGTATAGGCGCAACCAAGGGCCCTTGCCCTCTAAAACCGGTGGGTATCAGCCCTCCCTTGCACTGTCGGGAGCCGAGAACCGACCCGTTTGCGGGTGCGGCATGGGCATCCGGAATCCTGAGCCGGAGCACCCGCTCCCCCAGCCTTTTTGTTCACACCGCTACTGATAGATTGGCCCACCCACTGACGAGCTGCAAGGGCCAGACAACCCGGCCGGCCGGGGCTTCCGACAGCGATCATCGGCACCCTGCGCGGCGACCCGAGGGGACTGGCGTCGATCGCCGGCACGCAGGATGCGCAGACACGGAAAAACATCATTCGCAACGGATCTGCCGCACAATCCACAGACGTCGGCGGGTCGGTATCGATATTCGTAACACTACGTAGCGAAGTGTGCGCCCGCTGGGGCTATTGTTCGGACACGACAGGAGCCACTGGATCCTATCAGGACCGGTGGCGTGTCTTGCAGCCACGCGCATCACCTGCGCAACCCACATGAGGGGCCCGATATCCATGGCTGATGTCTCATTCGCCCTGCTGGTCGGAGTCCGCCTGGTCTCCGAGGTGTTCGCAAACCTGCTGGTCGTCGGGATCGTGTTCGGAGCCACCGGCAGTCTTGCCTACATGGTCGCCATCCTGGCGGTGGCCGGCGTCACGCTGGGTTACTCGATGCTGGGCGGCCTGCATGCCTCATTGCGCACCGACGTATTGCAGTTCAGTGTATTGACGGCACTCCTCGACCTTCGCCAGCACCGCCAAGCTCGCGGTGATCGACATGAACCCCACGCGGCCCACCTCTGCAACCGGCACCGACCACCCGGCGGTTCGCAAATTCCACAACCTAACAGGCCACCTGCCACCCAACCAATGGAGAACACCATGCTGCGAAACATCCTTCTGCCGATCCTCGCCACCTTCCTCTTTATCCCATCCCTCCAGGCCCAGCCCGAGGTGGAAGGTCTGGTGATCCTCTCGAGTCCCCATTCCGCGACCGAGACCCTGGACCGTCTCGAGACCGCCCTGGACAAAAGGGACATCGCCAACATGCGCTGGAGCCATCACACCAAGGCTGCGGAGGTCGATATCGCGCTTCGCCCCACGGAACTGATGCTGTTCGGCAACCCGGCACTGGGTTCCCACTTCTTCACGAGTCGCCAGAGCGCGGGCATCGATCTGCCGCTGAAGGCCTTAGCCTGGGAAGATGCGGACGGACAGGTCTGGTTCGCCTACAACGACCCGTCCTGGATCGCCGATCGCCACGGCATCGACGACCGTAGCGAAGTGCGTGAGCGCATGACCGGGGTCCTGCAGATGTTGAGCAAGCTTGCCACCGGGGAGGGTTCGCTCGACTGAGCACCAGGTGCGGGGATCCGCGTGCGGATCTCCACAGGGCCCGCCTCGATCAGTGCCGCTGCGGCATCGGGGTCGTCCCTGACCGAGCAGATCACGACGTACAGGGCCGCGTGGGACCCGATCGATGGGATCAGATACCCGATCGCGGTGCTGAATCGCGTGTTTCCGTCAATGCGCAGGGCATCGGCGGGCCGCAGGCCTGCCAGGATCGGCCTCGAGGACGTGCTGGGGCGGGTTCGTGGCCTTGCCTGGGCTGGCCCAGATC
>JAWLFM010000174.1:0-5843 GCA_041685565.1 Thioalkalivibrio sp.
GAGGCCGGGATCATCCTCGGGCGGGTGGCATTGCTGGATGGCAGGCGCCTGGGCCTGGAACTCACGGCCCTGATCCACATCGGCATGGACCGGCACACGCCGGAGCGCTTCGCCAGCTTCGAGGCGGCGGTGAGCGACTATCCCGAGGTGCAGCACTGTTTCCTGATCACCGGACAGGCGGCCGACTATCTCCTGCAGGTGGTGGTCCCCGACATGAACGCCTACCAGGACTTCCTGTTGCGCCGTATCACGCGGCTGGAGGGGGTCAGCAGCGTACATTCCAGCTTCGTGCTACGCCGCGTCGTCGACCGCACGTCGCTGCCGCTCGGCTACCTCACAGGACACTAGTCAGGCGGCATCCACGTGCATCTGCAGCCAGTACTCCAGCAGGGCCAGGTGCCAGAGCTTGGAGCCCTGGATGCGCGTGAAATGCCCGTCCGGCTCGGACAGCAGCCGCTGCACGTACTCCGGGCGGTAGAGCCCTCGCTCCCGCGCCGCCTGCGAGCCGAGGATGTCGCGCATGAAGTCCAGGAACTCGCCGCGCACGTATTTCAGCGCCGGAACCGGAAAATAACCCTTGGGGCGGTCCAGCACGGCGTCGGGGAGGCGGCCGCGGGCGATCTGCTTCAGCACCTTCTTGCCACCGTCACCCAGCTTCAGGTGCGGCGGCATCGCCGCGGCGGTTTCCACCAGTTCGTGGTCGAGAAACGGTACCCGTGCCTCCAGGCCGAAGGCCATGGTCATGTTGTCCACCCGCTTGACCGGGTCATCGACGATCAGGGTCGTGGCATCCAACGCCAGCACGGCATCGATGAAGCTGTCGGCCCGGTCGGTCTCCAGGGCGGCCAGTTCCTCGCGCAGCCAGTCGCCAGCGACATCCGTGGCGGGGGGCTGGGCCAGCAGATCGCGCATCTCCGGGTCGTCGCGATCGAAGTAATGCCGCCGGAAACGCCCGGCCCAGTCTCCCCCACGGTCCTCCGCCATGCGCGGATACCAGAAGTACCCGCCGAAGACCTCGTCGGCACCCTGCCCCGACTGCACCACCTTCACATGCTGCGACACCTGTTCGGAGAGCAGGTAGAACGCCACCGCATCCTGGCCGAACATCGGTTCCGACATCGCCGCGACGGCCTCCGGCAGTCGCCGCAGCACCTCGGAGTTCGGAATCAGTGTCGCCTGGTGATCGGTCGCGTACCGCTCGGCAACCGGGCTCGAGTACTCGAACTCGGAACCCTTCTCCTCCGGCTGATCCTCGAAACCCACGGTAAAGGTGCGCAGATCCCGCGCACCCTCCTCCACGGCCAGTGCGACCAGCAGGCTGGAGTCGAGCCCGCCGGAGAGCAGCACCCCCACGGGGACGTCGGCCACCTCCAGGCGCCGCCGCACGGCCCGACGCAATCCGGCCTCGATCCGTTCCCGCCACTCGCCATCATCCAGCGGCTGTTCCGGCCTTCGGGCCGAGAGACGCCAGTAGCATTCCAGGTGCTCGTGACCGTCCGCCTCGATCATCAGGTAATGCGCCGGCTGCAGCTTGCGTACCCCGCGCATGACGGTGCGCGGCGCTGGCACGACGGCATGCAGCGAGAACAGCAGATGCAGGGCCTCGGCATCCAGGGCCGTGTCCACGCCACCACTGGCCAACAATGCCTGGGTGTTGGAGGCGAATCGAACGCCCGTTTCCGAGCGCGCCAGGTACAAGGGCTTGATTCCCATCCGGTCGCGGGCCAGAAGGATTCTCTGCGCCCTTGAATCGAACAGTGCGAAGGCGAACATTCCGTGGAGACGGGCGACCACCGCCTCGCCCCATTCCGCGTAGCCACGCAGGATGACCTCCGTATCCCCGGTGGAAAAGAAGCGGTGCCCGCGTCCTTCCAGTTCCGCCCGCAGCGAGCGGAAGTTGTAGATGGCGCCGTTGAACACCAGCGCGAGCCCGGTCTCGGGATCAAACATCGGCTGATGCGCGCGCTGCGAGAGATCCAGGATCGACAACCGCCGGTGTCCCAGCGCGACCCGGCCCGAGGCCCAGAGACCGTCCGCATCAGGGCCGCGCCGCGCCAGCGCGGGCAGCATGCGTGCAACCGCATCGACATCGGCGCGTCGCGCACCCCAGACAAACTCACCCGCGATCCCGCACATGGCTCTGCTCCTGATCTTTTCCCCCAGTGTACCCATGAGTCCCCGGAATCCGGGAACGGTCCACTGCCCCGGGAACAAGGATACGCCCGGACAATGCCCTCGATCGCTCACGAGGCGGCGGCGGGACACCGCCAGCACGCGGGTCTGCGTTGGGGTTTCCGTCCGTGCCGCGTCTGTCCCCGCGGTGCCGGGACACCGCGGGTCGATATCCTTCGCCGGGCGCGTTCCTAGCCGGGCTCAGGGTGCACGGCACCGCTGTCCCGCACAGGCCGAGGCTGTCGAACCATGAACGGGATCGCCAATGTCCGTGCGCTTCTACAGCTTGACCCGCGAACCGCAGCGGGCGAGAGACCACCAGTCGGGCATCTCGTCCGCTTCGGGGCCACGTTCGGCAAACGCCAGGATCAGGGTTTGACCAAGGGCCACGGCGGCCACTCCCGCCTGATCGCGATCCGCGTAGGCGAGTGAAAACGGGATCACACAGGTACCGCCGAGCTCCAGATCCAGCACAACCAGACGACCCCGATCCAGCGACTCACGAACCAGGCACTCGGGCAACCAGGCATAGGCGAAACCGGCCTCGACGATGCCCAGGGCCGTATTCGGCTGATCGACAATCCAACGCTGCTCAGCCTCCAGCCAATTGGCGTCGGATACCTGTATCTCGGTCGTGGCGTCCCGCACCACGACCTCTCGACTATGGCGCAGATCCCGCAAAGAAAGCTGACCAGGCCCTGTGGCAAGGCGATGCCGGGGATGCGCCACGCAGATCAGGCACACCTGCCCCAGCGGCTCGGCCAGCACGCCGTCCGGGATCCCTGTCCCGATCAGAAGATCCACCTGTCCGGTGTGCAGCAGGTCCGCCCCCCCACCCAGCATGGTCTCGTGAAGCTGCACGCGGGTATTGGGGAAGCGCCTGGAGAATCCCTCCAGGACATCGATGAGCACCGGTTGCGGCACCACCTGATCCACTGCCAGTGCCAACTCCGTTTCGACACCCTGCGTAAGGGTGTCGGCCAGACCTTCGATTTCCCGGGCCTCGTCCAGCAGGTGGCCCGCCCGCCGCAGGAGCGCCGCCCCCGCTGCTGTCAGCTCGGCCTTGCGGCCGCGCACCTCCAGCAGTGGGACGCCAAGCTGAATCTGGAGTTTCTGCACCGCGTGGTTGATGCTCGACGGGCTCTTGTGCACCAACTCGGCCGCCTTCGCGAAACCACCCGCGTCCACCACGGCCTTCAGCATTCGCCATTGTTCCAGCGTCACCTTTGGCATACCTGCGCTCTCCCGTTGGCTGCAATGCCCGGACCGAATCCGGTCGGCCGCGGGTCGCGTGGCCGGGCGTAAACCACCCCATATATTTGTATATTAACTAACTCTAATACTATAACAGAAGCATTCCCGGAAAAACGGGCACGCCGGTTCGAGGCGGCCCTGGCGTGAATGGCCGGACGCTCCTGATGTCTCAGGGCAGGTTCAGGATCAGCCGCCCGTCGCGTTGTGCAAAATCCAGATGGCTCAACACACTCATCCCCAACAGGACCTGATCACCGCGCATCCCTGGATTGATGTGACCGGAGACATTGCCGATCACGAAGGGGCCCAGGGCAAGTTCCCGAATCCGCGTACGGCGGACCTCCACCGGACCATTGGCGGTGAGCGCCCTTCCCCGGCTACCCGCGTGCAGTCCCAGCCGGTCGGCCAGGTGCACAGGCACCGAGACCTGGGTTGCTCCGGTGTCCAGCAAGAAGATCACGGGTTCGCCGTTGATCATGCCGGGCGCCAGGTAATGGCCCGCGTGGTTGCGCCGCAGCACCAGTTCGTTTGCCGCCCCCTGCTCGACCACCAGGTCGCGATTGGGAAACTCCCGCCGGTCGAGGTAATCGTCGAACAGCCACCACATGAGGGCAAAGGCGCCGACCCAGGCCATGGTGATGCCGGTCAGCCCGAGAGACCTGGAGCGACGATGGGTTCCAGGCCTCGGCGCGGCATTGGCCGGGGGTGAATCGCCGTCAGGGAGCACCGGTTCCGGTCCGTGGAGGGCTTCCCTCTGCGCCTGGATCCAGGCATCGTGCTCGCCGCGCAACCGGGGATCCGACAGCACCCGGTAGGCGTGATCGATGATCCGACGCACCCGTTCCGCGCGCAGACGGTCATCGGGATGCCTGTCCGGATCCCATTTCCGGGCAAGCACCCGCCACGCGCCCTCGATCACTTCCGGGCTCGCCCCTTCCTGCACCTGCAGGTTGTCATAGTGGGTGCGAATGCGCGTCAATGCGGCGTACCTCCCGAACCAACTTGCCAATGCCCCTCGGATAGACCCGTCCGACCCGATGAAGTGCCCCTGCCAGCCACCCTCCGTACACTCACCCGGCCCTCCCACGCAGGAGGCCGGAAGTCTTGCGCATTGCCGATCAGCCTCTGGTGGCAGACGGACGGAAATCTTGCATCGGCGGAAAGGCCGCGATGCAACCAGGCGCGGCCAGTGGCACTATCATCCGCGTCGTATCCTGAATCGCATACGCCCCGCGGCACCACCCCTGAACCTGTCCTGCAACCGCGCCCAATGCAGCGGCGCATCAACCCGAAATCGGCCCGAGACTCGCAGCACCCTGGCCCACGGAGCTCACTATGACCAAACGCTTCATCCTGATGCTGCTCGTGGTCGGGATCGTGTTCGGCGGCATCTTCGGCTTCAAGGCCTTCATCGATGCCCAGATTGATGACTTCTTTGACCAGATGCCCGAGCCCACCGCGACCATTACCGCGACCGAGGCCCGAGTGGCCCGCTGGACTCCCGAGATCCGGGCCGTGGGCACCCTGGAGGCGGTGCAGGGGACGACCCTGACGACGGAGGTCGGGGGCATCGTGCACGAAATCCTGTTCGAGTCGGGCACCGAGGTCCCGGCGGATACCGAGCTGCTGCGGCTGGATACCGAGACCGATGAGGCACAGCTGGTGAGCCTGCAGGCCGCGGCACGTCTGGCAGACCAGGAATTACGTCGGGCCCGTCAACTGCAGCAGGAAAGGAACATCTCCGAGGCCGAGGTGCAGCGGCGAGAGAGTGAGGCGGAACAGGCCCGGGCATCCGTTTCGGCGCAGCACGCCCGCATCCGGCAGAAGAGCCTGCGCGCACCCTTCGCCGGGATTCTGGGAATACGACGCGTCAATCTCGGGCAGTTCGTGTCGCCCGGCGATCCCATCGTCACCCTGGAATCGGTCGATCCGATCTTCGTGAACTTCACGCTGAGCGAGCGACGTCTGGATCAGATTCGGACGGGGCAGTCGATTACCGTCGCTGTCGATTCCCTTCCGGGCCGCTTTGAGGGCGTGATCAACGCGATCGAGCCGCGGGTGCGTAGTGCATCCCGCAGCTTCGAGGTGCAGGCCTTGCTCGACAACCCGGAACAGCGCCTGCGTGCCGGTCAGTTCGCCCGTGTGACCCTCACGCTGGGCGAACCCCAGGAGATCATCGTGGTTCCCCAGACGGCCATACGTTTCAATCCCTTCGGCAACTCGGTGTTCGTAATTTATGAAGATGACGAGGGCGCGTTGCGGGTGCGCGAGCGGTTCGTGCAGACGGGAGAGCGCAGGGGCGACCTGATCCGCATCACCGAGGGGCTCGTGGCCGGCGAGCGCGTCGCAAGCAGCGGCCTGCTGAAGCTCCAGAACGAGACGCCGGTGGAGATCACCGAGGAGGCCCGGCCTACCGA
>JAWLFM010000175.1:0-5831 GCA_041685565.1 Thioalkalivibrio sp.
ATGCACTCGGGAAAACGCTCAGAACGCCACAACCATGACCTTCATGGAAATGCCGGCGCCGATGGCGATACGGGTTCCCTGGCGCGCGACCACCAGGCTACCCCCCTGACGCTGCACGACGCAGAGATCCACGCCGACGTTGATGCCCATCTCCGTTAGGCGCCGGTCCAGGCTGTGGCCCGCGCGCAGGCTCACCACGCGCACATGCTGGTCTTCTGTTGCCATGGCCAGAGGAAAGGGCCTTTGTGTTTGCGGATCCATGTCGAGGGTTGCTCCGGTGTGGAGCCCAGTATAAACGCGGCTCGAGAACGAAACAAGAAGCGTTCGCATTCGCATAGGGAGGCAGGTCCAGTGCCCATACCGAGCTGCGGCCCGCCGGCACCTTGCCCCGCCGCGGTCGCCCGCCCTGCCGAGCAGGGCTGCCTGTGGTCATATCGGATGAAGCGCCCTGCGAATCTCCTTGATTATCGTCGATTTCTCGACAACACTCGGCTGATGGTATCCATGGAGCGGTACAAATGGCGAGCAAGACGATCCGGCTGGTGATGGCGACCGAACCCTTGGTGAGTCGCGGTGAGGCGGGCTCCAGGGCGGACGAGGTCCGGGAACAGGAGGCGATCAATCAGGCCGCTGACGGCCTGTTCGTGATCGAGTCGGTTTCGGCGCATGCGGTCGGAGCCGCCCGCGCTGAGGGAGCAGAGATCAGCGCCGAATATCCCGCCGACCAGATCGTGCAGGTGGAACTGGCCGACGGGGGCGAACTCTGGCTGACGCTGGAGCGCCTGCAGGAACTGACGGGGCAGGGGGATGACACACTCATTCTGGGTGCGGAGACGGCGCTGGGGCGGGGTGGGGCGCCGGCACGAGGCATTGGGCGCTGGATCCGGAGACTGGTCATCCCGCGACTGCGGTGGGGCAAGGAACTGGAAGATGCAACGGCCATCGCCGTCGTGCGTAAGGCGATTGCGAAGGTGGAGTCGCAGTTGCTGGAGAACCGGACCGGGGTGCATCGCTGCCGCTTCGAGCGCGGACCGGCGGAACCCGTGTTCGAGTCGGTGGATGAACCCATCCCGGCCTCGGGCAAGCCCATTCTGGTGTTGCTGCACGGTACCGCATCGAGCACCGTCGGGAGTTTCAACGGCCTGTGGAGCGATGCCCACCGCAACACCTGGCTGGAGCAGATCGAGCGGCTGTACGACGGCCGGGTCTACACGCTCGAACACCGCACGCTCAGCGAGAGTCCGATCCATAACGCCTGCGAGCTGCTGGAGCGGTTGCCCCTGGATCAGCCGCTGCACCTGATCTCGCACTCGCGCGGTGGCCTGGTGGGTGAGTTGCTCTGCCGCGGCCGCGTCGAGGGCCGCGCGGTTCCGATCACCGACACGGAGATGGAACGTTATTTCACCGCCTATCCAGGGGAGGATGCCGATACCCGGGAAGCGCGGGAGGCGATTGCCGCGGAACTGCAACGGCTGAACGGCCTGTTGGCCGGGAAGCGACCGCGGGTGGAGCGTTTCGTGCGCGTGGGCTGCCCGTCTCGGGGCACCACCCTGGCGGCCGGGCGCCTCGATGTCTACCTGAACCTGATCCTCTCCGGCGTCCAGCTCGCCGGCGCCAAGGTGCTGGGGCCGAAGGGCGCCGCCTTCGTGGGCGCGCTGCGCAGCCTGGCCATCGCCGTCGCGCGCAAGCGCTTCGACGACGGCCTGCTGCCCGGTATCAAGGCCATGGTGCCGGACGGCGGTCTGGCCCGTTTCATCAATGACCCGGGCATCAAGGTGGATGCCGATCTCTCGGTGATCGCGGGCAACTCCAGCATCGGCGGCGGCCTGCGTCAGACCCTGCTGGTGGCCCTGACCAATCTGTATTACTGGCAGGCCAACGACTGGGTGGTGGAGACCGATGCGATGGTCGGCGGTCATCCACGCCGGGTTCCCGGTGTGCACTTCCTCGACGATGGCCGGGGACATCAGCCGGTCAATCATTTCTCCTATTTTGCGAACCGCCGGACCTTCAACGCCATCGTGCAGGCCTTGTCCGGCAATCAGCCCAGCCTCCCGGGGTTCGTTTCGTTGCAGGCCGAACCGGTCAAGGCCAAGAGCCGTGGCGAAGGCCGCGTCCGTCCAAGGTGCATCACGGTGATGCTGCCCGGGTTGCCCGGCACCCACCTGCGTGCGGACGGGGATCGCGTCTGGCTGCATCCGGCGAATATCGCAGTCGGGAGAATGCATCGGCTGGATGTCCGCAAGACCGGCCGGGAGGTGACGCCCGATGGCTGGTTTCCCAGTCGCTATGCGGCGCTGGCGGAATATCTGGAGCAGCGGGGGCATCGGGTCGAGGTCTTCGACTACGACTGGCGGCTGTCGCTGCGGGAGAACGCCCGTGGGCTTGGTGCGACCCTGGCCATGCTGGCCCGCGAGGCCGATGCCGAGTCGCTGAAGCTGCGGATCCTCGGGCACTCCATGGGCGGCTGGCTGGCCCTGTTCTGGCTGGCCACGGATTCCCAGGGGCTGTGGGATCGGCTGTGCCGCGACCGGGACATGCGGCTGGTGATGGCCGGCACGCCCCTGCAGGGTACCTTCGATTCGGTTCAGCTGCTGGCCGGCCAGCACCCACTCCTGCGCCTGCTGGCCGTGGTGGACTTCAAGCATAGCCGCCTGGAGCTGATCGATCAGTTCCGCCACTACCCGGGGCTCTTGGAGACCCTGCCCGGCGCGGGCCTCTCGGGGACGGGGTGGAACGCCTTTGACGATCGGGACTGGGTCCGTCTCGCCCCGGCGCTTGCAAGGCGCTGGACACATCCGGACGCGCAGGCATTGCAGGAGGCCTTTGCGGTACGCAGCCGGATCGACGTCGAGGTGCCGCCGTTACACGCCAACCGCGTCCTGTATCTCGCCGGGCAGGATAGCGCCACGCCGGTGGGGATGCGGGTCGAGGGACCGAGGCTGAGGTTCGAGTACAGTGCCGAGGGTGACGGCCTGACCCCATGGGGGGCCACGCCCCGGTGGCTGCAGGACGGACGATGCTGGTACCTGCCGCGCGTCAAGCACGGGGATCTGCTGTGTGCTCCGGCGGCATTCCCGGCCATTCAGGAACTGCTGGAGTCCGGCGGCACACGGCTGCTCTCCCAGCGGCCTCCGGCGGCCCGCGGGCTGGAGGCAGTGCCTGACGTGGAGTCCGATACCCCGCTGCTGTTTCCCAACCAGGCGGAACTCGAGGCCGCCGCACTGCACGGCACGCCGCCATCGCTCGGCCCACGCGAGGAAGCGCTGCGGCCCTGCCGAGTACGCATCCGCCATGGCAACATCCACTATGCCGACCTGCCGGTCATGCTCGGCCACTATCAGGGCGAGAGCATCACCGGTTCCGAGGCCGCGCTGGACCGTGCCCTTGGCGGGCGCTTGACCGCCTTGCATCGCGCAAACATCTATCCTGGGCCCCTGAATACCGTCGAAATCGTGGTGCAGCCGGGTGCGCAGCGCAGCGAGGGGGCCGTGGTGGTCGGACTGGGTACCCTCGGGCAGCTCTCGGCGGCGAGCCTGCGCGAGACCCTGGGTCATGCGCTGATCCGCTACGGGCTGGACCATGGCGCCCGGCTGCGCGAGTGTGGTGAACGCGGGGGCGCCGCCGCAGGCGATCTGGTGCTGGCCTCTCTGGTCATCGGCTCGGGCGTGGGCGGGCTAGCACGCGTCGATGCAGTGAAGGCCCTCCTGGAGGCGATCGTCGATGCCAATCGGCAGTTGCGCGAGCTGGATGCCCCATTGCTGCAGCGCATCGACATCATCGAGTTGTTCGAGGACGCGGCGATTGGCATCGCCCATGCCTGCGAGCGGGTCAGCCGTGACCTGGGCCAGTCCCTCAGCGTCGATCTTTCCCTGAAGTCGATGCCTGGCGGGCTGCAGCGCCCGTTCTTCGACGAGGCCGAACCCTGGTGGCGACGGATCCAGGTGACCGGGAACGGGGACGGGCTGGATTTCGCTCCACTGACCGATCGTGCCGGTATCGATGTGCGCACTCATCCCATGCAGACGGCGCTGATCGACCGCATGCTGGAGGTCGCGACGGCGAGTACGGCCGCCAATCAGGCGATCGGTTTCAGCCTGTTCGAACTGCTGATCCCGGTGGCGTTCAAGTCGCAGGTCGAGGCGCAGGGCGGCATGGTGCTGCTGGTGGATGATCGGTCGGCCCGGTATCCCTGGGAACTGCTGGCGGACCGGCGCAGCCGGGATCCGCGTCCGCTGGCGACGCGCATCGGGATGGTCCGGCAGCTGTATGATCGCTCCGGCGAACCACCCCGGCCGACCCGGCGCAATGGCCGCGCCCTGGTGGTGGGCGACACCCTGGCCGGGGAAGGATTCCCCCCGCTGCCGGGAGCCGTGGCCGAGGCGTCGCTGGTCTCCGAGCGGCTCAATCACGGCGGATTCGATTCCGGCCAGCCCATGATCCGACGCCGGAGCATCGACATCGTGATGGCGCTGACCAACGATGACTACCAGATCATCCACCTTGCCGGTCATGGCGTGGTCGATCACCCGATGAGGGACGCCGTCACCGGCGCGGATCGGGCCAGCACCGGCATGTTGCTCGGTGACGGGATCGTGCTGGGTCCGAAGGAGATTCGGGCATTGCCCTGCGTGCCGGAGCTCGTGTTCATCAATTGCTGCCACCTGGGGGCGAACCGCGAGCCGCCACCTGGCGGTCCGCGCTACACCCTGGCGGCGAACCTGGGTACCGCATTCATCCGGGCTGGCGCCAAGTGCGTGATCGCGGCCGGTTGGGCGGTGGACGACGCCGCCGCCGCAGGCTTCGCCGGGACCTTCTATGATGCCATGCTCTCGGGCCTGAGCTTTGGCGAGGCGGCGACCGCTGCCCGCAGGGCGGTGTACGACGCCTATGGCGACAGCGATACCTGGGGTGCGTACCAGTGCTATGGCGACTATGCGTTCCGTCTGCGCCAGGCATCGGCGACGGCCTCCGGCGTACCGCGATCCGCGATGTCCAGCGGACCGGGGGACGACAACAGCCCCCAGGTTCCGGCCGGACCGACCTTCCACAGCGCCCACGAGGTCGAGATCGCGGCGCAGAACATTCGCAGCGAGGTCCACACGCGCCGGATGGAGCCGGACGCGCTGAAACCGCGGGATCCCGTCGCTCGGCTCAAGCATCTGGAAGCCCTGCTGGAGGAACGGCCCCACCTGAAGACGGGGGCCACCAGCAGCGCCATTGGGGCTGCCTGGCATGAGCTCGGCGACTTCGAGCGGTCGGCCGCATGGACCGCGCAGGCACTGGACTGCGAGGACGGCGGGACAACGGTCAAGGCGTTGCAGAACCGGGTCAACGCATTGGCCCGGTTGGCGGAGCAGCGCCTCGCGGGCGTCGATCCCGAGGCGGAAGAGAACGCCGTTCTGGCCCGGCTGGAAGAAGCCAGCAGCATCGCCGGGGAGGCCGTTGCGCTGGCCGATACCCTGATGACCCTGGGCGAGAATACCGAGCGGACCCTGATCCGGGCCAGCGCCTACAAGCACCATGGGATCATCCATGCCGCGAGGGCCGCGGCGACATCCCAACCGGAGGTGACGGCGGCCGCGCGCGAGCAGGCACGTGATTCCCTGCTGACGGCCTACTCCATCTACCGCGACGCCGCGAACCGGGCGCTCTCCGTCACTGGGCGTCTGGCCAGTTATCCGCTGTTGAATGCGGTGGCGCTCTGGACCTATCTCGCGCGTCAGGGCGGGCGGACCCGGAAGGTTCGGGACGTGCTGCAGAGCAAGGATTCGGTCATGACCGAACTCGAGCGGCTGACGGAGCAGTTCGCGGGCGCACCGCCGGCCGAG
>JAWLFM010000176.1:0-5792 GCA_041685565.1 Thioalkalivibrio sp.
AATCTGATTCAGGGCAGCCTTGGACGCCCGGTAACTCACCCAGCCGCCAAGACGATTGTCCTCAATCGATCCCACCCGGGCCGAGAGCGACGCGAAGATCGCGCGGCGCTTGCGGGGCAACAGCGGCGTCAGATGCTTCAGAAGCAAAGCGGGGCCAATCGCATTCACCGCAAAAGCCTGCGCCATCAGCGTTGGATCGATTTCCGAGAGTCGCTTTTCCGGGCGGTGACCCGCGATGGTCAATACCCCCGTGGCATCGAGGATCAGATCCCACTCGGCCGATCGCGCGCGCAGCCATCCGGCCGCACTGGCTACGCTTGCCTCGCTGGTGACATCGATCGGTGGCTCCGAGTTGCGTGAGAGCGCTGCGACATGCCCGCAGTTTGGATCGATGCTCAGATGCTCGAAGAAGGCCTTTCCCAAACCACCGGTGGCGCCGACCACGACCGCACGATAGGAAGTACCCAGAGAATCCATGGCGAGTCGGACATCACCGGGTCCGTCGGGTTCCGATCAGGCGTTGCCCGATCTGGGGAGAATGCGGCCACTGTAGAACGTCCGGACAGTGGCCGCACGCAGTACATCAATCGGGCGGGCTGACGACTCAGGGTATCAGCACTGCGTCGATCACGTGGATCACCCCGTTGCCGGCCATCACGTTGGTTGCCGTGATGTCCACACCGCCGACTCGCGGCTGCTCACCATCCAGGGTGACCTGCACCGTCGTGCCGGCGAGGGTCTCCAGGGATTCGGCGGCGAGTACTTCCTCGGCGGGAAGACGGCCCGCGACGATGTGATGCTGCAGCAGGCGCTCGAGCTCAGCCCGGTTCTCCGGCTGCAACAGATTCTCCACCGTGCCTTCCGGCAGCGCTGCGAACGCGTCGTCCGTCGGCGCGAAGACCGTAAACGGTCCCTGCACGGACAGCGCGTCCTTCAGGCCGGCCGCCTCGGCGGCCGCGAGGAGGGTGTTGAACTGCCCCGCACGCTGGGCCACGGTGGCGATGCACGCGAATCCCGCGGGGAACATCACCTGCTCCACGACATGGATGATGCCGTTGTCCGCTCCGATGTCGGTCTGCACGATGCGCACCCCGCCAATGCGGACTTCATCGCCCTCCACTTCGACAGTCAGCGGAGTACCCGCCAGGCTCTCGAGCTCTCCAGCCTCGATGACACCGGCCGCGTCAACGCGGCCCGCGACGACATGGTGTTGCAGCAGCGAGGCCAGGGTCTCACGATTCTCGGGCTGCAGCAGGTTGTTCACAGCTGCCTGCGGCAATTCGGCAAAGGCCGCATCGGTCGGTGCGAAGACCGTAAACGGCCCGTTGGTTGCCAGCGCCTCGGCGAGGCCACCTGCGGTCGCTGCCGCGAGCAGGGTGTCGAAACCACCGGCAGTTTGTGCTACCGCGACAATGGAATTGCCAGCGGCGGCCTGTTCCGGTTTGCCGTATTGCTGTGGTCCGTATCCCCCTTTGCGAGTCGGACCGGCCTTCCCGGTGCCGTGATACGGCATGCCATGATGCATCGGCCCGTATGGACCCATGCCCTTCATCCCTCTGTGGGGCGGACCGTAGAACCGTGGCGGTGGGGGCATGGGGCGGTGGTGGCGCGGATGCATCCATGGTCCGTAGCGGTCATGCTGCCGACGGTCCCAGCCTGCGTGGCTTCCAGAGTAGGGCATGCCGGTCGCCGCGGTTGCGCGGTCGGTGCCGCCGTGCATGCCGTGATAAGCGAATGCCGGCGATGCGAAAAGCGTGAATAGGCTGGCTGCGAGAGCCATTCGGTACGACTGTTTCATCCCAGATTCTCCGTATGGATTCGGGTGTGAAGCGGTGCTCGGGATTGCCGGGGAGTTCCGGCAATGCGTGTGGGAACCGGGAGTTCCGCGAATGGTTCCGAGCCCGCAGAGTGAGCCGGGTTTTGGGTTTCCCGGGCGATGCGTACAGGCTCAGGCTGGGATGTGATGGCGCGGTATTTGATTCGACGCGGATCCCACTGCGGTCGCTCCAGGCTCCGTGAACCGCTACTCGGACAGCGGCTCGGGTGTGCCCAGACCGTTGCAGGCAATGAGCTCCGGGATCTGTTGCCTGAAGCGAAAGAAGCCGTGCGTGGCGTGGGGCCAGGCGAGATCGTCCCAACGACGGCGTAGCGGCACGATTTCGATCCCTTCGCCCGCGAGTTCGCGTGTGAGGCGTTGTAGGCCGTCTGCCAGCGGGCCGACCGGGGCCTCCGTGGTCACAATGGTACGCACTTGGTTGTGGTCACAGTGCCGGCGTAGCGCATCGGCTTGCAGTACATCGATGATGTGCACATTGGTCTTGCCATCGCGCGTCAGACGGTTTGCCGTGTCCGCCGTTAATGACGCGACAAAGCGGCTCGCGCGCCGGCCGAAAGGCCATGGGTGGTCCGGATGGCCGCTGGCTGCAACCACGGTGGCGCGAATGTCGGTCCCGGGCGGGATGAGTTCGTGCGCGGCGAGATCGTCCCCATGTAGCAGGAGGATGGCTGAGCGTCTGAAGGGCAGGGCGGCCGCTGGCCGGAGGGGCGTCGGGTGGGGTGGCGCCTCGCTACGGATGGGTTGCGCCTGCGAGGCCAACCCCTTCGGCCGGTAACGGCCACCCGTAAATTTCTCTATATTGTCGGGCTGTGCCAGGTAGGTCTTGCCGGGCGTCTGGATCCCGGCCACCCAGCGCCAACCGAGCGTGTTCGAGGCCGGGTCGGCATCCAGCAGGTGGCGCAGGAAGAAATCGGCGCCCAGGCTCCACGGCAAGCGCAGCGTAAAAATCCAGATCGAGGCGAACCACATGCGCGTGTGATTGTGCAGATAACCCGTCTGCACCAGTTCCCGCGCCCAGTCGTCGAATCCACCGATGCCAGTACGACCCTCCTCGGCACAGGCCACGGCCGCGCGCAGGTCCGACGACCGTTCCAATCGCTCGCGATCCGCATCGCGCTCCTCCAGGAATGCCTGCCACACCTGCGGCCGCATCTGTAGCCATCCCTTCCAGTAGGTTCGCCAGAACACTTCCTGGATGAATTTCCCCGCCGTCTGCGGCGAATGCTGTCGCATCACCGCCGCCAGCACCTCGTGTTCGGTGAGCACGCGGTGGCGGATGTAGGGCGAGAGCATAGAAACGTTGTCGCGCAAGCCCGGTCCCGGATCCCGGTTGCGTTCCGCGGCGTACCGTCGGCCGGCGTTCGGCACAAAGGCCGCCAGGCGGGCCAGCGCCTCGCTGCGTTTTGGAGGAAACAGAATGGGCTCAGGGTTGCCTTGGGCACGCATCCGACGGCTCATCCTCCGGTCTGTTCGAAACGCTTGGTTCAGGGGCGTGCTTCGATGATCGCAGAAGCCAAGGCCTCGCCACTGTCGAACGCACACTCTACGCGGGGGCCTCCCGCCCAGTCGCCGCAGGCACCCACCTGCCGAGCCGGGTCCCAGAGGAACGGGACTCCGGCGGTCTGATCTACCCGCGCGTACAGCCACCGGTGGACCATCCGAAACACCGGCTCGGCATCGCCAATCTGTGGACGAAGGCCGTGGAGCAGGGCGTCCGCCGTATGCTCCGTCGGGGCATCGAGATGTGCTCGAGACCACGCGGGTGTCGCTTGCACGACCACGGTCTCCGGCGAATCGTCTCGACCGGGTTTGCTGTTGTTCCGTGCAATCCACGCGACCGGCCCGTGGCTCGGGCTGAAAAACGGTTCGTGCAACTCGGTGGGCTGGTCGAAGGCCAGCATCAGGGTCAGGCAGGGCCCGTAGCGGACACGTGCCAACTCGGCGAAGCGGATTCCGGCCGAAGCCGCCAACGGGTCGATCTGGGGAGCTGGAATGGCCATGATCACCGCGTCAAACGATTCCTGAGCGATCGCGCTGGCCGGCGCGGTGTCCGAGACAAGTCGCCAGTGTCCGGGTCCGCCAACAAGCCCGGTTATCCGGCACTCGCGGATCACTCGGAGCTCCGCTGCGAGTGCTCGGGCCGGCGCCGTCATGCCTGGTGTTCCGACCCATTTCCCAGGCAACCATTCCGCTACGCTCCCTTCTGCCTGCC
Source organism: Thioalkalivibrio sp. (assembly GCA_041685565.1). Taxonomy (GTDB): domain Bacteria; phylum Pseudomonadota; class Gammaproteobacteria; order Ectothiorhodospirales; family Ectothiorhodospiraceae; genus Thioalkalivibrio. The sequence continues at coordinate 4,050 of JAWLFM010000176.1, forward strand.
AACGCACCAACCGGGATTGGAAACGCACGCTGCGAGCCGTGAAGTATTGCGCGCCATGGTCGAACTGAAGCGAACCGACGCGGCGCGTCGCCATGCGCCCGCCGAGGCCCCGGCTTTTCTCAAAGACCGTGCAATCCGTCCCGGCTTCGCGCAGCCGGTTGGCGGCACTCAGGCCGGCCATGCCAGCTCCGATAATCGCGATTTTCATCCGTGCTAAATACCTGTGGATCACAGAACCATCGGGAGAACCCACCGCCAAAACGCAGTGTTCGTGCGTTTCTCTCAAGCCGATTCGGCTGAATTGATTCGATCCAGTTCCATTCGATCAACAGGAAAGGCACAGCCAATTCGACATGGGATCGTCCCCCGACCGGTAGACGAGTAGTGGTTCCACTGTGGGGATGGGGGGCGGGGAACCATCGCGAGCGGGCGTGCTCTGAATCGGCAGAGCTCCGTCCCATCTGCCGTTACAACCTGTATCGGGTGCTCGCTGCCGCCATCTTCACGGTGCCGACGCAGGCCAATGTCCAAGGATTCCGCAGAACCCGAGTGAACCCCCCAATGCCCATCGAACAAGGTCCCCGGCCCACCGAAAGTTCGCTTGGCCCAGAGCGAACGACGGTTTTCTTCGACGGCGGCTGCCCGATGTGCCGCCGCGAGATCGCCCACTACCAGCGCCTGGACGACGCCGGCCGGATCCACTGGCTGGACATCCACCGCGAGCCGGATGTAGTCACCGAGGTGGGCGTGAGCTGGGAAACGGCGATGCAGCGCTTGCACGTCCGCAGCGGTACTGGGGAGTTGCATACCGGTGTGCCGGCGTTCGTCGCGATCTGGCGGGAACTCCCCCGGTACCGTTGGCTGGCCCGCGTGGTGGCGGCGGTGCCCGGACTGATCCCGCTGCTCGACTTCGCGTACGGACGTTTTGCCCGTTGGCGCTGGCGGCGCCGATGCCGGGACGGCGTCTGTGCGTCCTGAATGGCTTCGAGCGTCGCGGCCATGTGCAGCCGGCGGATGAAACTGAAACGCGGGTTGCGAAAAGCCCACGCTGACGCAGACGATGCCGGGGCTGCGTCTTATTCTCTCTGCTCTCGGGCCGATGCCAACGGGGTACGCCTGTGACCCGGCCCATCGCCCGTTCGCCACAACTGGTCTGGTTCAAGCGCGATCTCCGCGTGCAGGACCACCGCCCGCTGGCCGTCGCCGCCGAGCGGGGTCCTGTGATCCCGCTCTACGTGATCGAACCCGAGCTCTGGGAGCAGCCCGACGCGGCCTGGCGCCACTGGGCGTTCATTTGCAGTTGTCTGCAGATGCTGGACCGCGACCTGACCCGCCTGGGCCAGCCTCTGATCCTGCGCCGCGGCAACGTCACCGCCGTGCTCGACGAACTGCGCCGCGCGACTGGATTTTCCACCCTCTGGTCGCACGAGGAGACGGGCAACGGCTGGACCTTCGATCGTGACCGACGCGTCGCCACATGGGCCCGCGACCGGGGCGTGGAGTGGATCGAAATACCCCAGAACGGCGTGACGCGCGGCCTGCAGAACCGCGACGGCTGGGCGACGCGCTGGGAGGGGCGGATATCCGAACCGATCACCGAACTCCGCACAGCGCTTGCACCAATGCCCAGCCTGCGTTCCGAATCGCTACCCGACGTTCCCCACGAGATACTGTCGCCGGAGCAGGGGGTCTCTCTCCAGACTGGCGGGCGGGACGAAGGCGCGAAGACGCTCACGAGCTTTC
>JAWLFM010000177.1:0-5761 GCA_041685565.1 Thioalkalivibrio sp.
CGGGGCAGGGCCATCTGTTCCTGCCGGGCCGCGGATCCGCGCTGGGCGAGACTGCGCAGCATCGGCCGGACCACCGTCAGCGCCAGGATCAGCACCACGATCACCGCGAGTATAGTCTTCGCCAGATCCATCACCCAGGCTTCCTGCCACACCGGCGGCTCGGGCAGGGGGGCCGGCGTTTCCACCGCGCGGAAGGAGGCATTGATCACATTCACGCTGTCACCGCGTGCGGCATCGAATCCCACCGCCTCGCGCACCAGGGTATTGATGCGCTCCATCTCGGCCTCGTCCAGCGGGACCCGTTCCATCACGCCTTCCTCGTTCAGGCGCTCGCGGTAGTCCACCACCACCGCCACCGACAGGCGTCGCAGTCCGCCCGGCGCCTCGCGCACATGGCTGATGGTCCGGTCCACCTCGAAGTTGCGCACGGTACGGCGGCTGCTGGAGCCGGGGGCGTCGCGGCCGTTGTCCGGCGCCGCATCGGGCCCTTCCAGCACACCCGCCTCGGGCGGCTGGTTGGTCAGCGCCCCGGGAACCCCGAGCATGCCCTGGCCACGGCTCTCGTCCTCGGAGACCTGCTCACTGCGCACCGCCGTCGAGTCGGGGTCATAGGCCTCCGTGGTGCGTTCCACCCTGGAGAAATCCAGATCCGCCGCGACCTGCGCACGCAAGGCGTCGGCGCCCACGATGGGGCTGATGATCTCCATGATGCGCCGCACATAGGTCTCTTCCAGCCGGCGGGTGAAATCGAGCTGCTGGCCGCTCGCGGCCAGCCCGTCGAGTCCGCCGGAGGGGCGCGTCAGCAGGCGTCCCCGCTGGTCCACCACCGTCACGTTCTCGGGTTCGAGGTCCGGGATGCTGGAGGAGACCAGATGCACGATGCCGGCCACCCGGCTCTCGTCGAGGCTGCGCCCCGCATACAGGTTCACCAGCACCGAGGCGGTGGGCTGGGTGCGGTCGCGCACGAACACCGACTGCCGCGGCAGGGCCAGATGCACCCGCGCGCTCTCCACGCTGTCCAGGGTCGCGACGGAGCGCGCCAGCTCGCCCTCGATGGCCCGGTGGTACCGCGCGTCCTCGATCAGCCGACTGGTGCCCAGGCCCTGATCCTGTTCCAGGAGTTCGAAGCCGAATCCGGAGGCCTTGGGAAGCCCCTCGGTGGCCAGTTTCAGCCGCGACTCGTGCAGCTGACTCGAGGCCACCTGCACCGCCCCGGAGCCGGGATCGAGCCGGTAACGGAGTCCATTGCGCTCCAGCGCCTCCACCACCCGGGCACTCTCGTTCTCGGGCAGGTTGGGGTACATGACCACGTAGCTGGGTCGGGTCAGCCAGAGGACCAGGGTCACCACCAGGGTCACGAAGGCGGCGATCGCCAGGATCAGGCCGATCTGCCGCTCCAGGGGCAGGTTGGCCAGCCCGCGCACCTGGTCATTGATGGTTGCCAGTGAATTCGCCATGGATTCGATTCCGCGCCGGTCAGACCGGCATTCTCATGATTTCCTGGTACGCAGTGAGCAGGCGGTTGCGCACCTGCACCGTTGCGTTGAAGGCCACGCTGGCCTTCTGCGAGGCCACCATCACCTCCACCAGGCTGACGTTGGGATCGCCCTTCTCGAAGGCGGTGACCAGCGTGCGGGAGTCCTGCTGGGTCTGGTTGACCTGATCGAGGCTCTGCTTGAGCAGGTTGGCGAAGTCCGTCTTGGGCGGCCCCTGCGGCGCAGCCTCGGCGACGCCGGCGTTCTGGGCCAGGGCACGCATCTGGGCGAGTACCTGGCTGATCTGCATGTCACTCATGGCAAGCTCCTCGGTAAGACGTTGTAATGGCCCGGGATCGTGCCATCAGGGCAGCGCGACCCCGGCCTCGCGCAGTCGGGCCAGCTTGTAGCGCAGCGTCCGCGGACTGATCCCCAGACGTTCCGCCACCTCCTTGCGGCGGCCCCGCTCCGCGCGCAGGGCGTCGAGGATCAGCTGTTCCTCCCGTGTGCGCAGGTCCTCGCCGAGCACGCCGCCATGGGCGCGGGCCGGCGACGATTCTTCGCGCCCGACCGGACCGTCCCCGGGGCCCACGTGCTCGAAGCGGATGCTGGCGGCGTCGATCTCGCGGCCGTCGCGCAGGATCAGCGCGCGCTGGATCACGTTGTCCAGCTCGCGCACGTTGCCGGGCCAGGGATGGTTGACCAGCCGTCCGCCCGCGCAGGGCGCCAGCTCCGGACGGTCGATGCCGCGCCCGTGGCGGGCCAGGAAATGCCGGGCCAGGGGCAGGATGTCGCCGGGACGGTCCCGCAGCGGCGGGATCAGCAGGGGAAAGACGCTCAGCCGGTAATAGAGGTCTTCCCGGAACCGGCCGGTCTGCACCTCCGCGCGCAGATCCCGGTTCGAGGTGGCCACCACGCGCACGTCGAGACTCACGGTCCGCTTGCCCCCGAGCCGCTCCACCTCGCGCTCCTGCAACACCCGCAGCAGCTTGCCCTGCAGGGCGAGGTCCATCTCGGAGATCTCGTCGAGCAGCAGCATGCCGCCCTGCGCCTGCTCGAACTTCCCCGGCCGGGACTCGTAGGCCCCGGTGAAGGCGCCCCGTTCATAGCCGAACAGCATCGCCTCCAGCATGTTCTCGGGGATGGCCGCACAGTTGATGGCCACGAAGGGTCCGGAGGAACGCGCCGAACGCGCGTGCAGATAGCGGGCGAAGACCTCCTTGCCGACCCCCGACTCGCCATTGAGCATGACGGTGACCTCCGAGGCCGCCACGCGGGTGGCGAGCTCCAGGAGTTCGCGGCTGCGCGGATCCTCCAGCACCAGGCCGGGGTGGCTGCCGCCGGCCTCGCCGGTGAACTGCCGGATCCGTTCCGAGACGGCCGTGACCCGGAAGGGCTTGACCAGGAAATCCGTCGCGCCCTCCCGCATCGCGGAGACCGCGGCCTGCACACTGCCGTCCGAGCTGGTCAGCACCACGGGGACATCGGGCTGGCTGGGCCGGGCACGGGTACGGCGCAGGAACTCGACCCCCCCCATCGGCCGTGCCTCGCGACTGGCGAACACGATTCCCACCGCCTCGCGGCCCAGCCAGTCCAGGGCCTGTTCCCCGTGCTCGGCCTCCAGCACCCGGCATCGATCCCGAACGAGATGCTCCCGGACCCGGGCGCGCAGGGCCGGGTCTTCGTCCACCAGCAATACGGTTGGAGGCTCGATCATCTGACAACTCCCCTGTCGTTGGTCCGACACGGCGGCGACAAATGCACGTCGCCCACGCCGGTTTACCGGTTACGAAGCAGGATTGATGCCAGATTGTATTTCTGTAGTGGAATCAACGATAACGCGCCAGGCAAGCAGCGGCGACGTCAATTTTCCGTCGTGTCTTCCGGGCGCGAGATGCCGAACTTGCGCATCTTTTCCACCAGGGTCGTCCGGCGCATGCCCAGCAGCTTGGCCGCCTGCGCCACCACCCCGGAGGACTCGTCCAGGGCCCGGCGGATCAGCCCCATCTCCAGCTCATTCAGGTAGTCCTTCAGGTCCATGCCGTTCTCGGGCAACCGGGGCTCGGCCGACCATCCGTCCTCGGGCGCATCCGCCGCCGCGCCGGCCGCCGGATCGAAACCCGCCCCCTGGTGGAACTTGGCCGGCAGGTCCCGCACCTCCACCGTGTCCCCGGGATGCATGATGGCGAGGCGTTCGATCATGTTCGCCAACTCACGCACGTTGCCCGGCCAGGGGTAGGCGCACAGCGCGCGCATGGCCGATTCCCCGAGGCGGACGCTGCCCCGGCCCTCGCCCTCCATGCGCGAGGTCAGTTCGCTGATCAGCAGGGGCAGGTCATCGCGCCGCTGGCGCAGCGGCGGCATCTCGATGGGAAACACGTTCAGCCGATAGTAGAGGTCGGCGCGGAACTCCGCGCCGTCGATCGCCGCCTCCAGATCCCGGTGGGTGGCCGCGATGATGCGCACGTTGCAGGAGATGCTCCGGCTGCTGCCCACCCGCTCGAAGGCCCGCTCCTGCAGCACACGCAGCAGCTTCACCTGCATGGGCAGCGGCATGTCGCCGATCTCGTCCAGGAACAGCGTGCCGCCCTCGGCCAGCTCGAAGCGGCCCTGGCGGGCGGTCAGGGCGCCGGTGAAGGCCCCCTTCTCGTGACCGAACAGTTCGCTTTCCAGCAGATCCGCGGGGATGGCGCCGCAGTTCACTGCGACGAAGGGCCGGTCGCGCCGGCTGGATGCACAATGGATGTTGCGCGCGACCACCTCCTTGCCGGTACCCGTCTCGCCGAGGATCAGGACGTTGGCATCCGTGGCCGCGACCTGGGTGACCAGGCGGCGGATCCGGCGGATCAGGGCGTTGTTCCCGACCAGGGACCGGAACAGCTCCAGCGACCGGGCGCCGCCGTGCAGCCCGCCATTGGCCACCGCGTGCCGGGCCGAACGCAATGCGTCGATGAGCTCGGGGTAGCGCACCGGAAAGTTCACCCGCCGCACCACCTGCCCCTGGGCTGCCTTGGTCAGCGGGGGGAAGTCGCCCTCGGCGCCGATCAACACCACCGGCACCCCCGGGGCCCGCTCCGGGAGTTCGTTCAACAGGTCGGAGAGGCCCTCGCCCACGCAGCCGCTGACCACCCAGGCCAGCCAGCCGTCCCCGGTACGGAACTCGGCATCGGGCATGGTGGGGCAGACCCGCGGCTCGCACTCCAGGAACTCCAGCACCGCCTCGAGCCGCGTGGCGCGTTCGGGCTGGCCCGCGAACAGCAGCACCCGCGTCGGCAGCCGCATCGGCAGGCCGGTGTCTAGGGTCGTTTCATCTGGCACGCTCATGGCATTCCCTGGCATCGGAACGGCCGCGCTGGGCCAACGGCTCGGCGCGGACTCCGCGGGATGGTCTCCACGGGTGGACACGGTGGCACATGGTAGGGGTTTTCCTTCGGCCTTGCCAAGGCGCCTCATGGCGGCCCGGGAAGCCCGTGCGTTCAGTCGCCCGGAAGCCCGCCCCGGCGCTGCCCGCGCAGCTGCGCCACCTCGCGCCGGTGGCGCCGGAACACCAGGCGTTCCAGGGCATCCGCCAGGCCCTGGGATATGCCGAGAAACTCGACCGTCGCCCGCTCCGGGACCTGCCCCGCAGCGTCTTGCGCAGGCCCGGACACCCGGCCATACATCACCAGTGGCTTGGGCAGGGAGGCGCAGACGTAGCACTCGATCCGGATCAGCGCGCCGGGTTCGGGATGCCGCTCCGGCGCTCCCGCGAGCGTCCAGGAGACGCCATGGGCGTTGAAGCGCACCCAGCTGGCCGGCGGCAGGGCACCCGGTCGCCGCAGCGACTCCGCCAGCATGTCCAGCACCAGGGTGAGCTTGGCATCCAGCCGCTGGAGTTCCTGCGCCAGGTCGGAGGACTCCTCGTAGCTTCGGTACGGTTCCTCCAGCCCCTCGCAGGAGCGGATCAGGGATTCATTGGCGGCGTTGATGGCCGCCAGGCGCTGCTCCGGCGGCAGTTCGGTCACCCGCTCCCAACCCAAAGGAACCTCGCCTTCGCAGACGAGGCCCCGTTCCATCGGATCATCGGACATGGGCATGGCCTGAGGGGCTCCTGGGCGGGAACTGCATTGGAGCAGGACCGGCCATTGCTGGCAAGGCCCGCGCCAGGCCGGTCCTCATGCGTTGTCCTCGTAGGCGCGGGTACCCTGCCGACCGAGCGCGGAGCGCCGGCGCGCCTCCACCAGGCTGTCCCGCTGCGCCTCGGCCAGGAGCCGCAGACGATGATGCGCGTCGCGCAGCCGCAGCAG
>JAWLFM010000178.1:0-5721 GCA_041685565.1 Thioalkalivibrio sp.
CCAGTTTCATCACGGTCTTCGGGCGCAGCTCGAAGACGCGATGCACCAGCCCGTGGTAGCGCGCCACGCGCACCGCCAGGTCGCGGTAGCGGTTGGGTATGCGCAGGCGTTCGGTCAGGGCGCGGATCAGATCCACCCCGCGTTCCTCGTGCCCGTGATGGCTGGGCAGGATCTCCGGGTCGGTGGTGCCCTTGCCGAGGTCATGCACCAGCGCGGCGAAACGGACCTCCGGCACATCGGAAAGCCGGGTCGCCTGGTCCAGGACCATCAGGGTGTGCACGCCGGTGTCGATCTCCGGGTGGTAGCGCTCGGGCTGGGGCACGCCGAACAGCCGTTCGATCTCGGGGAACAGGACGGCGAGCGCCCCGGCTTCGCGCAGCACCTCCAGAAAGCGCCGCGGGGCCGGGCTCTTCAGGGCCTTCTCGCACTCGGCCCAGACGCGCTCGGGTACCAGGGCGTCGACCTCGCCGGAGGTGACGAGCTCGCGCATCAGCGTCAGCGTGTCGGGCGCGACCTCGAAACCCCATGGCGCGAGCTGTGCGGCAAATCGGGCCACCCGCAGCAGGCGCACCGGATCCTCGGCAAAGGCGGGGGCGACATGGCGCAGCCGGCGGGCCTCCAGGTCTTCCCGCCCGCCATAGGGGTCGATCAGACGGCCGTCGGTGTCCTCGGCCATCGCGTTGATGGTGAGATCGCGGCGTTCGAGGTCGTCTTCCAGGGTGACCTCGGGCGAGGCGTTGAACTGGAAGCCGTGGTAGCCCCGTGCGGTCTTGCGCTCGGTGCGCGCCAGCGCGTATTCCTCGTGGGTCTCGGGATGCAGGAAGACGGGAAAGTCGCGCCCGACCGGGCGAAAGCCCGCCGCCTCCATCGCCTCGGGGGTGGCGCCGACGACGACGTAGTCGCGCTCCGTGAACGGGCGCCCCAGCAGGCGGTCGCGAACCGCACCGCCGACGAGATAGGTCTGCATGGCGGCCCCGGGTTCGCGATCCGGGTCAGCCGCGGCCCGATCCGCGGTTGAGGGTTCGCAGTACCTGCATGCGGGCCTCGCGTCCGGCGCCGCCGCCACCCAGGTAGCCGGGGGCGATGGATTCGAGTCGGGTCGGGCAGGGCAGCTGCTGCTCGCCGTCGCAGACCGAGTCGATGGTCAGCGAGGCGAAGTTGTCGCGCGACAGCGGCTTGCCGGGCACGAACTCGAGCAGGCTGGCCTGGAGCTTGCCGGCCCAGTCGGGCAGGCCGATCACCGGGCGCCGGTGACCGGAGGCGCGCCCGACATAGCGCACCAGCTCGGCCAGGGTGTAGGTCTTCGGCCCGCACAGCTCGAAGCCCTGACCGATAGTGTCATGGTCTTCCAGTGCCTCGACGAAGTGCTCCGCCACGTCGCCCACGAACACCGGGGCAAAACGTGCCCGGGCACGGGCGAGCGGCATGACCGGGGAGAACTTCAGCAGCGTGGCGAAGCGGTTCAGGAAGGAGTCCTCGGGCCCGAAGATCACGGATGGGCGAAAGACCGTGACCGCCAGGGATTCGCTGGCGAACACCGCCTGCTCCGCCGCGCCCTTGCTGCGCAGGTAGTGGCTGGGGGCGTCGTCCATGTCCGCCTTGAGCGCGCTCATCTGCAGGAAGCGGCGCACGCCCTGCGCCTCGGCGGCGGCCAGGGCCTTTTCGGTCAGTTCGGTATGGGCCGCACGGAAGCCGGCTCCATTGTGCCCGCGCTCGTTGAGGATGCCGACCAGGTTGATCACCGCGTCCTGCCCCGCGAACACGCGTTCCAGGGTGGCGGGGTCATGGGCGCTGCCCTCGACCAGATCCACCTCGGGGTTGACCAGGAGATCACGGTGGCGATGCGGGCGGCGGGAGAGAACGCGGACCTTCAGGCCGCGGTCAATCAGTCGGCGGATGATGTGATGGCCGACGAAGCCCGTGCCGCCCAGCAGGCAGACATTGCGAATCGAATCGATCGACATGGTGGCAAGGTCCTTCCGAAAGCGAGTGCGGGACGTCTTATACTCGGGTGACCTGCATTGTTCAAACAAGCCCGGATTCCGGGCCCTGACGCCGAGGCACCGATATGACCGAACTCACCGCGATCAATCCCGCCACCGGCGAGACACTCGCGCGCTATCCGCGTATGGATCGGGATGCCCTGGAAGCGGCATTGGCGCGCGCCGCCAGCGCGGCCCCGGACTGGGCCGCGCGCCCGGTCGCGGAGCGCGCCGCCCGCCTGCGCGACCTGGCCGAGGTCCTGCGCAAGGAACGCGAGCCGCTCGCGGAAACCGCCACCCGCGAGATGGGCAAGCGGCTGGCCGAGGCGCGCGCCGAGGTCGACAAGTGCGCCAACGCCTGCGAGTACTACGCCGAGCACGGCCCGGATTTTCTGCAGGACACCATGGTCGCCTCGGATGCGAGCCGCTCGTTCATTGCCTGGCAGCCACTGGGGACCGTGCTGCTGGTGATGCCCTGGAACTTTCCCTACTGGCAGGCCTTTCGCCAGGCGATCCCGGCCACCCTGGCCGGCAATACCGTGCTGCTCAAGCATGCCTCCAACGTGCCCGGCTGCGCCGAGCATCTGGAGCGGGTGTTCATGGCGGCCGGCTTTCCCGAAGGCGTGTTCCGCAACCTGCCGGTTGGCTCCGAGGCGGTGGAAGGCATTATCTCGGATAGCCGTTTGCAGGGTGTCAGCCTGACCGGGTCCGAGGGCGCCGGTCGTGCGGTGGGTGCGGCCGCCGGCAAGGCGCTCAAGTCCTCGGTGCTGGAACTCGGTGGCTCGGATGCCTTCGTTGTGCTGGCGGACGCCGATCTCGATCATACGGTGGAGCAGGCGGTCCGCGGGCGCTTCCAGAACAACGGCGAGACTTGTATCGCCGCCAAGCGCTTCATCGTGGAGGAATCCATCGCGGACGCCTTCGTCGAACGCTTCCGGGCCGCCATCGAGGCGCTGGTCATCGGCGACCCGATGGACGAGGGCACGAACATCGGCCCGCTGGCGCGCGACGACCTGCGCAGCGAACTGCACGACCAGGTCACCCGTAGTGTTGCGGCCGGGGCCCGCGTGGTGACGGGGGGCGAACCGCGCGAGGGGGCCGGTTACTTCTATCCGCCCACGCTGCTGGATGGCGTGGAACCCGGGATGCCGGCCTTTGACGAAGAGACCTTTGGCCCGGTCGCGGCCGTCACCCGGGCGCACGACGCGGACCATGCCATCGAACTCGCCAACCGCTCGCGCTTCGGCCTGGGTGGTAGCGTCTGGACCGCCGATCCAGTGCGCGGCGAGGCCCTGGCCCGTCGGCTGGAGTGCGGCTGCGCCTTCGTCAACGGCATCGTCAAGAGTGACCCGCGCCTGCCCTTCGGTGGCGTGAAGGACTCCGGCTATGGCCGCGAACTCTCCGAACTCGGCATCCGCGAATTCGTCAACGCCAAGACCATCTGGGTGGGGTAAGACTCTTCCAGGACAATGCTGGCGGCGCTTTTCTGCCGAGCCCCGTCAATGTAGCCGGCCAGGCCTCAGGGTTTCTGTTCGGGTTTTTTCGTTTATTGCGTTTACGATGCGGGTGCTTCTGTATTCTTCGGGAAACGTACAGGAACCACCATGAACGCCACGGAACAGAACAACGGTTTACCCGATGCCGAAGTGGCTGCGCTCGCGCGTGAGAGCGCGAGTGAACTGGCCCGCTTGCTAGCGGAGAAGCCCGAAGCCGAGCGGGCGCAGATTCGTATGGATGGGACCGACTTGATTGTGCCGCGGCAGGCGGTCTCTCTATTGCGCGATATTCTCGTCCAGATGGCGCAAGGCAATGCAGTAACGATCGTTCCGACGCACGCCGAGCTAAGCACGCAGGAGGTCGCCAGCATCCTGAACGTGTCGCGCCCGTTCGTGATCAAATTGCTGGAACAGGGAGAGATGCCATTTCGGAAAGCTGGCACACATCGCCGAATCCGGCACGAGGACCTGATGAGGTACATGGCACGTATGGACAGCGATAGCCGTGAAGCAATGGATGCCCTCGCCGCGCAAGCGCAGGAGCTGGACATGGGCCACTGATGCATGCGCTTCGTCGTTGTTTACGATGCTTGCGTTCTGTATCCCGCCCCCTTGCGCGAGTTTTCGCACCTGCTCGGATCTGATCCGGGCGGAGCGTCTTTGCTACCGTCTTCCGGTTTTTACACCGAGGCTTTGGCCTTGCCTGCATGGATGTACGGATAAGTCATGGACCTGTCTCCTGACCGGCTGCTCGAGAGCTTCGACCCGCTGTTCCTGGAACGCGGGCTGGACTATTTCCAGCAGGGGCGGGTGGAAGATGTCCGGGTGCTGGAGGAAGAGGGCGGATTCGTGCTCCTTGGATCGGTACAGGGCAGCGGCAGCCGTATGTATACCCAGGACGTCCATGTCCGCCAGTACGGTACGCAGGTGGAAATCGAAGGGTTCTGTTCCTGTCCGGTTGCGTATCAATGCAAGCATGTGGCGGCCGTGTGCCTGGCCTGGCGCGAAATGGCTGCCTCGAACCCGCCGCGCGGGACGGGCTTCGAGGCCTGGCTGAATCAGGTTACCGAGGAGGCCTCGCCCACTGCCGCTCCGGACGGCACGGAAAACCGGCTCCTGTACGGGCTGACGCGGAGCAAGAGGAGCGACCGCAAGCTTTGCGTGAACTTCGTCGTTTCGCGCCGCCGTCGCGATGGCACCTGGGGGCGTGGCCGCGCGGTCAATTTCGCCACGCTGATCGACCCCTGGCGGCGCGGCGCGTATGTGCAGAGCGACGATGCGGAGATCCTGTCGCTTTTGCAGGCCTCGAGTGCCGGGTTCTTCGTGTACCAGGGCGAGGCGCTTCTGGCGGGAGTAGCCGGTGCCATGGCCCTCAAGCTGATGCTGGAGTCCGGGCGCCTTTTTCTGGCCGATTCGGGTGACATTCCCCTGCAGGCCGGCCCGGAGCGGGATGCCGAGCTGACGTGGACCCGGGATGACGAGACGTATCGCCTGGGCCTGGCAGACCCCGCGCTGGATGTCTATCCACAGCTCGAGCCACCCGTCTATGTGGATGACCGGCGCGGCGAGGCCGGCCCGTTGCGCTTGCCCGACGGTGTCGATGCCCGGCTGCTCGCCCGCCTGCCGCAGGCCCCGCTGGTGGCGCCGGACGAGGCCGCGCGGATCAGCCGCATCCTGGCACTGCGGGCGCCCGGGCTTCCCACGCCCAAGCCGGTGGAGGTCGAAGCCCTGGTGGCGGACCCGGTTCCGCGCCTGCACCTGCTGTTCGAACGTCACGACCCCTTTGGCGCGCACCTGGCGCTGGGATTTCGTTATGACGAGGTCGTCCTGGACCCGGGCGAAATGTCAGCGGAACCGGTACGGGACACGGGTAAGCGCCTGGTTCGCGTGCAGCGCGACCCCGAGGCGGAGCAGACGGCGCGCGAGGCCCTGCTCGGCATGGCCACGCGCCCCCTCTCCGACCCGCCGCACCAGTTTCAGCTGGATGTCGATACCGTCGACGCCGGCGCCATGCTGCATCACTGGCTTCAGTTTGTGGAAACCGCCATTCCCGACCTGGAGGCGCGCGGTTGGGAAATCGTCGCGGACGCTGACAATGCGCCGATCCTGCGCCGGGCCGAGGGGATCGATGCCGAGGTCGAGTCTTCGGATCGTGACTGGTTCGATCTGCGTTTTGACCTGGAAGTCGAGGGCGAGCGCATTCCGTTGCTGCCCCTGGTCGAGCAACTGATCGGCCGGGTGGA
>JAWLFM010000179.1:0-5717 GCA_041685565.1 Thioalkalivibrio sp.
GGGTGAGACGGGGCTTCTCCCATCCCCTCTTTTTTCATCGCAGCGAGGTGAATGCACCATGAGCCAGCAACCCGAAAAGAAGCACCCGGAAGTTCCGGACGGCAAGTCACGCTTTCTGATAACCCGGCAGATGAAGCCGAACGAAAAGGGCTTTGTCGGCTACGAAACCATCTGGGAACCCTTCCAGAAAGAGGCCGAATACCAGACACCCAAGCGCCCCTGAAGCCGGGGCGTGCGGCTCGACCCCGGTCGCTACGGACCGGGGCTGTTTGTCTGTTGACCACGTAAAAAGGCCCCCGCCAGGGCGTAGTCCGGCGGGGGCCTCTTGCTGCCTGCCCGCCGACAGTCCTGGCTGTCGGCGGGCTTTTGCTACGGCGTCAGAAGTCGTAGCGCATGCCAACGGAGAATGCGGTGGCGGTTTCCCCGTCGGCACCGCTCGGCGTTGCGCTGCGCGCCTGGCCCCACGGTGTCAGGCTGGAGACGGCGTCATTGTCGACGGTCGCAATGTCGCCGTAAAAGCGCAGGTCGCTGTCGAGGCGGTATTCCAGGCCAATCGCGTACATCGTCGCGTCGGCATCGTCCAGATCGGAATCGAGCTGAAAGACGTGGCTGTTGAGACGCAGGCTGGGCGTCAGACGGAACTGCCCGCCCAGGCCGTACACATCCGCCTCGTCGCCGCTGGTGGTTTCCGAGTTCTGGTAGAACGCCGCCATCCGCAGTGCCGGTGTGATGCTGTAGGCCAGCACGGCACGCACTGCATCCGGGTCTACCGCGTCGTCTTCCTGCTTTTCGTAGGCGAGCGCCCCGCTGAAGTCCCCCATGTTGAGGTTCAGCGCGGTCGAGTAGGCCTTGTTGGGCGCGCCATCCTCGGTGGTGGCGTCGCCCGTCTCGTTGGAGTATTGGAGATCCCAGGTCAGGCCCCCGAACGCCGGAGTCCGGTAGTGGATGCTGTTATTGAAGCGTTGATCGAACTTCCCGGTCTGGTCGCCCGAGCGGGCCAGGTTGCGTAGGTCGCCGACGCGGTCGCCAAAGAAGTTGGCCTCACCCCGCGCACGCTTGAACGGCGTATCAAACTTACCGATACGCAGCATGCCCCACTGGTCACCTTTCAGGCCAACGAAGGTATCGCGCGTTGCGAAGCTGAGATCTTTGTCTGCGGCGGTGTCGAAGTCGATTTGCTGCTCGATCTGGAACATACCGATCAACTGCTCGCGAAACTCGCGTTCGCCCTTGAAACCCAGACGGCTGGAGTTGCTGGAGACGTTGAATTCGCTGTAGTCGGCGCCGTCGTCCAGCATATCGGCGGACAGGTGGGCTCGGCCGTAGAGCGTCCAGTCGGCAGTGGCCAGGGCCGGGACGACCAGGCCGGCGGCGATCAGGCTGGTCAGCAGGTGCTTGCGGTTCATGGATTTCTCCCCTATTTGCGTTTGAACGTTGGCGAGACGCGAGTGCCTCTCGACAGGTCGTAAGGATGGGGAGGCCGGGTGACGCCCCGGTTAAGCGCGGATGAAGATCCCGTTAAAAGGCCACACCGTTGCGGAAATGACACGGCCTGGGACGGAACCCGCCGCAAGGCGATGGGTCCTTCCGATGAGGAACCGGCTTCCGGTCTGCTGGAGGTTCCGGGGCGAACGAGAGGAGGTGCGACGTTGGAAGCATCGGAGTCGACGATCCCCCGCCCGGGTGTCTGGATACTGCTGCCCCTTCTGGTTGTATCCCCGGCAAGCGGTGCCGAGGATGATCCGCCAGTGCTCGATCCGGTCGAAATCACGGTGACCGCGCCGCGGTTGGCGACCCCGCTGGCGGATCTGCCCGCGGCGGTCAGCCGGGTCGACGAGCGTCAGGCCACCGAGGGGCGCCAGGGCCTGCAGCTCGACGAGGCACTCAACCGTGTGCCGGGGCTGTTCGCGCAGAACCGCTACAACTTTGCCCAGGATGCGCGAATCTCGATCCGTGGTTTCGGTTCGCGCGCCCCGTTCGGCGTGCGCGGGTTGCGCATCCTGCAGGACGGCATCCCCGAGACCACGCCGGATGGGCAGTCGCAGGTGGATGCCATCGATCTGCTGAACCTGCGCGCCATCGAAGTGCTGCGCGGGCCCAGCGCTGCACTGTATGGCAATGCCTCCGGCGGCGTGATCGCTGCCCGCACCCGCGACGGGCGGGATCCTCGCGGCTTCGGCGGCGGGGTCATGCTGGGCAGCTACGGCTATCGCCGCGCCGAGGCGATCGCCGAGCAGGATCACGGGACCCATCGCTACTCCCTGACCGCGCACGATTTCGCGATCGACGGCTACCGCGACCAGTCCACCGCCGAAAAGCGCTACCTGCGCCTGCACACCGCCTCGGAACTGGAGGCGGGGACGCTCAACTTTCACCTGCGCTACCTCGATGCCCCGCGCACCGACGACCCCGGTGGACTCACGAGCGACGAGATGCGCCAGAACCGGCGCGCGGCCGCACCCCTGGCCACGGCACTGGACAGCACACAGGAGGCCGAACAGCTCACCACGGGGCTGCAGTGGGAACAGTCGCTCGGCCCCGGCGAGCTGCGCCTCGGCGGGTTCTGGACCCAGCGCGACTACTCGCAGCAACTGCCATTCCCCGGCGACTCGCGGGTGGCCTACGAGCGAGACTTCTACGGGCTCAACGCCCAGTACGAGCAGGACATCGGGCCGACCCGGGTGCTGACCGGGATCGACCTGGAGGAACAACGCGACGACCGCACCCGACGCTGTACCGATATCCAGGGACAGGCGAACTGCCCGGGCGGCACGCCCTCGATCGACGATCTCGCCCTGGACCAGCGCGAGCGCGCCCGCTCGCGCGGGGTGTTCGTGCAGACCGACACCGCGCTGGGGTCGGACTGGAACATGGTGCTCGGCGCGCGCCACGACCGCATCCGCATGTCCATCGACGACCACTTCTCTGACCGGGTCGGCGAACCCGATCGCTCGGATGCGCGGACCTTCCGCGAGACCAGCGCGATGGCGGGGCTGATCTGGCACTTCCAGCCGGACTACCGGGCCTACGTGAACGTGGCCACCAACTTCGAGACACCCACCTTCACCGAGTTCGCGAACCCCGAGGGTGGCGGTGGATTCAACGCCGATCTCGACCCCCAGCGGGCGCGCAGCATCGAGGTCGGAATCCGCCGCGAGACCGGTCGCCTGGCCTGGGATGCCTCGGTCTACGCGACCCGCGTGCGCGACGAGATCGCCCCGTTCGAGGAGCCCAACGTGGACGGTCGCACGTTCTACACCAACGCCGGCCGAACCGCGCGCAACGGCTTCGAGCTGGCGATCGACTGGGCCGCGACCGAGCAGTGGACGCTGTCCAGCGCGCTCAGCCTGAACGACTTCCGCTATCGGGATTTCGTGGATCAGCAGGGCGAGCGGCGCGACGGCAACCACCTGCCCGGCCTGTCGCGCGAGCAGCTGTTCGTGGAGGCCGACTGGCGTCAGGGGCCTTACTTTTTCACCATCGATGCGCTGTACACAGGCGGGCGCTACGTGAACGACGCCAACGACGAACGGGTGGGCGGACAGACCACGCTGAACCTGCGCGCGGGCCGCCACTGGCAGGATGGCAATGCCCATGTCGAGGCCTTCGTGGCCGCGAACAACCTGCTGGATGCGGACAACGTCGACAACATCCGCATCAACGACGGCAACCGCCGCTACTACGAGCCGGCCCCGGGCCTGACCCTGATGGCCGGGATGCGCATGACCTTCGGGCGGTGAGCGGGCCGCGGCCGGTGCGGTTCGCTGCGCTCACGGCACCCTACGAACCCCCGTCGCGGAACCATTACCGGAGGATGCACTGAGCGCAGCGAACTGCATCGGGAAAGGGTGACCAACTAGTCGCGCCGCCCGGGCCCCTCCGGCGGTTCTTTCGGCTCGATCTCGTCGAGCCGCCCCTGCTCGATCTTGCGCAGGGTCTCGGGGTCGGTCGGATCATCGTTCTCCCAGTCGTGCCGCCGATATACCGGGAACGGGTCGCGACGATACAGGAACCAGCCGCAGACCGCACCGACCACCGCCCCGAACAAATGCGCCTCGAACGACACCCGGGGGGCGCTGGGAAAGACACCCCACAGCATGCTGCCGTAGAGGAACAGGATGATGATGGCGAGTGCGATGGACAGCGCATCGCGCCGGCGGATGCCGATCACGACGGCAAAGAACATCAGCCCGTGGGTCACGCCCGAGGCGCCGACGTGCAGCCCCTCGCGGGCGAACAACCAGACGCCCAGCCCGCCCATCAGCCAGATCAGCGGGACCGCCACGCGTGTGGCGCGGGGAAAGCCATAGAGGGTCAGCATGCCCAGCACCCAGAGGGTCGGGACGTTCGCCAGCAGGTGGCCCCAGGAGCCGTGAACCAGTGGCGAACCGAGGATGCCCAGCGCGCCGACCGCGTCGCGCGGGAGGATGCCGAGGCGCGACCAGTCGCCGCCGGTCAGTTCCTGCAGCGCATGGATCACGATCAGGATGCAGGCCCCGGCCATCGGCCAGAGCAAGGCCCGCCGGATCCGTTCGCGTTCCGCCCTGGGATCGGCCGGGGCGGCCGGCCGGCGCAGATTCATCATGCGACTAGCCTGCCACGCCCCGGCGCGGGGTCCAATTTCTCCAGTCCGCGGACGCCGGCGCCAGCACCGTCATTGCGAGGAGCGTAGCGACGCGGCAACCTCCGAAAGCTGGCACCGACTCGGGATCCGATGGCTCCGGATGGAGGTTGCCGCGTCGCCTTCGGCTCTTCGCAATGACGGTGCCGAAGGCGAACGGCGGGATCAGTGTCCGCCCGGCCCCAGGTCGGCGCCCTTGTCGTGCAGGGCAAGCTTGTCGTGGAGTTCACCACTCTCGCCGCGCGGGGCCTTCACGTCGACCTCCATGCCGTTGCGGCGGAACTTGCCGACGACCTTGTCGATGGCGGCCACGGCCGAGCTGTCCCACAGCGAGGCGCGGGTCAGGTCGATTTCGACGTTGTGGATGCGTTCGCGGTAGTCGAAGCTGTCGATGAACTTGTCCACGGCGACGAAGAACAGCTGGCCGCGAACGGTATAGATGCGGGTCTTGCCGTCCTCCGACAGGTCGCTTTTCACGTCGACGGCCTTGACCATCTTGCGCGCGAAGAAGATCGCCGAGAGCAGCACGCCGGCAAACACGCCCATCGACAGGTCGTGGGTGATCACGGTGACGGCCACGGTCACGACCAGTACCACGGCGTCGGTGCGCGGCAGCTTGTGCAGGGTGGTGAGCGAACTCCAGTCGAAGGTGGCGATGGAGACCATGATCATCACCGCGACCAGCGCGGCCATCGGGATGATGGAAACCAGATCGCCCAGCACCAGGATGAAGAACAGCAGGAACAGGCCGGCTGCCAGGCTCGACAGCCGACCGAGACCGCCGGACTTGATGTTGATCACCGACTGGCCAATCATCGCGCAGCTCGCCATGCCGCCGAAGAAGCCGGTCACGATATTGGCGATGCCCTGGCCCTGGGCCTCGTGGTTCTTGCCGGATGGGGTGTCGGTCAGGTCGTCAATGATGGAAGCGGTCAGCAGCGATTCGAGCAGGCCGACGATCGCCAGCGCGAACGCGGTCGGGAAGATGATCTGCAGGGTCTCCAGGTTCCACGGGATATCCGGGAACAGGAACACCGGCAGGCCGGAGGGCATTTCGCCCATGTCGCCGACTTCCAGCGTCGGCAGACCCATGAAG
>JAWLFM010000023.1:0-23129 GCA_041685565.1 Thioalkalivibrio sp.
GCGGCGTACGGTTCATCATGAATGGTGCGAACCACGCGCGGTCCGGGATCTCGACGTACCCGTTTTACATCTTCGGGAACGGCTGGGAGGGGGCGGAACCGGCACTGTCAGCCCTTCCGTACAAGGGTGACACGATCGTCGGCAACGATGTCTGGATCGGCTACGAGGCGCTGATCATGCCGGGTGTGCGGATCGGCAACGGCGCGATCGTCTCGGCGCGTTCCGTGGTGGTACGCGACGCCGCCGCCAGCGCCGCGATCTCCGCGGCGATGCCGCACAGGCCGCTCGCCTCGTGCACCACAATCAGCCGGCCCGTTTTGCGCACTGAGGCCAAGACCGTCTCCTCGTCCAGTGGCTTCAGGCTGCGCAGGTCGATCACCTCGGCCGAGATCTGCCGTGCCTCCAACTGCTCGGCGGCCTGCAGGCAAATGCCCACCGTTTTCGCATAACTGACCATCGTCACGTGTGCGCCGTCGCGTCGCACCGCGGCCCGTCCAAGCGGGCTGAGTTCGTCGGCCGGCGCCTCAACCTCGCCTTCCTGATGCAGAAGTCCGAGATCGATGAAGAACAACACCGGATTTTCGTCCCGGATCGCAGCCTTCAGCAGGCCTTTGAAGTCTGCAGGGGTCGAAGACCTCAGCACCTTCAGCCCTGGCGCGTGCACGAACATGGCCTCCAGGTTGTGGTTGTGCTGCGCGCTAACGGACCAGCCGGCGCCGGTCATCGCCATCGCCACCATCGGAAAGCGGAACTGTCCGCCCGAGAGGTACCGTAATTTGCCCGCACTGTTCACAAGCGCGTCCACCGAGTAGGACAGGAAGAGTGCGAACAGCAGCATGTGCCCGGCGCACCGGCGCGCTGGAATTCGACCAATTGCTCCTCGTACGCACGGATCAGCATCATGGTCTCGAGGCTTTGCAGGCAGGCCTCGCGTGTAGTGGTGATCTCGTGGCTCGGCCCGGAAGCACCGGGTTGGACCGCCGCAGGCTGGGCACGCGTTGAAATGTTCATGGTGTCTTGCTCATCAAAACGTTCTCGGACGATGCGCCTGGCCTAGTTCGGCAGGTTCTTCACCACGAACTCGATAGACGCCGTGTCGACCGCCATCTCCGGTCCGACCGCAGCCGGTGCTGGAGTGCCGGCCGGGCCCAGCGCCTGAAGGTGGTGATACATCGCCGTCAGGTCCTCGTCCGTCATCTCGCGCAGGTTGAACCAGGGCATCGGGGGACGCATCGGCTGACGGGCCCGCGCGAGCCACTGCGCCTCGGTCAGGCGTTGTGCGTACAGGCGCAGATTGCTGGGGTAGGTGGTGCCCCACGGCCCCTGGAAGCCCACGGCGCCACCCGTCAGCCATTGCTCCTCCGGAATCTGGCCCTCGGCCTGCATGTAGCCGGGAGTGTGACAGTCATGGCAGCCGCCCGCGATCCGTAACGTTATCGGCAGCAGCAAAGGCGATGGGCAGGGCACAGCAGGCTAAAAGCAGGGGATAAAACAGCAGGTTGGTTTTCATGGTCTCCTCCTGGTAACCGAACAGTCCGTGACCAAGAGCCTACCTACCCGCGCCCTGCGGTTTTCGTAAATCTTGATTCAGAAAACCCTAAAATCTTGCTAAGAAACAGGGTGATGTCCCATTCTTTCCGGTAACTCGGCGCATTCCTGAACAGATCGATGGGGAGTCCTCGGCGCAGACAATGTCCCACGGAGAAGTCCCTGGAATCCCCGGTCCCCTCAGACAGCTGAGCACAAGGCTCGCTCGACAGGACCTGACTTGGCTCCGCTACACTCCAGGCAGGTACCACAACGCGAGGAGACTGCCATGGGTTTCGCATTGTCTGACCTTCAGCTTACCAGTCCCGCCTTTACGCAGGGCGAGATGATTCCTGCCCGCCACACGGGCGAGGGCGAAGACCTTTCGCCGCAACTGTCCTGGACGCAAGCCCCGGCGGGAACCCGTTCCCTGGCCGTGATTTGCCATGACCCGGATGCCCCGCTGGTCTCGGTACGCGGCAGCTATGGGTTCGTGCATTGGGTGCTGTACAACATCCCGGGCACGGAGACGGGCCTACCTGAGGGGGTAACGGACTTTACCGCCGGCAAGAACGATTTCGGCAAGATGGGCTACGGTGGGCCGATGCCGCCGCCCGGCCACGGCCTCCACCACTACTTCTTCTGGCTTCTGGCCCTGCGCCACGCGCCGCAGCTTCCCCAGGGTCTGACGCAGATGGATCTGCTCAAGCGGATCGAGCCTTCACTGATCGGCATGAATCGGTTGGTGGGAACCTACATACGCAACTGACCCGACGCTATTGGCAAGGCCTGCCGGGCAAGGCAGACTTGCGCCGGAAATGCCCATAACCAACCGGCCACGAGCCGCGCACGGAGACAGTCTCATGAATTCCCCCCTTCTCGACGACATCGGCAAGCTCATCTTCCGTGTTGGCTTCGGCGCCCTGTTCCTGATGCACGGAATCAACAAGGTGATGCATGGCATCGACGGCATCGAGTCCCTGGTGGTGAATGCCGGCCTGCCGGCCGAGATTGCCTACGGGGTTTATGTCGGCGAAGTCCTGGCACCGATCCTGATCATCGTCGGCTGGCATGCCCGCATCGGCGCGGTCCTGACGGCAGCCACCATGGCCTTTGCCTTCCATCTTGCGCACTCCCACGAGATCTTCGAACTCACCGCCCATGGGGGCTGGCAACTCGAACTGCAGGGCATGTTCCTACTCGCGAGCATTGCGATCGCGCTGAGCGGCCCGGGACGCATCAGTCTCAACGGACGCTGATCCAAGGGGGGCGCCTGGCGAGGCACCGAGGCGTTCCCACGGCCCAGGGGCCGTTGCTCCGATGCCCCAGGTACAGAGGCGCGAGACTCGTCTGCGTCTTTTTGCGCGGGTTAGACTTCGGCCCGCAATCCCACGCCCGACCGCACACCGGCCGCGCCACAACCCGAGGGTCCAGGAGACAATGGCCGGAACGCAGATCCTCACTGCACGCTGGGTCCTGCCCATGGCGCCCAGGGGTACCATCCTGGAGAACCATGCCGTCGTTCTGCGCGGGGAGCGCATTCTCGAAATCCTTCCGGATGCCGAGGCCCTCGCCCGCTACCCTGGCGCCGACCACAGGGACTTTCCCCGTCACGCACTCCTGCCCGGCTTCGTAAACGCGCATACTCACGCGGCCATGACCCTGCTACGCGGTGTCGGCGGCGACCTGCCGCTGATGCAGTGGTTACACGAACATGTATGGCCCGCCGAGGCACGCCTGCTGTCCCCGGAGTTTGTGCAGGCGGGGAGCCAACTGGCCGTGGCCGAGATGATCCGCGGCGGAACGACCTGCTTCAACGACATGTATCTCTTCCCGGAAGAGACCGCCCGGGTCGTGGACCAGAGTGGAATCCGCGCAGTGCTCGGCCTCACGGTGATCGACTTCCCAACCCCCTGGGCCAGCACGACCAGCGAATACTTTCGCAAGGGCGCCGACCTGGCCGCTGCCTGGCAGGGCCACGAGCGGATCCGCTTCGCGGTCGCACCGCACGCGCCTTATACGGTGGGCGACGAGAGCCTGCGGGAGATCGGGCGCCGCGCCGAGGCCATGGGCGTGCCCGTTCACATGCACGTGCACGAAACGGCTCACGAGGTCAGCAGCGCCCTCAGTGAACAGGGCGAGCGCCCGCTGGCGCGCCTCAATCGGCTTGGGCTCCTGGAACGGCCGTTCGCGGCGGTGCACATGACACAACTGGATGACTCCGAACACGAAGCGTTACCGCGGACCCGGGTTTCGGTCGTGCATTGCGCCGA
Source organism: Thioalkalivibrio sp. (assembly GCA_041685565.1). Lineage (GTDB taxonomy): Bacteria > Pseudomonadota > Gammaproteobacteria > Ectothiorhodospirales > Ectothiorhodospiraceae > Thioalkalivibrio. The sequence continues at coordinate 3,801 of JAWLFM010000023.1, forward strand.
ATCCAACCTGAAACTCGCCTCGGGTTTCTGTCCGGTGGCACGCCTGCTGGAGAATGGGGTCAACGTGGCCCTCGGCACCGATGGCGTGGCCTCCAACAACGATCTGGATATGCTCGGCGAGATGCGCACCGCAGCCCTGTTGGCCAAGGGTGTGAGCGGGAATGCTGCGGCAGTGGGTGCGGCCGAGGCCCTGGAGATGGCGACCCTCAACGGCGCGCGGGCCCTGGGGCTGGCGGAATGGATCGGTTCCCTGGAGCCCGGCAAGCTGGGGGATCTGATCGCCATCGACCTCGGTAGCCTGGAATTCCAGCCGGCCCATGATCCGCACGCGCAGATCGTCTACGCCGCGACCCGAGACGCGGTCACCGACGTCTTCATCGGCGGGCGGCCGTTGCTCCGCGGACGTGAACTGCTTACGCTCGATATGGACGAACTCACGAACCTGGCCCGAGTTTGGCAAGAACGCATGCATGCGGCCCATTGAACGGAAACAGACAGCCATGACCACCCCGGGAAGAGAACCTGCCCCACCGAACGTCGATGCCGCCGAGGTGGCCAAGTTCACCTCTCTGGCGGACGAGTGGTGGGATCCCATTGGACCATTCGCGACGTTGCACGCCATCAATCCGCTGCGACTGAACTGGATCGACGAGCACGCCCGGCTGCGCGACAAGAAGGTCCTGGACGTGGGCTGTGGGGCAGGAATCCTTGCCGAGGCCATGGCGCTGCGCGGCGCCACGGTCACCGGCATCGACGCCGGCGCGGAACATCTGGAGGTGGCGCGGGCCCACGCCGTCGAATCCGGAGTGGAGGTCGACTACCTGAAGACGACCGCGGAGGACTTCGCCGAGGGACATGCCGGCGGCTTCGACGTGGTGATGTGCATGGAGATGCTCGAACACGTCCCGGACCCGGATTCGGTGGTATCGGCCCTGGCGCGTCTTCTGGCTCCGGGCGGGAAACTGTTCCTGTCCACCATCAATCGCACCCCGCGTGCCTTTGCCGAGGCCATCGTCGGAGCCGAATACCTCCTGCGGCTGTTGCCCCGTGGCACCCATGAATATGCGCGCTTCATCCGGCCCTCGGAGCTGGGGGCAGGCCTGCGCGGACACGGGCTGCAGGTACGGCAAGTGCGCGGGCTGACCTATTCGCCGCTGACCCGCAGGTACCGTCTGACGCCATCCGTGGCGGTGAACTATCTGATGTACGCCGCGCGGCCGGGTCAGGACACGAGCCCGGATTCATGAGCGGAATGCTGCACGGTGTCCTGTTCGATCTCGACGGAACCCTTCTGGACACGGCACCGGACATGCACGGCGCCCTCGACCGGCTGCTGTTGGAACACGGCCGGGATCCGCTGCCCTTTGCCGCGGTGCGAGGCCATGTCTCGCATGGATCCAATGCCCTGGTGCGACTCGGCTTCCCGGACGCCGCGCCGGCCCTGCGCGAGACCCTCAAACAACGCTATCTCGAGATTTACGCTCGCGATCTCTGCCTGAGCACGGCGCTGTTCCCCGGCCTGCCCGAGTTGCTCGCTGAGATGGAGGCCCGCGGCCTCCGGTTGGGTGTGGTGACCAATAAACCCGGCTGGCTGACCGGGCCGCTGCTCGACGCCCTGGGGCTGACCCCGCGTCTGGCCACCGTTGTCAGCGGGGACACCCTGCCCCAGCGCAAACCGGCGCCGGAGCCGATGTGGCTGGCGGCAAAACAGGCGGGCGCCGCGCCGGACCGCTTCGTGTATATCGGCGATGCCGAACGTGATATCGCCGCCGGGCGCGCCGCGGGCATGCGCACACTGGTCGCCGACTGGGGCTACATCGACGCCAGCGAGAACCCCGCGGCCTGGCTGGCCGATGCCCGTCTGCAGGCCCCCGCCGACTTCTGGCCCTGGCTGGATTCGCTGCCTGGCATCCGCCGATGCCTGGCGAGCTGAGTGCCGTTCCCGGGCTGGTCTGGGCCTTTGGCGCCGCCCTCCTGGTGCTTGGCATCGGCATCGGGCACGCCTGGGCCAGCAGCCGGCTGAACACCCGTGTTCAGGTATTGATGGCCGAGAACGCCCGCCTCGAGGCCGAGCGCGACTACGCCGAACTGCGCCGGGAGGACCTGCACGCCAGCTTCGACAGCGCCCGGGAACAGCTGGGCAATGCCTTCTCCGCCCTCGCGAACAACGCCCTGCGGGCCAACAACACGCAGTTCCTGCGTCTCGCCCAATCGGTATTGAACCAGCAGTTGCTGCGCGGACAGCATGAACTGAGCCGCAGCGAGACCCGTTTCGAGGACCTGGTCAAACCCATCCGGGACACCCTGGCGAAGACCGAGGCTGAACTGCAGTCAATGGAGAAGTCGCGCGATTCCGCCTTTGTTGCATTGAACGAACAGCTGCGGCGGTTGAGCGCCGACCACGGCGAATTGCAGAAGGAGACGCGCAGCCTGGTGCAGGCACTGTCGCGCCCGGGCGTCCGCGGCCGGTGGGGGGAACTGACCCTGCGTCGAGCCGTGGAGCTCGCCGGCATGAGCGCGCACTGCGACTTCACCGAACAGGCTGCCCTCACCGGCGAGCAGGGTCGGCAACGCCCGGACATGGTCGTGCACATGCCCGGTGAGCGGGCCCTGGTGGTGGATGCCAAGACCCCGCTCGACGCCTATCTCACCGCCGTCGATGCGACCGAGCCCGAGGCGCGCAATGCCGCCCTGAAACGCCACGCGCAACAACTCCGGGCGCGGGTGATCGAACTCTCCGGCAAGCGCTACTGGGCCGGTCTCCAACACACCCCGGAGTTCAGCGTGCTGTTTCTCCCCGGGGACCAGTTTCTGGCCAGCGCGCTGGAGCAGGATCCCTCCCTGCTGGAACAGGCCCTGGAACGGCAGGTCCTGCTCGCCACCCCCAGCACCCTGATCGCCTTGCTGCGGGCCGTCGAATACGGCTGGCAGCAGGCGCGGCTCACGGCGCATGCCCTGGAGATCCGCGATCTCGGTGCGGAGCTGACCACCCGTCTCGGCAGCTTCACCGAACATCTGACCCGTTTGGGGCGGGCGCTGGAGCAGGGAGCCGAGGCCTTCAACGCCACCGTCGGCAACCTGGAGCGACAGGTCATGCCCAGCGCGCGGCGGTTCGAGGAGTTGGGCATCCGGGCGCGCAAGCAGCCCGAGGTACCCCCGGCCGTGGATGTCCCCCTGCGCAAGCCCTCGGCACCGCCCGCATCGGTTGCGGTTGACGGAACGCCCGAGGCCGGCAGCGGGCCAGCCAGCGATGTCTCCTGATCCCGCGACCGCCACCGCCTACGCGCACTGCCTGCGCCGGGCCGCCGGTCATTACGAGAACTTCCCGGTGGCCTCGCGGCTGCTGCCGCGCCGGCTGCGCGGACCGGTGGCGGCGATCTACTGCTACGCCCGGGATGCGGACGATCTCGCGGACGAGGATCCGCGCCCGGTGGCCGCGCGGCGCCAGGCGCTGGAGGCCATGCAGACTCGGGTGCGGTCACTGGGAGACCCGGCCCGGGAAGCGGAGCCGGAATGGCGGGCCCTCGCCGATGCCACCCGGCGCTTCGAACTCCCCCGCACACCCCTGATCGATCTTGCCGATGCCTTCATCCAGGATCTTGAAAAGCACCGGTACGCCAACTTCGGCGAGGTCATGGCCTACTCCAGACGCTCGGCCAACCCGGTCGGCCGCCTCCTTCTGTCTCTGGAAAACGAGGCCAGCCCCGGCAACGTCGCCTGTTCCGATGCCATCTGCTCGGCGCTGCAGCTGATCAACTTCTACCAGGATCTGCACCAGGACTACACCGAGCACGGACGCATCTATATCCCGGCGGATGAGATGATCGCCTACGGGGTCACCGAGGCGCACTTCCAGAACCGCGTCAGCGATTTCCGCATGCGCAACCTGATGCAGTTCCAGTACCAGCGCGCGGACCGGCTGCTCCGCGCCGGTGCGCCACTCGGGCGGAGTCTGCGCGGAAGGCTGGGCCTGGAAATACGCGCCATCATCCAGGGCGGCGCGCGCGTCCTCTGGCGGCTGCGGCAACAGCCCGACGTCTTCGCCCGCCCGCGCCTGGGCAAGGTCGACTGGCTGCTGCTCCTCGGGCGCAGCCTCGTGCCCGGCCGTGCGCGCAGCCGGCGCGCCTGAGCGTCAGGCCTCACCAGACCCCGCCAGGTCGCGGGTGCCTGTGCTAAGGTTCGCGCTCCGGACGCAAGCGCCACCCGACCCCTATGTCACCCGACGAATATTGCCAGCACAAGGCCGCCCGCAGCGGGTCCAGCTTCTACTACGCCTTTCGTTTCCTCGACCCGCAACGGCGTCGAGCCATCATCGCCCTGTATGCCTTCTGCCGCGAGGTGGATGACGTCGTCGACGAGTGCCGCGAACCGGCGGTCGCCCATGCCAAGCTGGACTGGTGGCGCGAGGAGATCGCCCTCCTGTTCGAGGGGCGCCCCCGGCATCCGATCACCCACGCCCTCGCACCCCATGTCGAGACCTTCGATCTCTCGAAGGAATATTTCGAGGAGATCATCGACGGCATGCAGATGGACCTCGACTATGATGCCTACCCCGACTTCGCCACCCTGTCCCTGTACTGTTACCGGGCCGCAAGTGTCGTCGGCCTGCTCTCGGCCCGGATCTTCGGCCTTTCGGACCGGCGGACACTGAAATACGCCCACGACCTGGGCATGGCCCTGCAGCTCACCAACATCCTGCGCGACGTCCATGAGGACGCGATGCGCGGACGTGTGTACATTCCACTGGACGAACTCGAGCGCTTCGGCGTCAAGCCCGAGGAGTTCCGCAGCAACCTGACGCGGGAGTCGCATCGGGCGCTGTTCTCGTTCCAGGCGGTGCGCGCCCGGGAGTACTACGTGAAGGCGGAGGCCCATCTGCCCGCAGAGGACCGTTACGCCCAGCGGCCGGGATTGATCATGGCGGCGATCTACCGGGCGCTTCTGGAGGAGATCGAGCGGGACGGCTTCCGTGTCCTGGAGCACCGGGTGCATCTGACCCCCTTGCGCAAGCTCTGGATCGCCTGGCGCACCGCGCGCAGCGCCAGGCAACCGGGGTGATCCAGGCACGAATGACCGACGGTCCGCTGCGCGCATCCCCTCCCGACGCGGTCCCGGTGGCCGTGATTGGCGCCGGATGGGCCGGGCTTGCCGCGGCGCTGCAACTGGTTCGCGACGGACTGCCCGTGGCGCTGGTCGAGGCCGCCGCAGTCCCCGGTGGCCGGGGTCGCAGCCTGGATCTCGACGGCGCCCATCTGGACAACGGGCAGCACATCCTCGTCGGGGCCTGCCGGCAGGTGCTGGCACAGATGCGTGCGGTGGGCGTGGATCCGCAAGATGCGCTACATGCCCTTCCCTTTGCCCTCTCGCTGCGGGAACGCCGGCCCGGGGTCGACACCGGGTCCTTTTCACTGGCACCACGCTCGGCGCGTCCCCGGCACCTCGCTGCAGCCCTGTACCGGGCCCTTGGCGGGGAGACGCCGCCGCGACGCCTGGCGGCCCTGTTCGGAGCAGCGCGGATGCTCACCGGGACACCGGGCGAAGACCTGCCGGTGGCGGAATGGCTGCGCCGCGCGCACCAACCACCGGCGCTGATCGCACGGCTCTGGGAGCCGCTCTGCCTCGCCGTCATGAACACGCCTGTTGCCGAGGCCTCCACGAAGATCTTCCAGAATGTGCTGCGGCAAACCCTGCGTGGAAACCAACGGGACGCCCGTCTGCTGATCCCGCGCCTGCCCCTTGGCGCACTGTTTCCGGAACCTGCCCTCGCCCGATTGCGTGCCTCGGGCGCCGAGGTGCGCATGTCCACGCGGGTGACCGGGATTGCCCCGCTCGCCAAGGGTGGATTCGAACTCACCCTGCGCGGGGGAGACCCGCTGCGGGCCCGCCAGGTCGTCCTGGCCACCGCACCGCGTGCGGCTGTACGTCTACTGCCCGAGTCCGAAGCGCTCGCCCCGACCCGGCGGGCACTCTCGGCCCTCGGCGCGAGAAGCATCTGCACCGTCTATCTGCGCTATCCGAGGCCTGTCGTCGATCTGCCTCCGCTGACCGGACTCCTCGGTCAGCATGGGCAATGGCTACTTCCCCGCCACCTGATCGGGGAGCCGCACTGGCTGGCGGTGGTGATCTCGGCCGCGGAGATGTCCCCGGCGGCCGATGCCCGGAGTCGCTGGGAGCGGGTGGCCCGTGAACTCTCGGCGATCTTCCCGCAACTCGGCAAGCCGGATCGGGGCCGGGTCATCTGCGAACACGCCGCGACCTTCGATGCGCGTGCCGGCATCGATGACCTGCGCCCCGACGTCCGTACCGGGCTCTCCGGGCTATATCTTGCAGGGGACCATTGCGCGCATGGGCTGCCATCGACACTGGAGGCCGCGGTTCAGGCCGGTCTGCAGGCGGCAACGGCCGTTGGTCAGGATGTCGGCCTGGTGGCGTCGCGGTAGCGCCCCGAGGATCTGTCCCGTGCGCCGCCGGTCAGCAGCCGGCGCGGCAGGTCACTCCCGGATGGGCGCCCTGGCCCCAGGCCCCGAGGTCGCGGCAACCATCTGGCAGAGGTCCGCGATACTGTCGGCATGCATCTTCTCCATCACCCGGGCCCTGTATTTCTCCACTGTGCGCGGACTGATCTCGAGCTGGCGCGCAATATCCTTGTTGCTCAAGCCCGCAGTGACAAGTCGCATGACCTCCATCTCCCGCCCGGTCAGCTGTTTTACCCGGCTCAGGATCGTCTGTTGGGCGAGCGCCTGCGCGCGTTGCTGACGGTCCGTTTCGATGGCCTCCTCGATGCGGGCGATCAGGTTGTCCGTCGTGAAGGGCTTTTCCAGGAAATCCACGGCACCGGCCTTCAGCGCGCGCACGGTGGTGGGGATGTCGCCAAAGGCGGAAATGAAGATGACGGGCAAGGAACAGCCGCGGGCGCTGAGCGCCTCCTGTACCTCCAATCCGCCCATGCCGGGCATGCGCAGGTCAAGAACCAGGCAGCCCGGCTGGGCCGGCTCCAGACCCTTCAACAGGTCCTCCGCGGTGGCGTAGGTAAGGACCTGGTAACCCGCCAGGCTCAAGGCCAGCGACAGGGAGCGCCGCACACCCGGGTCGTCATCGAGAAGCATCACGACCGGCGACTCGTTCACGCAGTACCCCCGTCGTCGTGCAGGGGAAGCGTGAAACACAGCTCGGCCCCGTTGCCGGGTGCGGATTCAACCCAGATCTTGCCGCCATGCGTCTCGACGATGGTCCGGCTGATGGCGAGTCCCATGCCCATTCCGCTCTCCTTCTTGGTCTCCAGCACGTCGAAGATGCGGGCAACCCACTGCGGTTCCAGCCCCGGCCCGGAGTCCGCGACGGTAACGCGGGCCGCCCTTGCCAGGGTCTCGACCCTGACCCGGATATTCCGTACAGGGCTGCCGGCCAGATCGATGGCCTCGATGGCGTTACACAGCAGGTTCACGAGGACCTGCTCGATCTGCAGGGGGTTGACGCGCACCATCACCGGCTCCGTCTGCAGATCCAGCTTCAGTCGAACCCGTTTCCGGCGCGCCAGCGGCGCGACCAGTGCCACCGCCTCGTGAACGCGCTCCTCCAGTCGACCGGTTTCCTTCTTGAATTCACCACGCCGCATGAACCGGCGCAGACCCTCGATGATCCTGGTTGCCCGATCGACCTGGTCGCGCATGTCGTCCATCACCGACAGCAGGTAGGCAGAATCCAGGGGTTCCTTCCTGCCGATCGTTACGGCCGCCTCGGCATAGAGATTCGCGGCGGCCAATGGTTGTGAGAGCTCGTGCACCAGCGACGCAGCCAGTACCGTCACCGAACTGAGCCGTGAGGCATGCGCCACCTCCTCACGCCGGCGGCGGCTCTCGTGCTCCATATGCACCCGTTTGCTGATGTCCGTGTGCGCCACCACGACCCCCCCGAAGTCGAGCTCGAGGGGCGTCACGCTCATCAGAAACCAACGCTGCTTGTCGGCCGAGTGGCAGGGGTATTCCAGCCCGAAGTGAGGCAGCTCACCGCTGAGGACGGCCCGGATCCCCTCCGCCGACCGCTGGGCCAATCGATCGGGGTCCTCTGCAGACGCATCGCAACAGGCAGAAAGGTAATTCAGGCCGATTCCGGCCTCGAGTTCCGGCGAAGCGCCGTTACCTCGCGCAAAACGGCGCCAGGCCGCGTTCACCGCGGTGATCCGGCCCGTTACATCCAGCACCGCGATCTGCGCGGACAAGGCGTCCAACACCGCCTGTCGCTGGCTGTCACTCTCCCGCCGCTGGGCCTCTGCACTGATGTCCTGAAAGGCCGTCAGGCAGAGGCGTCCTCCACCTGTGGGATGTGGCCTCGAAAAGAACTGCAGGCGTCGTGGATGGCCGTTCTCACCCGGCAGGAGCACATGCAGTATGCAGGGTTCACGGAGTAATTCCCCTTGCCCCGCACAAGCCTCGTGCAGATGCCGCAGGGCGCGCTCGCTTTGGGTGGGATCCAGCAGTGGACCCAGGGATCGCCGAATCCACTCCGACCGTGACCCTCCGCCGAGCAATTGGATCCCCGCCGCATTGATTTCGACAAAGCGACCTTCGATGTCGAACACCGCGTAGCCTATCGGAGCCCAGTCACAGAGCTGTGTAAAGAGATCCATCTGCCTCTCGGCGACCGGCTGGCCAGCAGCCCTTCCCTCAGGGACACCCTCGGCCGCAGTCTGGGACGCCACGCTTTCGGTCGTTTTGTGATCCACAGATCTCTCGACTCCGGTAGTGGGCCACTGTTGGGCCGGCAGAGGCGCCGCGCGGGTGCCCGGGCCGCCACCAGGCTCGTCGGGACCCGGCGGCAACGGGCGCCGGGAGCCGAAGCCATTTGAAGACGGTCTCCATGGAACTTAGACAGATCGCAAGGCGGAAACAAGTGGGGAAACCCGCCACTGCACCTCGAAGCAGATCGGCAAAGTGGCTAGAATGAGGGTTTCTGTGCCCCGGAGGCCCTTCCTTGCCCGAACTGGACACGCAGGTGCTGCTCGAGTATCGCGCGAAGCCGGACAGTCTGGCCGGGCGCGTCGTACTGGTGACCGGCGCCGCCCAGGGCATCGGCCGGGCGATCAGCCTTGCCGCGGCTGCCGCCGGTGCCACCGTCATCCTGCTCGATCGCGACATCAAGCGCCTGGAACAGGCCTATGATGCGATCGAATCGGAGGGATCTCCGCAGCCCGCCATCTATCCCCTGAACTTCGAGGGTGCCACCGTCAAGGACTACGCAGATCTTGCGGACAATGTCCTGGAGTCCCTCGGACGCCTGGACGGTCTTGTGCTCAACGCAGGCTGGGCGGGCAGCCTGACCCCGATGAAGTATTACGACCCGGAGCTCTGGGCTCAGGTGATGAACGCCAACCTCAATGGCCCGGTCCTCCTGACCCAGGCGGTCCTGCCCCTGCTCGAGGTCAGCGGCGAGGGGTCCATCGTGGTCTCCACCCAGAACGCGCGCAAGGCATTCTGGGGCGCCTTCGGCGTGGCCAAGGCGGGCCAGGATGCCCTGATCGACATCCTGTCCCTGGAACACTCCGGTGACAAGGGCTTCATCCGCGTCAACGGGATCGACTCGGGTCCCGTCCGGACGCGTTTCCGCGCCCTGCACTACCCCGGCGAAGACCCGTCCCTGCTCCCGACTCCGGACCAGGTGGTGGGCCCGTACCTCTATCTGCTGGGACCTGATGCCGGGCAGATCACCGGCCAGCACATCGTCCTGCAGGGAAGGGTACCGGTACCCGAGGGATCCGCGACCGGCTCATCCTGACCCGCGCGGCCTTCAGACATCCGCTTGTGCGCGCCGCCGGACCGTCCTGGAATGGGGCGCGGGGTCGGTCTCGGACCCGGCGGCCAATGGGGTGCCCGGAGCGGCATCCGCATCCGGCAGGTGCGGGACGAAGTGCATGACCTTCTCGACCACGTCCAGCTTCAGGTGGGCCTCGGCCCGGAAGCGGCCGGCATAGGCCAGATCCTCCTCCCTGAGTTCGTAGCAGGTGGCCCCGGTGATATCGGTGAGGACGGCCGGTATGCCGGCCGCCTCGAAGGCATAGTGACGTTTCAGGTAAAAGCTCTCGCAGCACATGCCGACATAGGCTGGCACCTCCTCGGCACGCATGCCTTCGAGGGTCTCCAGCAGGTGCTCGAAATTGGTGATGGAAACCACGCGCATGCCCCGCTCCCGGGCCATCGCATAGGCGTCGCCGACCTCGCACATGCCGCACTCCGAACAGCCGTCGCGAAAGCGGAACTTGCAGTCGGCAAGCTTGGCACAGTAGGGGACCAGCATCACCGTCGCTTGCTCCAGGATCTCCGCGGCCTCCTCCCCGTGCGGGCTGTGCACGATCAGGGTATTGCTTTGTTCGCGGTCCAGCCCGAACCGCGCCCCCTGCTCGCCCCGTGCCGTCGCAAGCGCGACCAGGCGCTGGAGGTCGCCGATCCCGAACCCCAACAGATCCACTCCGGCGACATCCCGAAGGATCCCCTCCAGGGACCCGCCGCAGTCCTGAAGCAGACGCCCGCGCAGGCCTGCGCCAAGGCGCGCGAACAGATCCGAGGGCGCGAACTGCACCGCGCCGCTGAAGGCGGCCTGCACCACCCGTCCCTGCGGGTCCGCGGCGATGGCCAGGTAGACCGCACCACCCGCGGTCTTGACGAAGGCCTTCATTGCATCGGCAGCCGGCGCCTCATCCAGGGGAGGCCGGGGGTACTCCACTGGCTGGGTCGCCATGGGGGCCACGGGAAGGAGATGCAGGGCAAAGGTCTCCGCGAAGGCCTGCGAAAGGACGTCGCGAATCCGCGCCGTGCCAGGAGCGGAGCCCGTCACCTCCTCGACACTGGTCAGGCGCTGGCGGGCGCTCAGCACCCCCTCGCGGGACAGCTTTTCGGTCGGCACCCGCAGGATCTTCAGCATGGATTCCGCATCGGGCGGCGTCACCAGCAGGCTGCCCTGAATCAGAATGGTGTCGTCCACGCGCCCCGCGAAGCCGCTGCCCAGTTTGCGCCCCTGAACCTCGATGTCGTTGGGGAACACGAACTGCGCGGGGACTCCCAGTTGCCGCAGCGCCGCGACCATCGCACTGCCGTGGGCCTCCAGGACCCCGGCAAGACCGAGATGCCCGGAATGATCCGCGGGTAGTGCGAGGGACCACCAGAGCTGCGAGGGATCCAGATACAATGCACCCCCACCCGTGGCACGGCGCACGACCTCGATGCCCTGCTCCTCGCAGTATTCGCCGCGGACGGCAATCGCCGCACGCTCGTGGGCTCCGAGCACGCCACTGACCGGATAGCGGGAAAAGCGCAGCGCGGGCGCCAATGCCGGCAATCGGCCATCCAGTGCGGCATTCTCTTGCGCCGAGCGCAGATCCCCGTCGTAGAGCCGGCAGGCCAGGCGACGTGGATGGTTCCCGGACTCCAGGGCGGATGCGGTCATATTCGGCTCCTCGGCCCTGCCGTTGGCAGGCTGCCACTGCAGATCAAGTGTGTTGTGTGTCGCCCACTGTAAATACCCGAATCCTCTGCTAGGTTGATTTGGATCAGTTTGGCGTGCATCGAGCGATGCGAGGATCAGGCCATCACAGAGCGAATCCGGGGAATGCGCCGGATTCCATTGCACGCGCATCGAGCAAGGGGAACAGACATGACGAACTGGCGGGAACTGGTCCAGGCAGTCGAGCCATTGCAGGATCTGCCCCTGCATCCCGAGCTGGTTGCGACCTTGGAGCGGGATTGGCAGGGTCCGTTGGATCAGGCGATTCCCCCGGTACATTTCTACACGCCAACCTTCAAGTCTTATCAGACCTCCGAGCTCAAGACCTGCGGCAAGAACGCATGGCCGGCCGTCTCCATCACCGGGGGCGACTGCAAGCTGCAGTGCGATCACTGCAAGGCCAGCATCCTCGAGCCGATGATTCCGGCCCGCACCCCAGAGGCCCTGTGGCGGGCGGTGAACGGGATCATCGAGGATGGCGGCCAGGGCATGTTGCTCACCGGCGGCTCGAACCACCGCAACGAGGTGGAATACGCCCCCTATTACGACACCATCCGCCGAATCAAGGACGAATTTCCGCAGTTCCGCATCGCGGCGCATGCCGCTCTTGTGGGCGACGATGCCGCGTTGAGCATGGAGCAGGCGGGTATCGACGTGGCCATGATGGATGTCATCGGCGCCCAGGAGACCATCACCCGGGTCTATCACCTGCGTCGCTCGGTGGCGGACTTCGAGGCCACCCTGGAGAGTCTGGTGCAAACGCGCATGAAGGTGGTGCCACATATCGTGATCGGCCTTCACTATGGCCAGATGCTGGGTGAGTGGAAGGCACTGGAGATCATCCAGCGCCACCTTCCGGATGCCGTGGTCCTGGTGGTCGTGATGCCCTTCTACGCCAGTAACAAGAAGCCCTTCGCCACTCCGGATTCCGAAGAGGTGGGACACTTCTTCCGCGCTGCACGCGCCGCCCTGCCGGCCACGCCCCTGCTCCTTGGCTGTGCGCGCCCGCCGGGCGAGGCGCGGATGCAGATCGACACCTATGCCGTAATGGCGGGCCTGGATGGCATCGCCCATCCCGCCGACGGTGCAGTAGAACTGGCAGCCAGACTCGGACGGCGTGTCCGCGTGACCCCGGCCTGCTGTTCGATCGTCGTCGGCGATGAAGTGATGGCGCTGGGCGACGCACCCAGCGGCCTGGAACTGGATGTGGAGACCATCGTTCAGGAAGAAGTGCGGCGCCGGGTATCGGCCCAGCGCCGTGGTCTCGGCATTCCGGTCGTCGCCGCGCCCGCGCCGATATCCTCAGCCCCCGATCTCGTGGAGCCATGAACCATGCGTGATCCCCATACCCTGCGTGTCATCGATACCGGCCTGCGCCGGGCCGCGGAGAACCTGGCGCTGAACCGCGCCCTCCTCGAGGCCCACCAGGAAGGCGCCTCGCCCCACACCCTGCGCTTCCTGCGCTTCACTCCCTGCGCGTTGGTCGGCTTTCATCAGAGTGTCGAACAGGAACTGCGCCTGGACTATTGCCAGGAACAGGGCATCGATATCCAGCGCCGCATCACGGGCGGCGGCGCGATTTATTTCGATCCGACGCAGATCGGCTGGGAGCTGTACCTGGACAAGCGTTTTCTCGGCACCGCCGAGATGCCCCTGATCGCGCAACGGATCTGCGAGGCAGCGGCCCGCGGCATCAGCGCCCTGGGCGTCGACGCCCGCTTCCGGCCGCGCAACGACATCGAGGTCGATGGGCGCAAGGTCTCCGGGACCGGCGGCGCCTTCGACGGCGACTCCATCCTGTACCAGGGGACCCTGCTGATCGACTTCGATGTCGAGCGCATGCTGCGGGTCCTGCGCATCCCGGCGGAGAAGCTCTCCGACAAGGCCATCTCCTCCGCGCGCGAGCGGGTGGCGAACCTGAAGGATCTTCTGGGCGAGTTGCCCTCCTTCGAGACGGTGCAGCAACGACTGGCCCATTCCTTTGCCGAGGCCTTCGACGTGAATCTCGATTGGAACGACGCATTGAATCCGGCGGAGGAACGCGGTTTTGCCGAGGCCTTGCTGGAGCTTGATACCCCGGAGTGGATCTTCCAGCACCACCGGCCCGCTGCCGAGGCCGGGATGCTGGAGGGCCTGCACAAGTCCCCCGGTGGCCTGATGCGGGCGGCGCTGGCGCTGGACCATGCCCGTGACCGGATCAAGCAGGTCTGGATCACCGGGGATTTCTTCGTGAAACCGGGTCGCACCGTGGTCGATCTCGAGGCCAGCCTGCGCGATACCCCGGTGCAGGAACTGGAGAGCAACATCAGGCAGTTCTTCGCCCGGAACCGGGCCGAGATGCTGATGCTGTCCCCCGACGACTTCCTGACGGTCCTGCGCAACGCCCTCGCCAAGACCACCGTCGCCTTCCCCTCCGGCGGAGCCACCGAGCGACCGTCATGAAATCGGTGGACCTGCTGGTGATCGGACTGGGGCCCGGTGGCGGCAGTGCCGCCGCCAAGGCCGCTGCAGGGGGGCTGAACGTCCTCGCGGTCGACCGCCGGCAGGTCATCGGCGAGCCGGTGCAATGCGCCGAATTCATTCCGAACCCCATGGGCGCCTATGCCCGGGCACACCCCGTGCGCCTGCAGTCCATCACCGGCATGCAGAGCATCCTTCCCTCCGGCGCGGCGCATGCCAGCGACTTCCCCGGCCTCATGATCGACCGCGCCGAGTTCGACCGCGCGATTGCCCGCACTGCGCAAGACCATGGTGCCGAACTCTGGACCGCATCCCGCCTGACGCGGCTGTTGCCGGAAGAGCGGATCGCCACGATACGCCGCAATGGGCAGGAACAGCCCGTCCACTACCGAGCCCTGGTCGCGGCCGATGGTCCCCACTCGACGGTTGCCACCTGGCTCGGCCTCGCCCCGCTGGCAACCGTGAATACGCGCCAGTACACCGTGCCACTGACTCAACCCCTGGACGACACGATCATCTGGCTCTCGGATGACTATCCAGGCGGATATGCCTGGCTGTTTCCCCGGGGCGCCGTCGCCAACCTCGGGCTCGGGCTGGATCCGCGGCTTCAGCCCGATCTGAAGGCCCCCCTGGAGCGGCTGCACCGCCGCCTGGTCGCGCAGGGACGGGTTGGCTCCGAGGTGGTGCGACGCACCGGGGGCGCGATACCCGTTGGCGGCCTCCGGCGGCGCCTGCACCAGGGCTGTATCGTGTTCGTAGGCGATGCCGCTGGCCTCACCCACCCCATCACCGGTGCGGGCATCGCCGCCGCCGTCGTCTCGGGCGAGCATGCCGGCGACGCCGCGGTGGCCTTCCTGCACGGGGATCCAGCCGCGCTGGCCGAGTACGATGAGGACATGCGCGACCAGTTTGGCCCGGCGCTCGCGCGCGCGGTGGAACGCCGGCGCGACCTGCAACCCCTGTGGCACACCCCCGCGGCCGAGCAGGATGCCACGCAGCGCCGGGGCTGGATCGCCTTCAACGAATACTTCGAGGCCGCCAGCGCATGAGTGCGCGGCCCGCCCATCCCATCACTGCATCCGTATCCCGGAGGTCCTGACATGAATGCCCGCCTCGAGTCCGTGGCAACACCCGTCAATTTCTATCGCCCGCGCGATTACGCCAGGACTCCCGAGATGCGCTCTCCCGAGTATGTCCAGATGTCCACCGCGGCCGCCATCACCCTTGGTCTGGTCCAGGGCAGCATGCATCGGACCGCCTGTACCCACTGCCTCAACCTGCTGGTGACCTATGCCGAGGGATGCCGCGCCAACTGCAGCTACTGCGGCCTCGCCCGCCACCGCGAAGAGGAAAGTGCCTATGCGGACCGCAACTTCATCCGCGTGGACTGGCCCACCGCCCGCTATGACGAGGTCATCGAACGCGTGCGCAACGGGGCCGACCACGGGGCCTTCGAGCGGATGTGCATCTCCATGATCACCCACCCAAATTCGGGGGACGACACCGTCACCTTGCTGGACCAGTGGGTGGCACGGGTGCCCGACGTTCCCGTGTCGATCCTATCCAATCCCACCACCATGCGCTATGCCGATCTGGAGGATCTGCGGGACCGGGGCGCCGACATCTTCACGGTGGCCCTGGACGCCGTCACCCCCGAGATCTTCGAACGCACCCGGGGCAAGACGGTGAACAGTCCGCACCGCTGGGACAAGTACTGGCAGGCGATGGAGTGGGCCGCCGAGATCTATGGACCCGAGAAGTTCGGGGCGCACCTGATCTGCGGCATGGGCGAGACCGAGCGCGACATGCTCGAGGTCTGCCAGCGCATCCGCGACATGGGCGGGCACAACCACATGTTCGCATTCTTTCCGGAGCGCGGATCCCTGATGGAGGACTGGAATCCCGTGCCACGCGATCAATGGCGCCGCGTGCAACTGGGCCGATTCCTGATCGATCATGTCGGAGCCAGGGTCGCGGACATGCGGTTCGACCCACAGGGCCGGATCACCGACTTCGGACTCGACCGCCAGGAACTGGATGCAGTGATCGACTCCGGTAAACCGTTCCGCACCTCCGGTTGCCCCGGTACCGGCGACGAGGCCATCTCCGCCTGCAACCGGCCGTACGGTGATTCCAGCCCGGCCGACATCTTCAGCTTTCCCTTTGCCCTGAACACGCGGGACGTGGAGGTCGTTCGCCGCCAGATGGCCGGCGAGCAGGTGGGCACCTTCGACTTTGATGCCGAGGACTGACGAGCGGAGGCCTCTCCCCCAGGGAGTGCGGTGGCTTGCCGCCGCTGTGGGGGGCCGGGTCAAATCCGACGCAAAATCGCGGGAGCAGGCCCCCGCATTCGATTCGGTGGTGCACAGGCCGTCAATCGCCGTGAGGCATCGTCCAGCGGTGGAGGTCTTTTCGCCAACAACGGAACCCGCCGTCCCCGATCACCTCCAGATCCGCCCGGACAACCGCAGCCGGAACCCGGGTGATAAGACCCACTGGTCGTCCAGGCCTCAGCGCATGCCGCGTCCGGCTTCGCGCTGGATCTCCTGCAGACGTTCGATGATGCGATCGGTCTCCGGCTCCTCCCTGCGGATCGCATCCATCATGTCCTCCTCGAAGGCACGCTGGGCCGCGACCACCTCCGGGTCCTGCATCACAACCTGCCGCGCCTCTTGCAGTTGCTGCTGCGCCTCGCGCACCTGATTGGATTCCAGGATCTCGCGGCGCTGCGCGTCCGACAGCTGTTCGTCCTGCAGCTGACCCTGAGCCGCCAGCAGCGTCTCCATGATGGCGCCCGGATCATAGCCTGCCTCGCGCATCTTCTCGGTCACCAGCGCTTCCAGGGCTTCCGCCTGCTCCCGCAGCGCCGGGTTGTTCTCGATCGCCCCTTGCTGCGCGACCTCCAGGCGCTCCTGCAACTGCAGGAATTCCTGCTCGAGGGCGCCGGGCTGCGCCGCTCCGGGCGTCTGCCCCATCTGGGCCAAAGCCGCGCCGGAGAGCGCCAAGGCGAGGAGCGCGCCCGCGAGGACCGCAAACCGCGTGTACAGTCGTTGCTGCTGCATGACAGTATTTCCTCCGTTTCTGCGGTCAATCTGCCGCATGTTGAAGGAGCTTAGCAGCGATCCGGACCGGCGTGTCAAACCGGCTTCCGCCCATCACAACAGGTTCGGGCATGCCCCGGCATGCCGGCTCTGCGGTCCGCCTGGCCGTTCGTTCAAGGCCACGAATCGGCTACAATTGCTGCGCTTCGGGAAGCCGCATCGCTCCCTACTGAACCTCAACCGCTATGGGGCGTCCTACAAAGGCCGCTCCATCGAGCCTCCGTGAGATCCCAATGTCCCGCACCCGTGTCGCCCGCAAGCTCGCGCCGCTCCTGATTCTGGCCGCAGCCATTGTGGGCTTTCTCGTGCTTCGGGCCACCGGTCCATCCGCACCCCCGCCCGAGGCCAGCGAGCGAGCCTGGCAGGTCCGTGGTATCGCGGTGGATCCGGCGCTGAATCGGCCGACCCTGCAGCTATACGGCCGAACCTCGTCACCGCAGACCGCGACCCTGCGCGCCGCGATCGAGGGTGAGATCGCCAGCGTGCCGGTGCGTGCGGGCGCGATCGCGGAAGCAGAAGCGTTGCTTGTCCGGATCGACGCCGAGGAGACCCTGCTCAACCTCGCACAGCGCGAGGCGGAATGGAACGAAGCCACGGCGGCGGTCCAGAGCGAGCGCGTGCGCGCGGAGGCGGATGCCCAGGCGCTGGTTCGGGAGCGGGCACTGGTCCAGATCGCCCAGCGCGGACTGGCACGGGCCCGCGATCTGCGCGCGCGGGACCTGGGGTCCGATGCCGCCGTCGATGACGCGCAACGCAGTCTGGAACAGGCCCGGCTCGCGGTCGACGCTCGAGAGCGGGCCGTGGCTGACGCGCCGAGTCGGCTGGCACAGGCCGAGGCTCGGGAAGCGCGCCTGCGTGCCGCGGTCGAGCGGGCCCGGCTGGATCTGAATCGCGCCGAGATCCGGGCCGATGCCAACTGCCGCGTGGTCGAGGTCCATGTAACCCCGGGTGAGCGTGTGCGCGTTGGGGATCCGCTGGTTCGCCTCTATGCGCTGGATGCACTGGAGATTCGCGCCAGTCTTCCCGAGGTGGTGTTGCCGCGCATCACCCGGCTCCTGGCCCAGGAGCAGCCACTTCCGGCCGAGGGGTCCGTGGCCGGCCAGCCGATCCGGGCCGAACTGGTGCGGCTCGCGGGCGAGACGCGGGAGGGCGAGGCCGGCATCAGCGCCCTGTTCCGCGTCACCGAAGGCGCTGGTGACCTGCCGCTGAACCGCTTCGTCAATCTCCAGCTCCGACTGCCCGAGGAACCGGACAGCATTGCCGTACCGTTCGAGGCCTTGTACGGGCGGGACCGCGTCTACCGCGTCGTGGACGCGCGCCTGCAAGGGTTGCAGGTGGAACGACTGGGCGAGATCACGGACGCCGAGGGGCAGACACGCGCCCTGATCCGCCACCCGGAGCTCGAATCCGGCGATGTGCTTGCGGCGACCCGTCTGCCCAACGCGGTCGATGGTCTTCAGGTTGAGGTCGAGATGAACTCGACGGCCGAGACCCGGTGAGGGTCTGATGACGACCAACGAAGCGGTGACGGATCCCGGTGCGGACGCGCCAACCCCGGATCCCCGGCGCGGGCTGATCGGGCTGTTCCTGTATCACCGTCTCGCCGCCAATCTCCTGGTCGCGTTGATGGTCCTCGGCGGCGCCTTCGCGTTGACCAAGCTGAACACCCAATTCTTCCCGAACTTCGAACTGGATCTCGTCCAGGTCCGGGTGGTCTGGACCGGCGCCAGTGCGGAGGATGTCGAACGCGGGATCACCGACCCCCTCGAACAGGATCTGCGTACGGTCGACGGCATCCGCGACATGACCTCGACCTCGGCCCTGGGAGTGGCCTCGATCAGTCTGGAATTCGAGGCGGGAACCGACATGACCCTGGCGCTGGAACAGGTAAAGGATCGGGTCGACCAGCAGCGCAACCTCCCGGAGGCGGCGGAAACCCCGGTCGTCACCCGTATCGTGCGTTACGAGCCCGTCGCGCGGCTGCTGATCAGCGGCCTGGAAAACATCCAGGATCTGCGCATCCTTGGCCGTCAGTTCGAACGTGAACTGCTGGACCGCGGCATCGCCCGGGTGGAGTTCACCGGCCTGCCCGAGGATGAGGTGGCCATCCAGGTGCCGACGCTCCGTCTCTACGCAAACGACCTGACCCTCGGCGATATAGCACAGCGCATCGAGGCGCTCAGCCGCGACATCCCGGCCGGAAGCGCCGGCAGGGCCGACACCGCACGGCAACTGCGCAGCCTGGATCAACGCCGTGAAATTACCGGCTTCGAGG
>JAWLFM010000180.1:0-5674 GCA_041685565.1 Thioalkalivibrio sp.
ACCTTCGACCCCGCCAATCCGGATATTCGGTTTAGCCGTCCGGTCCTCGAACGCCAGGAGAAGGCGCAGGGCGCGATCGCGAAAGGCCAGCCGATCGACCGGGTCTTCCGGTTCCTGTTCGACGTGACCGGAACCCTGGATGCGAGCGGCCGATTCAAGCCTGGCGTGAAGCTCGACGAAGCGGTACGGAAAGCCATCACCGAATGGCGGCCCGCAGACGACGGCGTATTCGGGTGGATGAATCCGATGATCGCGAAGGTCCGCGCCGGCCTGATCGACCGTTACGGCCTGTCGCAGGAGTTCTTGCAACGCGAGTTTGAGTCCCAGGCGGAGGCCTCGACGATTCTCGGTGTCGGTGAGAAGTTCCTGAAGGAGCTGGCCAGCGCCAATGTCGGGCCCGCGGAAGCTCGCATACTGCAGAATATCCTGAATGGCGAGGATGTTGGTGACGCCAACATGCGGCAGCTCGCGGCGCCGATCCGCCAGGCAATCGACGACCTGGGGCAGGAGATGGTCTCCCTGGGCCTGCTGCCGGCCGAGACCTACCACCGCAACCTGGGTCAGTACCTGCACCGGAGCTATCTCAAGTACGAGCATCGCCAGGACGGCTTGCCGAAGTGGCGGCAGAACATCATGCGCAAGCACCGCCGCAAGATCCACGGTGACGAGCTCAAGGCTCGCGGGCTGAAAGAGGACGTCACCACCGAGCGGCTCCTGCGGGACCTGCCCCCGGATTGGTGGGGCCGGAAGCTGGAGAAGGGAGAAGCCGACAAGCAGCTGGTGAACACCGAATGGAAGATTCTTGACCTGGTGAGGGTTCCGGGCGAAGGTTCCGGGCAGCTTGATGGCGTGGACGTCACCCCGTCGAAGCCGCATACCCTGCGCCGCGTTTTCTGGCCGGTCGACATGCCGGTCCCGGACAGCATGGCCGAGTACAGCGATCGCGGCACGTGGAAGGTGACTGGCACGAAAGGCAACAAGCTGCGTCTGCGCCGCGACTTTACCAAGGCGGAACGCGATGCCATGGGAGAGGTGCTCGACGCACGCTACAACATTCTCCGGACCTTCCAGATGATGTCGCACGACATCGCCAACGGAAGATTCTTCTCGGACATCGCCAAGAACCCGGAGTGGGCGACCGCCCAGCCTCCTTCTGATTCTGAAGTGGGCAAGCCAAAAGAAGCGGCATTCATGAAGACCTATGCGGAGTTCGACTGGATCCAGGTGCCGGATAGCAAGATCACGGGCACCGGAGTACACCAGTGGGGAGCCCTGGCCGGCATGTACGTTCGGCCCGAGATTTGGCGCGACCTGAATGAACTGGATCGCATGCAGCACGCCGGGACCTGGCGCGAGCTCTTGACCCAATGGAAGATCAACAAGACCGCACGGTCTCCGGTCGTCCACATGAACAACGTGATGTCGAACTTCGTCCTGATGGATCTGATCGACGTGCGCATGCAGGACCTGGTGCGCGGCATTGCGGAGTATCGCCAGGGCGGTGAGATGTTCCTGGAAGCTCGGGAACATGGCGCGTTCGGCGTCGGCTTCGTGCGCCAGGAGTTGCACCGCAACTTCGTCGAGCCCCTGCTCGATGAGATCCTCCAGGATGCTCGAGACTCGCGTGATACGGTCGAGGGTCGCGCCCGCTTCCTGTCGAAGATGGGGTACGCGATCTGGAACAAGATCAAGCAAGCCGACCGGAAGATGGTCGATATGTACCAGCTGGAGGATGAGATCTTCCGAATGGCCACCTTCATGCGCCACCGCAGCATGGGGGCGAGCGCAGAAGAGGCGGCGATGATTGCCCGCGAGCAATTCCTGAATTACGACATAAGGGCACCGTGGGTTAACGCATTCAGGCGCACCGTGCTGCCGTTCATCAGCTACACGTATCGAGCGGTGCCTGCGATCACGCAGGCGATCATGCACCGGCCCTGGAAGCTCGCCAAGTACGCCACGATGGGGTACCTCGCCAACCTGCTCGCCTTCGAGCTGGCGCCCGGCGACGAGGACGAGGAGCGGCGGACGATGCGTGACTCCCAGCAGGGTATGACCTGGGCCTCGCTCCCGTTCACCGACATCGGGTTCCATCGCATGATGCGCATGCCGTGGAAGGACCAGCACGACAATCCCTACTACATCGACATCTTCCGCTGGATCCCAGCGGGCGACGTCTTCGATACCAACCAGGGGCAGCTCCCGGTTCCCGCGTGGTTGCAGTTCGGCGGTCCGGTGCAGCTTGCTTTTGAGATGGCGTTGAACCGGTCAGGGTTCACCGGTCAAGACATCGTCGATCGCGACATCGACACCCTTGGGCAGGCGGCCGAGAAACGGGCCGGGTACCTCTGGAAGGCATGGATGCCGTCAGCGGCCTACGTCCCCGGTAGCTGGCACTTCGACAAGGCGTCGGCCGCGATCCAGGGAGAGCGGGACATCCTGGGCCGGGCCTACAACATTCCGGCAGCCTTCGCTTCCGGGGTAGGGATCAAGGTGCAGCCGCACGACGTGCAGCTCGGCTACTACTACCGTGGCAACGAGATTGAGCGCAAGCTCCGCGCCGTGAAGCGCGAAGCCCGGCAGATCGAGAAAGACGCTGCTCGGGGCATCGGCAACCCGGTCCAGAGACGCCGAGACCTCGAGCGGGTCCAACAGAAGGCCGAGCGCCTCGAAGAGAAGGCCCGTATACTCCGCGGTCAGTAAGTGGCTCCGAAGGCACCACAGAGCACTGGGCTTGCGATCGCCGTCAGCAGGACCAATGCCACAGGGAAGACCAGCACAATAGCCACCACGAGCCCCAGGCTGTTCCAGCGGGTACGATGGTGGTTGTGGTCCAGGGTCATGTTGGGGTAGCGCCGCTTGCCGACGCTTGAGATTGACTCGCTGGCCATCACCGCAATGACGAGAGCGACCACGGTTGCGATCACGAACCAGGTCATCGAGACTTCTGGGGATAGCGTACAGTCGATCATGTCTGTTTCCTCTCCTTTAGCGGCCAATAACAGTCAAACCCGCGAGACTGTGCGAGCATCGGGTCGCGGCTGAAAAACGCTTCCACCACGAATACTTCAGGGGGAGCGTGCTCGGACAGATAGGCCCGGTAGCAGGACGAGCTGTGCTCGCAGTCCTTGTTTGTGCATCCGGTTGGTTGGAAGGCTTGCTCTGTGCTCATGCCGACTTCCTCGCCAGACCGCAGCCGCAGTCGGCTGCATCCATCGTCTGGAGCATGTGTGCTCTGTAGGTGACGACCGTCCCGCAATCACACTTGCAGGTCCAGGTCATCGACTTGTCCACGATCGGGCCTGGGTGTTGAACCGTCAGCGCACCGTAGCGGGCTCCCGTCAAATCGAGCGTAGAGGTCCGATCGATTTCCTTGCGGCGAGCCTCGAGAAACTCCTCGTTGCTCCTGCGAGCGTTGTCCGTAGACAAAGCGCTCCCGAGCCGCCAGGGCGATACTCGCCCGCTTGGGGTCTTCACCGTCACCCTCTTACCGTGGTTCGGCTCACGCAATAGACGGTCGAGGTCTCGCTCGCCGGCCTTCAGGCGTTGGTAGATCGCCTGATAGCTCACTGGCCAGGTATTCTTGTGGTGCGACTCGATCTGGCGGACGGTCATCGCTTGCCCGTTCGCGAGTTTGTATCGGATCCCTTGTTGGGGCATGGGTCCTCCTTTTGCAGATGTGTTGCGACAGATCGCATGCCCTCCCCAAGGCGCAAAAGCCTGTGCGCCAGGGCGTCAAGGGCAGGATCTCTGGCTTCTTCAAGGACCACCGTTGCAACCAGGTCCATCTGGTTTGCCAAGTGGTCGAAGTGGGTTGCCAAGTTTTTAGCCATCAGAAGGGGGCGGCCTGGTTCATGCGATGGACCCCCTCATGTAAGGGGTAAATGGCACGTCGTCATCTACCGGCCCGCCCTGCTGACGCGGAGCCTGCTCCTGGCGCGGAGCCTGCTCCTGGCGCGGAGCCTGCTGCCCGCCACCCAGCATCTGTAGCTGCTGCCCGATGATTTCGGTGCTGTACCGATCATTCCCGCCCTGGTCCTGCCACTTCCGGGTCTGGATCTTGCCCTCGATGTAGACCTGGGAGCCCTTGGTCAGGTACTGGGCGGCGATCTCCGCGAGGCGCTGCCAAAGCACGACCCGATGCCACTCCACCGATTCCTTCTGCTCCCCGGTGTTCTTGTCCTTCCACTTCTCGTTTGTGGCTAGGGACAGCTGGCACACGGCGGTGCCGTTGTTGGTATGCCTCAACTCGGGGTCCTGGCCCAGCGTTCCGATGATGATGGCTTTGTTCACTCCGTTCATGTCTGCCCTCCGTTCGGTTTTGCGTCAGCGTGCTGCGTACTTCGTAAACACTCATGTGCCCTCTTCCCCGGCGAGGGTGTCGCGGAGCCTGGTAACAGCATCCTTCAGTCCAGGCCAGTCACCGTCGGCGTAGCAATCAATGACGAAAGCCGCCGCCTTCCGCAGCATCTCGATTTCGGCGTCAAGCGTTGCGATGTGCCGCTCGTCGATGATCCTGAGTACGTCGGTTTCGCCGCAGTCAGGACATTCATCGTGTTCCATCACGCTGAAAGATGGGTGTTTACAGATGTTCATCCCTTCCCCTCCTTCCCGGCGCGTTCTGTCTGCTTTTTGTTAGCGTGTTTTCCATCCGGCTTTCCTTCTTTTTCGTATCGCTTGCTTAACTCAGCAATGTGGGGGGCTACGTTAAATAACTCTTCCCACAGCAACTCCATACCATCTTTTTTGTCGTTATTGCTTGTCATCACATCGTCCTGAATCGTCATCATCACGCTCTCCTCCACCAACAGTCCCATTCTTACTCATCGTTCGTCTCTTCCCCGGCGAGGGCGGTTGCTGCGACCTTTGCTGCCCACTGCGGGTCGAGTGCGTTTTCCATCCACGGGCGATCATTGATCTGCTGAAGCGCATCGCGGAGCCGCTCGATCTTGGCATCCCGCTCGGCCAATTGCCCACTAATCTTCACAAGTTCAGCCTGTGCGTTGTGAGGAATGGCGGCCAATTCGCGACGTATCCGGGTGCGGTCGAGAGCGAGTGCCGCCTCTGCTGGGTACATTTCCGCATCGTGGGCGCTGAGTATTTCCAGCGCCGGGGCAATACGGTCGATCACCGCTTGCCATGTTTCCGCCACCGGCTCCCGCAGCCGCTCGATCTCGGCTCGCGCCGTTGGCGGGAAGGCGTAGAGCTTGGTGCCGGGAACCGTGGCAGCTTTTCCCTTTGGGCGTATCTCAGTGTACCGCTCTCTGCGGGAAATGATTACCGGCACAACCTCCGCCACCGGCTCCCGCATCGCCGCCTCAATGGCGTCGGCCCATGCCTTTTTAGGAAGCAACCCAGCGCGCATCTCGCGCAGCACTTCTGCGATGGTCATGGCTTGTCCTCCTGGGTGAGGGCGGCTTCCACCTCATTCAGCCACGCCTCACATTCGGGGGAGGCCATCGCGATCAGGCAGCCCGACACTACCTCTCGCCCAGTCTTAACCAACGTGGTCAGCTGCTCGTTCTCTTTCTGCATTCTTTCTGCATCTTTCTGCAGCCGTTGGATTTCCCAATCGCGGGCGTCGGGCAGGTCACTCCATTTGCGTTCCATTACTTCCCCTCCTTCCCGGCGAGGGCTTTAAGAATCGGGCGTCTGACTTTCAGTTCAAACACGT
>JAWLFM010000181.1:0-5640 GCA_041685565.1 Thioalkalivibrio sp.
GGACGGGGAAACCTTCGAGCGGAGCTACGCCTTCGGCCCGGCCTTCAAGCTGATCCCCGAGCGGATGTGGACCTCGGAGAAGTCCGGCAAGGTCTACCCTTGGTATGGCCGGATCGAGACGCCGAACGGCACCTTCTGGTACGAGCCGACCATTCCCGAGCAGGAAGGCATGGGCTTCGGCGGCCCGTACATCGAGGGCGTGATCCAGTTGCGCGAAGGCTCGCCGGACGGGCCGATCGTGGCGACGGGCTTCACCGAGATGATCATGCTCACCGATCCCTACGACGATGGCACCGACGGCTCGATGGGTCCGCCGATGTCGCGCAGCCTGCCCGAAGACCCGGACGGCCCGTGGACGCCCTGGACGCGTGGGCCACAGGATTGAATGCCGGGATAACGGATTGTGACCGGGTCAGGAATGGGTTCGGCTGCAGCGAGTTCGGTGTAAAGGGATTCGTCAGCCGCGCTGTTCGTAAGGGTATGTCAGTCGGGATGCTGGCGCTCGCCGTTGGGGGTGCCACTCCCGCTGTTGTCGCGGACGATACCGAAGAACTGGCCCGAAAGGCGGCCGACCCCACCGCCGCGCTGATGGTAACCTACGCGAAATGATGGCTGTCAAGCACTCGCAAGTCAGTATGCAGGGCCACCCGCTGGGGCTCGGATCCTGATGGACGAAAGGTCTGCCTACACCGCCTCTGATCCCGGTATTGTGCGGCGGCTGTGGCGTCGGGTCGCCGTTCTGGGCCTGGCCGTGGTTCTGCTTGCGCTCCTTTCATCCGCGGCGGCCTCCGGGGCCGGGGACTGGTCGGGTGTGTGGGACACGCAGTGGCGGGATGGCGGGGCAGTGATGAAGCTGCGGCAGGAGGGGGACCGGGTCTTCGGAACCTACCCCGGATTCGAGGGCGTCATGCAAGGTCGCGTCGAGGGCAACCAGCTCTCCGGCACATGGACCGATGCCGCCGGTTCGGGCGAGTTCACCTTTTCCATCGCCCCGGATCGGCAGAGCTTCATGGGGCGCTTCGGCACCGGAGAGTGGTGGACTGGCAAACGCACGGACGCGGAAATGGCACGCACGTTCTTCGAGGTTCCGGACCTCTCCAGTCCGGAACTGACGCTGGAGTTGTTTCTCAGGGCCGGGAACCAGGCGGGCGAGGGGCGAAGCGATCGCCTGGGAGTGGCGCTCCAACTACTGGATTACAGCGCCTTCGAGGCTCCCCTGACTGCCTATGACCGCATCGATCTGGCGCGGCTGTTATTCCGGATCGTCGACCGTCTCACCATGCGTATCTGGGAAATCCGTCCGGCTGACGACCTCAGCGAAACGCAGGAGCATGCGGTCGAACTCACGCAGGCGGGCACCAACCTCGCGTACACCCTCAGGTTCCGGGCTGGCGAGGGGTTGGACGAAGGCGATTCGATGGCCTGGCGACTGGTGGTCCCGCCGGTGGAAGAGATGCGCGCGGCGCTGGACGCGCTGCTCGAGGTTCACGGCGGCGAGGTGCCCCACTCGCGGCAGCATCACGAGCTGCGGTCGCCGCGCGACACCATGCGCACCTTCATTGAGCAGTGGGAGAATGCACAGGGGGGTAATAGCGAACTCTTGTTGAAGACCATGGACCTGTCGCAGATCGCGGCGGCGGTGCGTGAGGATGAGGGGGCGCTGCTTGGCGAGTACCTCATCGAGGTGCTCTATCGCATCGGCCTGCCGCTGCGCCAGGAGATCCCGGATTATCCGAATCGGCGTGGTCCCTACACGCACTTCGTGCATCCGGTGGGCTCGGTCGAGATCCACCCCTTCGAGCAGGAGGACGGCTCGACCATCTGGCGGTTCAGCGCGGAAACCATGGCCAGCGCCCGGGCCCTGTTCATGGCGCTGGAGGATATGCCGCTGGCGGAGGGTACGGCGCGCGGCGAATCCACGCCGTTCTTTGTGATTCGCAATGATGTCCGCTCGATCCATCGCGAACTGCTGCGCGAGAGCGGCGGCGGGATGGAACTTTGGCAGTGGTTCGCGCTGGTGCTGTGGCTGGTGGTCAGCATCCCCCTGGGCTGGCTGCTGACCTGGGTGGTTGCCAGGCTGTTCCGGCTGACGAAGACCGAGGGAGGGCAGCTGCTGTCAACAGAGACCCGTTTCCTGTGGCCGCTGCGCCTGATCTTCGTGGCCGGCATCGGGCTGGTGGCGCTCCGGATCCTGGGGCTTCCGCAGACCGTGGACATGCCGCTGCGGATCCTGATCGGCGTGACGCTGTCCCTGGCGGGTGGCTGGCTTGCCTATCATCTCGTGGACAACATCAGCCGCGCCATCGAGGCCCATTCCCATCACTTCCGTTACCGGGACGAGGTGCTGCGTTCGCTCGCGACCTCGCTGGCCAAGCTTGCGGTGATCATCGGGGCGGTGTTGTTTCTGGCCGAGATCCTGTCGTTGCCCTACCAGGGTGTGCTCGCCGGCCTCGGTATCGGCGGTCTGGCGGTGGCGCTGGCGGCGCGCAGCACGCTGGAGAACTTCATCGGCGGCATCACCCTGTTCGCGGACAAGCCGATCGAGGTCGGGGATTTCTGTCGTCTGGGTGACCACCTGGGTGTGATCGAGGCCATCGGGCTGCGTTCGGTGAAGGTCCGGTCAGTGGACCGCACGATCGTCACCATCGCGAATGCGGAGTTCGTGAACCTGCATATCGAGAACTTCACCCGGCGGGACCGGATCCTGCTGCGCACGACGATCGGCCTGCGCTACGAGACCACGCCGGACCAGTTGCGCTGGGTGCTGGTCGAGATCCGCAAGCTGCTGCTGCAGCATCCGATGGTGACGCCGGAGCCGGCGCGGGCACGCTTCGCGGGCTTTGGCGAGCACTCGGTGGACATCGAGATCTTCGCCTACGTGGGCACCAGCGACTTCAACGAATTCCTGGCGGTGCAGGAGGATATCTTCCTGCGCCTGATCGACATCGTCGACGCATCCGGCACCGGCTTCGCCTTCCCGTCCACGGTCAATTACCTGGCGCGGGACGGCGGCGTGGACGCGGAGCGCACCGAACGTGCTGAGGCGATCATGCGCGAGCTGCGCAAGGGCAACGAGCTGCCGTTCCCGGAATTCGACCTGCACACGCGCAGTGAGCTGAGAGACACGCTCGACTTCCCCCCGGAAGGCTCGGTGGACTCCGGCCCGCGGGGCGATGCAAACAAGTGACTGGTCAGAGGTGAGTAACGGACATGAGAGTTCTACTGAGCGCGCTGGTGTTGCTGGCGCTGGTGGGCTGCGCAACGACGGCGAGTGAGCCGGAGATGGCCGAGGTCAGCGGGGAAGCGATTTACTTCGAACGGATCGCGGCGCCGCCGAATGCCAGGTTGGAGGTGGTTCTTCAGGACATCAGCCGGCCGGGCCGAGCCGCCGAGCGACTGGGCGAGATGATCCTGGAAAACGCCGGGCAACCGCCATACGCGTTCAGCATCCCCTACGACCCGGCGCAGATCGATCCGCGCCATAGCTACAGCGTGGCCGCCCGTCTGTACGATGGTGACGACCTGCTCTTCGTTACCGACCAGGTTCACCAGGTGATCACCCGGGGCTTTCCATCGACGGCCACCTTGAAACTCCGCCGGGTCGGGAGCACGCCTGCGCAGCCGCTGGGGGAACTCCCGGCGACCTTCAAGGGAACGCTGCCCTGTGCGGATTGCCCCGGCATCGATTATCACTTGAACCTCCTGGACGAGGGCGTGTACTTCCTGCGGCAGAATTACCAGGATCGCGAAGGCGGCCCCTTTGATGACATCGGGCGTTACCTGCTGTCATCGGATCGTGATCAGCTCACGCTCTACGGGGGGCGGGAGGCGCCGCTGCGCCTTGCCATCTCGGGGCCGGACACGCTGCGCCTGCTGGACCGCGATGGCGGGCACATCGAATCCGAACTGAACTACGACCTGTCGCGACAGCCGGCGCTGCAGCCGCTCGAGCCGCGGTTGCTGCTTGGCGGCATGTACCGGTATCTCGCCGACGCGGGGCGCTTCCAGGAATGTCTGACCGGGCTCAACATGCCGGTGGCCACCGAGGCCGATCATCGAGCCCTCGAGGAGGCCTACCTCGCGGCCAGGGAGCGGCCCGGCGAGGCCCTGCGGGTGAGTCTCGAGGGCCAGATCGCCCAGCGCATGCCGATGGAGGGGCCGGGACCGGTGGCGACGCTCGTGCCGGAGCGATTCATCGGTGTCTGGCCGGAACAAGGCTGCCCCCCGCCGATCAAGCTCGCGGACCTGAAGAACACCTACTGGCGCTTGAGCCTCCTCGATTCAGAGGGCGTGCAGCGCGCACCGGATCAGCGGGAGCCCCATCTCGTGTTCCACGAGGAGGACCGGCTGGCCGGTTCGGACGGCTGCAATCGCATTGTCGGCGCCTATGCGCTGGAAGACGCGTCGATCGAGCTTTCCATGCTTTCGACGACCCGGATGGCCTGTCCCGAGGGCATGGCGCAGGCGAGGCAGTTCCTGGAGACGCTCGAGGAGGTGAGCCAGTACCGGATCATCGGCCGGCACCTCGAAATGCTGGATGAATCCGGAAACCTGCGGCTGCGCTTCGAGGCGGTTGCACTTTACTGAAGCGCCGGAGCGGGGTCGGGGACACGCTCGTCGGTTGGTCATGACGACGAGCGACTCCCTCGGCCGCCCCGTGCACCGGCCAGCGAAATGAGGAGAGGACATGTCCCGCCCCGTCGAGCAACGCCGCTTCGCCCTGAACCGGGTCTTCGTGGTATCGCTGTTCCTGGTCGCCGCCTTCGCCGCCTGGGGGCTGCTTGATCCCGAGGGCATGAGCGGCACCTCGCTGGGTTTCACCACCTTCATGCTCACCAGCATCGGGTGGTACTGGCTGCTGATCAGCACCGGCTTCCTCATCCTCGCGGGATTTCTGGCCTTCGGACCCTATGGTCGGGTGAAGCTGGGTGACGACGATGAGGAGCCCGAGTTCTCGACGGTCTCCTGGATCGCGATGCTCTTCGCCGGGGGGATGGGTGCCGGCCTGATCTTCTGGGGAGTCGCGGAACCGCTCTACCACTTCCGCGAGCCGCCGGGGATGCCGGGCGAGACCGCGGAGGCCGCACGGGTCGCGTTCACCTTGACGAACCTGCACTGGGGTCTGCACGCGTGGTCGATCTATGGCATCTGCGCGATGGTGATCGCCTATTTCACCTTCCGTAAGAAGAAGAAGCCATTGATCTCGACTCCGATCGAAGCGCTGTTCCCGGGCATAGCGGGCCAGCGCCTGGGACAGGTGGCGAACATCCTGGGCGTCTTCGCCGTGGTCTTCGGTCTTGCCGGTTCGCTGACCATGGGAACCCTGCAGATTCGGGCCGGCCTGGGCGAACTGGTCGGCACGCCCCTGACCTTTGGCATGTCGCTGGCGATCATCGCGGTGATGTATGCCACCTACATGACCTCGACCGCAGTCGGCGTCGATCGTGGCATCAAGCTGTTGTCCAATATCAACATGGCGGTGGCCGTGCTCATGGTGATCTACATCGCGGTCTTCGGGCCAACGGCCTTCATCTTCGAGACCCTGGTCGATTCCTTCGGCAGCTATTTCACGCAGCTGCCAGGTCTCGCATTTCAGCTGCTGCCGTTCGAGGGGCTGCAGGGCTGGACCGCGAGCTGGAC
>JAWLFM010000024.1:0-22572 GCA_041685565.1 Thioalkalivibrio sp.
CCGGTGAGTCGCTGCCCCTTTGCTGGACCGATATGCACTACCGGGATGAAGAACTGCGCCGGTGAGCGATACCCCCGGGGCATTACGACTCGCGGACGGGGCGCGCATCGACGCCGACATCGTCATCTCGGCGCTCGGTATCTGTGCCCGGGGGGAGTCATTTCGAATGGCGCAGGTACGGAGAACGCGTGGGCTATGCCCTGTCGGGAGGCATGACCGCCCGCGCCCGCTCCCTGGAGACCGTGCCGCTGGCGGCGCAGCAGGCGGTCGCCTGACCTCGGGGCTCGGTTCCCCGGGTGTGGGACCTCCGTACCCCGGAGAGTCGCCAGGCCGTCCGGGGCCTGCGCCTGCCCGCAAGATCGGCCTGCAGCTCAGAGGCCGATCAGCTCCGCGTGGAGGCCGGTGCCGACGACGGTTCGCAGGATGTCATGAGTCTGCAGTCTCTCGGGATCGAACTTCACCACCATGAGGTGGGATGTCCCGTTGTGACTGGATGCGGCGGCGACGCCGTCCATGGCCATTAGCATCTTCTCGAGACTGACCCGCGTCTGGGCGTCGATGCTCTCATCGATGTGTATCGTCACATCAGCGATGGCGTCATTCATCGCTGTACCTCCGGATAATCAGGCTTCTGATGAGAAGCGGATATCCGCGCCTCCAGGCGGCGAAGATCGCGCGTATGGTGTCTTCCTGGCCAGGTGGAAGGCCCCGCGCCCGTTCGCTTCGCCAGACATACCGGCACGGCGTTGGCTGGGCTTGAACAGGCTCATGATTCCTGCACGTGCCCCGCTTGCTCCGGCGCGTCCGGCGGTGCTCCATGGGCACCGAACCTCCCGCATGGTCGACCGGCCTGTCTAGCGCAGGCCTTCCGTGATAGTAGACGCTGATCGGCGGGTTTGCGTGATGCCGGGAGTTTCTTTCCAAAAACAGGCCGGCCTGAACGCCATAGGGGGTCCTGGTGCCGCCGCTGACCGGGTTGCCTTTACTTGGGGCCTTGCGCTGCGCGCATGCGTCGGTCCGCCGGGGCCAGGATGACGTTCGTCCGCCCCTGCCGCCTTGCCGTGGAGGTCGCGAGGCGCGGAAATCCATGGCCGTCCCTGGCCATGGGGGCGGTCAGGCCGCGTCGGCCAATGGGTTCATCTGGCCGGGCCGCGAAACCTTCAGCGTAACCAGTTCCTCTGAACTGGTCGGATGGATGGGGATGGTCAGGTCGAAGTCGCGCTTGGTTGCACCCATGCGCACCGCGACCGCAAAGCCCTGCAGCATCTCGTCCACGGCGTCGCCAACCATGTGGATGCCGACCACGCGTTCGTCTTCCCCCGCGCAGACCAGCTTCATCGCAATTGGCGCGATATCCGCTTCGGCGAAGGCGCGGGCGAGGCCGCCGTACTCCGTCTCGTATACCTGCACCGCATCGCCGAACCGTTCCACGGCCTGCGGTTCCGTCATGCCGACGGCCGCGGTGGGCGGGTGGGTGAAGGTCACCGTGGGGATCTGTGTGTAGTCCACGGGCACCGGGTTCCGTTCCGGTGCGAACCAGTGGTCCGCCAGTCGGCGCCCGGCGGCGATGGCCACGGGCGTCAGCGGACCCTTGCCAATGATGTCGCCCAGGGCGAACACGCCGGGGAGGTTGGTCTGTTGCCACTCGTCCACGGCGATGGTGTGGTTCGGCCGGATCTCGACACCGGCAGTCTCGAGGCCGATGTCCCGTGTCTTCGGACGCCGTCCGACGGCCCAGAGGACCCGCTCGAAGGGACCGAACTCCCGGTCCTCCGCCACTTGCACCCGGATCGCGCCGGGTTGCCCCGTGAGGCCCTTCACCGTGGAGCCGAGATGGCGCACGATGCCCTGTTCTTCCATGTGCCGTTCGAGCACGTGGCTGACCATCGGATCGAACATCTCCAGGACACGCTCCTCCATGGCGATCACCGTGACCTCCACGCCGAATGACCGCAGCATGCCGGCCATCTCGAGGCCGATGTAGCCGGCCCCGATGATCGCGATGGAACTCGGCAGCTCCGCCCACTGAAAGAAGTCATCCGAGGTCGCGCCGAGTTCGTGGCCGGGCATCCGGGGCACGATCGGTTCGCCGCCGGTGGCGATGACCACACGCTTGCCGCGGTAGGTCTTGCCGCCCGCCGACACGGTGTTCGCATCGAGAAGCTGCGCGCGTTCAGGCACGTAGTCAACGCCCAGGCGCTCCAGGTAACCGGACCAGTAGTCGTTCAGCATCCGCAGGAACTCCTGGCGCCGTTGCACCAGGTCACCGTAGCGGATGCCCGAGACCTCCACGTTGACACCGAATTCGTGTGCATGGCGGGCTTCACTGAGGTGATGGGCCGCATACCAGGTCAGCTTTTTGGGGACGCAGCCTTCGTTGACGCAGGTCCCTCCCAGCGGCTTGGGGTCGAAGACCACTGCGCGTGCGCCATGGCCTGCCGCCCTTTCGGCGACTGCGAGGCCGCCACTGCCCCCGCCAATCACGAGGATGTCATAGTGTTCCATGTTGGCTCCCGTTGAGGTTCGTGACAAACGTGCCTCGATGGTCGCGGCACGGCGGGAAATTGAATATCAGGATTTTAACGTATTCCGGTAACGAGGGTTGAAAGGCCGGGTAGACGCGCCGGAAACGGGGTTTCCGGCGCGGTCTTCGTCAGGCCGCCTGGTCGCGTGTGAGCCAGGCCTTCAGATCTTCGGAGCCGCCGATGCGCTGGCCGCCAACGAACACCTGGGGCACGGTCATTGCCCCGGTGGCGGCGCGCAGGCCGCGCAGATTCGTATCACGCCCCAGCACGATCTCCTCGAACTCCATGCCGGCGTTCCCCAGATCCTCCTTGGCAGCCTTGCAGTACGGGCAACCGGGCTTGGTGAAGAGCACCACGTCCCGGGGGCGCGAAACATTCGGGGCGATATGCTCCAGCATGGTATCGGCATCGGACACCACGAAGGGGTCGCCGGGCTCATCGGGCTCGATGAACTGCTTCTCGATCACGCCGTCGCGCACCAGCATCGAATAGCGCCAGGACCGCTTGCCGAAACCAAGATCGGACTTGTCGACCAGCATCCCCATGCCCTCGGTGAATTCACCGTTGCCGTCGGCCAGGAAGGTGACGCGGTCCGCCTTCTGGTCGGCCTGCCAGGCCTCCATCACGAAGCCGTCGTTGACCGAGACGCAGACGATCTCGTCGATGCCCTGTGCCTCGAAGACCGGGGCCAGTTCGTTGTAACGGGGCAGGTGGGCGGACGAGCAGGTGGGGGTGAAGGCGCCCGGGAGGGCAAAGACCACCACATTGCGGCCCTTGAAGATGTCCTGGGAACGGATGTCGTTCCAGTCATTGTCCTTGCGGCAGCGGAACGTGACCTCGGGTACGCGCTGGCCTTCTCGTGCTTTCAGTTCCATGAAGTTCTCCTCGTTGCGTGAATGGGTTTGAACATTGTCGTTCCAGGTCGTTCTGGAATGAGGCCCACGATACGCGTCCGATGACGATTAATCGAATCAAAAGAAAATATCGATATGATAGTAAAAGACTAATGATGGCACCCTGATGCAGGATCCCGACGGGCCGGGCGTCCTTTCGCATGCCTGTGGTTGACGGGCGCGCCGGAAAACCGGAACCTTAGGGGTTCGCCTGGTGTTCCAGGCACCGCGTTATGGTGGTCCGTGTCGGTCCCCCCGCGACGATAGGTTGTGAACCCCGCCAGGCCCGGAAGGGAGCAACGGTAGCAGCCGACTCGGGCGCCGGGGTGTGGCGGGTGCGGGCCGCCACCTTTCAGCCGTAGCCCCTGCGGGGCAGACCGAGGACAACAAGCCGATGAGCCATCAGGTGCTGGCCCGAAAATGGCGTCCCGGCCGGTTCGAGGACCTGATCGGTCAACCGCACGTCGTCCGCGCCCTGGTCAATGCCTTGACCAACGATCGCCTGCATCATGCCTACCTGTTCTCGGGTACGCGGGGCGTGGGCAAGACTACGGTGGCCCGTATCCTGGCCCGCTGTCTGAACTGCGAGACCGGTGTGACCGCGACCCCCTGCGGCACGTGTCGCTGCTGTACGGAGATCGCCGAGGGCCGTCATCTCGATCTGATCGAGGTCGATGCCGCTTCCCGCACCCGGGTCGACGATACCCGCGAACTCCTGGACAACGTCTCTTACGCCCCTGTTTCCGGGCGCTTCAAGGTCTACCTGATCGACGAGGTGCACATGCTCTCCGAGAAGAGCTTCAATGCCCTGTTGAAGACCCTTGAAGAGCCGCCTCCGCATGTGAAGTTTCTGCTGGCGACCACCGACCCGCAGAAGCTTCCGGTGACGGTGCTGTCGCGCTGCCTGCAGTTCAATCTGAAGCCGATGTCGACGGCCCTGATTTCCGAGCATCTGGATCGGGTCCTTGCCGCCGAGGGCATCGCTGCCGAGCCAGGTGCATTGCTGCGTCTCGCCGAGGCCGCCGAAGGCAGCATGCGCGACGCGCTCAGCCTGACGGACCAGGCGATCGCCTACGGCGGATCCGCTCTGACGGAATCGGATATCTGCGACATGATCGGCTTGCTGCCGAGAAGTCGCCTCAGTGAACTGCTGGACCAGGCATGGGGCGGACAGGGGTCGGAACTGCTGCGGACCTTGAGTGAGCTCGATGCCCTCGCGCCGGATTGGTCGCGTCTGCTGGAGGAACTGGCGGCCCTGGTGCACGGCGTCGCGGTGGAACAGGCGATGGTCTCGGGATCTCCGGCACTCGACACGGAACCCGCGGCAGATCCGCTGGTGGCATGGCAACGCGAGGCCGCGGGGCGGCACGCTCCCGAGGAGGTGCAGCTGGCCTACCAGATCCTGTTGCATGGTCGTCGTGACCTCACCCATGCACCGGATCCCCGCATCGGTGTCGAGATGACGCTGCTGCGCATCCTGGCCTTTCGGCCCGAGCCGCCACCGCGCCCGCAGGTTCCCGGTAGCATGCCGGATGCCGCACGATCGGAGCGGGATCCCGCGCGTCGGACTGCCGCAGCCAGGAGCGTGCCGGCCTCGAAACCCGAAGCCGCGCCGCCTGGCGGGCAGGGACGTACCGGTCAGGACAGGCCCGGGAGTCCCGTGCCTGCCCCGGTTCAGGCATCCGGGCCGGGCGCCGTATCCGAGCCAGTGAGCCCGCCGGCGCATGGTGTGGCCGAGCCGAGGCCGCTGGACTGGCACAGCTTCGCGAACTCACTGCAGGCGGGGCCGGTGCGTGAGCTGGCGCTGCACGCGGACCTGCTCGAATACGATGCCGAGCGGGTGGTGATCGCGGTCCCATCCGCGCATCGAATGCTCTGTACCGAGAGAAGTCGTGGTCGGCTCGCGGAGGCCCTGGAAGGAATCCTCGGCGGCCCGGTTCGGATCGAGCTTCGTGATCAGGCCTCGGCCTCCACGAATACCCCGGCCGCACGGCTTGCGGCGGAGGCGGCGGACCGTCAGGCTAGGGCTGAGTCGGAGGCCCGTGCCGATCCGGTGATCGCGGCGCTGCGCGAGACCTTTGGTGCCGAGGTCTCCAGGGTGCATCTCCGCGATGAGCCCGACGCCGCTGGTGAGGGCGGTGCCCCCCGGCCCTGAACGGCGGCCGCCGGGCGCCTCACCCGCCGGCAGGATTTCAGCAACAGCCAGGTGATTGACCAGGAGCGTACGGCGATGATGAAGGGTGGTTTGGGCGGCCTGATGAAGCAGGCCCAGAAGATGCAGGAAGACATGCAGAAGGTGCAGGCCGAGTTGGCCAACATGGAGATCGAGGGTCAGGCCGGCGGTGGGCTGGTGAAGGTGATCATGACCGGCAAGCATGAAGTCCGCAGAGTTGCGATCGATCCCAGTCTTTTCGAGGACGATCGTGACATGATCGAGGATCTCGTGGCTGCGGCGGTGAATGATGCCGTGCATAAGGCGGACACGACCGCGCAGGAGCGCATGGCCGGCCTGACCGCGGGCATGGGGTTGCCTGCGGGCATGAAGCTTCCGTTCTGATCTGCGCCGACGCTGCGGCGCGTAACGACCGATGGAGGCGGCCCTCGACGAGCTGATTGCGGCCCTGCGCTGCCTGCCGGGCGTGGGCAACAAGTCTGCCCGGCGCATGGCGCTGCACCTGTTGGAACGCGACCGCGCCGGCGCCAGGCGTCTGGCTGCGGCGCTGGAGGTGGCTGCCGAGACCATTGGCCATTGTTCGCAGTGTCGCACCCTGACTGCGGCAGTCACCTGTCCGCGTTGCCTGGATCCGGACCGCGACGCCGAGGTGATCTGCGTGGTGGAGACGCCCGGCGACGTGCTGGCCATTGAGGCCGCGACCGATTTTCGCGGTCAGTTCCATGTGCTGCTGGGCCGTCTCTCGCCACTTGACGGGATCGGGCCTGAGGAACTGGGGCTCGACCGGCTGGAGGCCAGGCTGAGGCAGCAACCGGTCCGGGAACTGATCCTGGCGACCAATGCCTCGGTCGAGGGGGAGGTGACCGCGCACTACATCGCCGAGATGGCGGCTCGCCATGGTGTGCGCACGACGCGCATCGCCCAGGGCGTGCCGGCCGGCGGTGAACTGGAGTATCTCGACGCGGGTACCCTGACTCACGCACTTTCCGGTCGGCGCGATTACTGATGCCGCGGGATTCCCGCCACGCCCTGCGCATGGCTGCCGCCTATCTACAGGAGGAACGACATGACGGATTGCCTTTTCTGCCGCATTGCTGCCGGGGAGATCCCGGCGGAAGTCATCCTGGAAAATGAGAGTGTCATGGCCTTCCATGACCTGAATCCGGCGGCCCCGCAGCACGCCCTGGTGATTCCCCGCCGGCATATCGCCACGCTGGACGATGCGGCGGAAGACGACCGCGCGCTGCTTGGGGAGCTGATGCTCGCAGGTGCCGAGGTTGCCCGTTTGCTGGGGTGCGCGGAAAAAGGCTACCGCGCCGTGATGAATTGCAACCAGGACGGTGGTCAATCCGTGTATCATATCCACTTGCACGTGCTTGGCGGCCGCTCACTTTCCTGGCCGCCCGGCTGAAAAAAGTACTATACTTTTCCATATGAGCGCAGAGATTCGGGTTGGCCGCCCGATAGAGTGGGGAAGACGGCGATGAACGTGTTTGCAGGCACAATCCGGAGAATGGCCCGCCTGGCCCTGGGTGCGGTTCCGCTCGCCCTTCTTGCGCTCCCGTTGCACGCCGAGACCCGTGCCCTCTACGAACTCTCCTACACGCCTGGACACGACGCGCTGTCCACGCTGGATGTCTTCTCCGGGGCCGAGCGCCTGCGTCCGGGGTTCCACAACGACATTCATGGAAAAAGGGAATTCAGTGTCGGTGTGCGTTCCAGCCGTTTGCCATCGCTGGTCGAACCGGGTGCGGCAGAGCACGCGCTGAAGACCAGCGGCGGATTCATTCAACGCTTCGGTGACAGCGGTTTTGGCTACGGGATCGACCTTGGCCTTGGCCTGCACTCTTCCGCGGGCGGTCAGGTCCTGGGTGCCGAAGAGGGGCCCATCCGCAGCAGCTTCATGGTGACCGATCTCAGTACCGGGCCCATCTTCGAATCCGGCAATCTTCGCAGCAGTGTGCGGGTCGGCGTTCGGTACCCGGTACTGGGCGATGCCGATGCGGGCTCTGTATTCTATGGCCACCGGGGCGATACAGCGCGTAGCGCCGGTTACCTGAGTCTGGACAGCCGTCTGCGCTTCAGCAACGAGACCGAGATGTCGGTCAGCCTCTTCTACGACGATTATGGCGTCAGCCCGTCGGACGACTGGCTCAGCGAGGGCCTGGGTTTCGAGGGCGGCACGGGTTCCAGTCGGTCCGTGGTCGGTTTCGAGATGGGACTGAACTTCTGACCCAGCGCGTCGCGCGCTTGCCCGGCGAGACGATCAGCCTTCCCCGCGACCGCTGGTGCCGCTACTCAGGTCTTGCAGCAACTCCAGCCATGCCTGGAGACGCCCTGCCGGCAACACGCCCTGATCCACCGCCTGGCGCACCGCGCAGCCGGGTTCCGATCGATGCGTGCAGTTGCGGAATCGGCAGCCGTCTGCGTAATCCTCGAGGTCAGGAAAGCCCCGCGCCAGTTCATCGACGTTCGTGATCTCGGGGGTGAAGTCACGCACCCCCGGTGAATCGATCCATGCACCCCCACCGGCGGAGGGATACCAACGCGCGGTGGTGGTGGTGTGACGGCCCTCGCCACTGTGCCCCACGGCACCGACTCTGAGGCTCTGCTGCGGCAGCATGGCCTGGATCAGGGAAGACTTTCCGACCCCCGACTGCCCCACGAGGATGTTGCTGCCGCCGGCAGCGGCGGCGCGGAAGGCCTCCACGCCGGATCCCGTGTGTGCGCTGACCCGCAGGACCGGGACGTCGAGATGCCGGTAGTCGGCAAGGCCCTGGTCCAACGATCTGGCGGTGACCGCATCCACCAGGTCGTGCTTGTTGATGACGACCGCCGCGCTGGCCGGGAGGTTGAAGATGCCGACCAGAAAGCGGTCGATCAGCAGTCGCGGAATCCCGGGCCTTGGCGCCACCACGATCCAGACCCGGTCGATATTGGCTGCGATGGTCCTGTGCCGGTTGAAGCCGTCCCTGCGGCCCAGTTGGTTGATCCGTGCCTCGCGGCCGGTGACGATCCGCTCCCGGGGCTCCATCAGGATCATGTCTCCGCACACCACGTCGTCGAACTTGCGCCGCAGCCGTGCGCGCACGAGGCCGCCCGTCGGCGGCAGGACATCAACCTCGCTGCCAAAGCGCGCGACCACCCTGCAGCGCAAGGTGATCACGCTGGCAGCGCTGCCACCCGCGCTACCGGGATCCGGCCGATCCCGGCGGCTCTCATCCCCCACGCATCCGTCTGTCGGCCTGGCCGCTCCGACGCCGGCCCCGGTGCGGCACGAAGCCGGTCAGCATGGGCCTTCCTCGCTGCCGCCGCGGAGCAGATCAGTCGAACAGGGCATCGACGCGCGCGGCGCAGACGAAGTCGTTCGGGCTGAGTCCGCCCACGGCGTGGGTCGAGAACCGGATGATGCAGTGGCCGTAGGAGACCTCCATGTCCGGATGATGATCCTCGCGGTTCGCGATCCAGGCGACCGCGTTGACGAAGGCCATGGTTTCGTGGAAGTTCGCGAACTCCAGACGCCGTGAGATCCGGGCGCCGTCGGCGTCCAGGCCCCAATCGGGGTCGATCTGCGTCAGCATCTCTTCGCACTCGGTCCGGGACATCGGTCCGGGAAAGGCCTCCGGTGCCTGGCAGTGCAGGTTCTTCAGGTCGCTCATGACCGGCCCCTCCCGCGGTCAGAATTTGTAGTAGTTCTCGTTCAGGTACTCGGCAACCGATTCGACCTCGTCATCGAACCAGCCAACATCGAGATTGACGTTGCATCGGTTCACCTGGGTGATCAGGGAACTCATCGACTCGACCATGCGGTCGTCGCGTGTGTACACCTCGGTTCCGTGGCAACTGACGCAGTTCTCCTGATGCAGCGCCTTGCCCTGGGCGGCATCGCCGGCCTGGGCCGGGCTGCCGAAGGCCGCGAGCAATAGCACGGTACCGATGGTTGTTCCGATATGACGCATGATTCTCTCCTGTCCTGGGGTGATGTGGTGATGCCGAGTCCCGTCGCGGATTCGGCCATGGATGATGGATGATAGACTGGCGGCCAGCGCAAGGAGACCGCATGGGCCAGAATGCCGACAATCTGATCTGGATCGATCTCGAGATGACCGGCCTCGACCCGCAGTCGGACCTCATTATCGAGGTCGCTACCATTGTGACCGACAAAGACCTCAATCTGCTTGCGGAAGGGCCGGTGATCGCGGTGCGGCAGGCGGAATCGGTACTGGCCCGCCTCGATGACTGGAATCGGCGGACGCACGGCGCCTCCGGGCTCCTGCATCGGGTGCGCGAGAGCGTGCACGACGAGATCGCCGCGGAGCAGGCCACCCTGGACTTCCTCAAGCGCTGGGTGCCGCCAACCGCATCCCCCATGTGCGGCAACTCGATTTGCCAGGACCGACGCTTCCTGGCCCGCTGCATGCCGGATCTGGAGTCCTATTTCCATTACCGCAACCTCGACGTCAGCACGCTCAAGGAGTTGGCCAGGCGCTGGGCACCCGAAGTCCTCGCATCCTCGAAGAAGGACGCCACCCATCAGGCGCTGCAGGATATCAGGGATTCCATCGACGAGTTGCGCCATTACCGGGAACACTTCATCCGCCTGCCGACCACCAGGGAAGGGTGACGAGCACCGCCGCCGCCCCATCCATCACTCCTGCCCGGGCTGCGGAGGTGGTGTCAGTATCGTTGGCTGCCCATCCAGCGTCGCATCGCGTTCCGGGAAGTCGCGAATGAAGTGAAGGCCGCGGCTCTCACGCCGTTCGAGTGCGCTCTTCACGATGATGTCCGCCACCACCACGAGGTTGCGCAACTCGATCAGGTCGGGTGTGATCCGATAGTGGGCATAGTGCTCGTGGACCTCTTCCATCAGCACCCGGATCCGTCGCTGGGCGCGCAGCAGACGGTCACGGGTGCGGACGATGCCCACGTAGTCCCACATCAGGCGGCGCAGCTCGTCCCAGTTGTGCGACACGACCACCTCTTCATCGGAGTCGGTCACCCTCGACTCGTCCCAGTTGGGTGGCCGCGGCAGATCCCCGGGCGCCAGCGGCGCGGGATCGGAAAGGATGTGATCGGCCGCCGAGCGCGCGTATACCAGGCATTCCAGCAGCGAGTTGCTGGCCATCCGGTTGGCGCCATGCAGGCCGGTGTAGGAGGCCTCCCCGGCCGCATACAGCCCCGGCAGGTCGGTCTGCCCGTCCGCATTGACCATCACGCCGCCGCAGGTGTAATGGGCCGCGGGGACCACGGGCAGTGGTTCCCTGGTCATGTCGAAACCATACTCCAGGCAGCGCTGGTGGATCATCGGGAAGTGTTCGCGCACGAAGTCCGGGCTGCGGTGGCTGATGTCGAGGAAGACGCAATCGAGGCCAAGACGCTTCATCTCGTGGTCGATCGCCCGGGCGACGATGTCGCGCGGGGCAAGTTCGCCACGGCGATCGAAGTCCGGCATGAAGCGGCTCCCATCGGGCAGGAGCAGTCGGCCCCCCTCGCCACGCACGGCCTCCGAGATCAGAAAGGACTTGGCCTGGGGGTGGAACAGGCAGGTCGGATGGAACTGCATGAATTCCATGTTCGCGACCCGGCACCCGGCCCGCCATGCCATCGCGATGCCGTCGCCTGTCGCGCCATCGGGGTTGGAACTGTAGAGGTAGACCTTGCTCGCGCCGCCGGTGGCGAGAATGACCACCGGGGCGAGCACCGTCTGCACCCTGCGGGTCTCGCCGTCCTGGACATAGGCGCCGATCACCCGTGACTGTCCATCCATCTCGTGCACGATGAGGTCCACCGCGAGGTGCCGCTCGAAGACCTCGATCCGCGGCTGCCCCCGCGCGGTCTCCACCAGGG
The DNA here is from genome assembly GCA_041685565.1 of Thioalkalivibrio sp. Lineage (GTDB taxonomy): Bacteria > Pseudomonadota > Gammaproteobacteria > Ectothiorhodospirales > Ectothiorhodospiraceae > Thioalkalivibrio. The sequence continues at coordinate 11,439 of JAWLFM010000024.1, forward strand.
CCTCCTCGATCGCCTGGCCGGTTGCGTCAGCGGCATGGGCAACCCGGCGCGCGCTGTGGCCACCCTCGCGGGTGAGATGCAGCCGGCTACGCCCCTCATGGGCCTCGCGGGTGAACGGTACGCCGAGCCCCAGCAACCACTTGATGGCCTCGGGACCGGCGGCGACGGTGCGGCGGACGGCCTCGATCTCACACAGGCCGGCACCTGCGTCCAGGGTGTCCGAGACATGGGAGTCGAAGGAATCCGTCTTGTCGAGCACCGCCGAGATGCCGCCCTGGGCATAGCGCGTACTTCCCTCGTCGACCGGCCCCTTGCTGATGATCGCGACCCGCCGGAAGGGTGCGAGGTGCAGGGCCGCGGTAAGCCCGGCCGCGCCGCTTCCGATGATGAGCACGTCGAAGCGTTCCTGAGCCTGCCCCATTTGTGTTGCAGGCATGGCTCAGGTAAGTTTCCGGCGTGATTCCACGCGCAGATCGGCGCGGCCCGGAATGCCAGGGACGATCAGGACGAACTTCATCATGCTTACAGGGTCCATGCAGCCAAGAGTACCGGAGTTGGCGCTGGGGGCGGGAGTGCCCGTATGAGCGAAAAGGCTTCAGACGAGGCCCTTGTCAAGCGTGTGCAGCGCGGGGAGAAGGCGGCTTTTGACATCCTGGTCCTCAAGTATCAGCACAAGATCATCAACCTCGTGGGCCGCTACGTGCACGACCACGCGGCGGCGCTGGATGTCTCCCAGGAGGCCTTCATCAAGGCCTACCGGGGGCTCGCCAATTTTCGTGGCGAGAGTGCCTTCTACACCTGGCTCTACCGCATTGCGATCAATACCGCGAAGAATTACCTGGTCGCACAGGGACGGCGGCGACCCGAGGCCGAAGTGGACGTGCAGGATGCCGAGCAGATGGGAGGCGATTCGGCACTCAAGGAGAGTGCAACCCCGGAAGGGGAGTTGTTGTCAGAAGAGATACAGGCGGCAGTACAACGGACAATCGAGCGATTGCCGGACGATCTGCGCACTGCGATCACACTGCGTGAACTCGAGGGACTGAGCTACGAGGAGATTGCCCAGACCATGGGATGTCCGATCGGAACCGTTCGGTCGCGCATCTTCCGGGCCCGCGAGGCCATAGACCGGACCCTGGGTCCACTGCTAAACGATTGAGCGAGCAGAGAATGAACAAGCAAGTCAGCAAATCCGAGCGTCTATCCGCACTGGTCGACAATGAAACCGACACCTTCGAAACCCGCCGCCTCACCGACGAATTGATGAAATCCGAAGAGGACCGGGCCCGATGGGCGCGTTATCACCTGATTGGTGACAGCCTGCGTGGGGGCATGGCCCAGATCGCACCAGCCGACTTCCTGGCCGGCGTTCAGGAAGGCATCGCGGGGGACGAACCGCTCGATGTGCCGGCGGCCTCCGCACAGCGGTTGCGCTGGCTCAAGCCAGTGGCTGGCATCGGTGTGGCCGCGACGGTGGCCATGGTGTCGCTGCTGGGTCTGCAGATGGTGACGGGCAGTGGCGAGGATGCCCCGACGGTCACCGTGGAGGTTGTCCCGACGCCGGCACCCGCGGAGACTGAGGTGGTCACGACCCCGGATCCCAGATTCGCACGCTATCTGGAGAACCACGCGGAACTGGTCGCACCGGGCTCCTCGGCGTTTGCCCGGGTCCGGAATTCGGTTGACGGCGAGTAGTCCGGGGATGTTGCGCTGGCGCCGTGGTCTCCTGGCGACGCTGCTTCTGCTGCTGGCATCGACGCTGCAAGCCGGTGATGAAAAACCCGGTCTCTGGCTGGAGCGCATGGCGCATAGCCTGCACACCCATAGCTATGAGGGAACCTTCATCTTCCAGCGCGGCGACCGCATCGACACGGTACGGGTGGTGCATGCGGCGCTGGATGACGGCTACCGCGAGCGACTGCAGACGCTGACCGGTTCGGCGCGGGAGGTCATCCGCTCGGTGGACCGGGTCAGTGCGATCAAGGGCGCGCGCGTGGAAGGGGGTGGAGGTCAGCAGGGGGGTCCGCAAAGGCCCCCGGTCATGGCGGGCATGATGTTGCGTGCCAACGAGCGTTATGACCTCAAGTCCCATGGCGACGATCGTATTGCCGGGTTCCCCTGTTATGTCCTGCACGCCGAGGCGCGTGACGGCTATCGCTACAGCCATCGGTATTGCCTGCACCGCGATACGGGGCTGCCCCTGTCGAGCGAACTGATCGACGCGGACGGGGAGCTCCTGGAACGGTTGGTGTTCACCGAACTGGAATTCCTGGACGTCGTGTTCGAGGAGTCGCTGAAGGCGCGGGACTGCGACGCCCGGCATATCGAAATACGGGCCGCGGAGGATGGCGCCACCGATGCTGCCCTGGGCGGCGAATGGTCCTTCGAGGGCCTTCCCCCGGGCTTCGCCACGGTCATGGCCACCGAACGGCAGTTCGGTCCGGATGCCACACCCTCCCTGCATTTCGTGCTGAGCGATGGCCTGGCAACGGTCTCCGTCTACGTCGGCGAGACCGGCGAGGTCTCCGAGGCCTTCGAGGGATATACGCGGTCCGGGGCCACCCATGCGCTGGCCAGGCCGGTGTCCGGTCATCAGGTCACGGTGGTCGGTGAGGTGCCGAAGAAGACGATCGAATGGATTGCCGCATCGGCGCGCTTCCGGGCCGAGGGCGCCGAGGCGCCCGTGCGCTGAATCTCCTGCGATGAGCGACTGGATCGAGGAACGGGGTGTCGTCGTCACTGCGGATGCGTCCTGGGCGATGGTGCGGGTGCAGCGTCAAACCACCTGCGGCTCCTGTTCCGCCCGCAGCGGCTGCGGCAATGGGGTGCTTTCCGAGGTGCTCGGGCGCCGGGCCCTGGAGCTGCGTCTGGCCAATGCCCATGGGCTGCGACCCGGTGACCGCGTGATCCTTGGTATCCGCGATCGTGCACTGGTGTCGGGGGCCGTGGCGATGTATCTCCTGCCGCTGTTCGGCCTGATCGCGTCTCCGGTGCTCGCTCGGACCCTGTCGTCCGAACTGGGGGAGGGCTGGCTGATCGTTGCCGGTATCAGCGGTTTCGTCCTGGGCCTGGTGGCGGTGCGGCGCTGGCTTCGGGCACAGGGGCAGCGCTTGGACCCCGTGCTGCTCGGGCACGAACCAGCCCCGCCTTCCCCAGTGCCGGCCACCGGTGCGGATGGTCCATCCCGTCCCGATGCCTGAGCGCGAACGCCGCGAACCCCCGGCGGATCGGCGCGGTCCGCGGGCTCGTGCCAGGCCGGGTGGCTGCCCCTGGGTGCCGGACGTCTTGATGGATGGGAACTTGCGCGCGCGGATGCCCTCTACGGTGATACTTCCTAACCCACGAAGGTGCTCATGAAAGCTTATCGATGGTTTGTTCTGGCGGCTGCGCTGATCGCGCTGTCGCTACCGGCATCCGCACGCCCCCTGCCGGATTTCGTGGATCTGGCGGAAAAATTCAGTCCGGCAGTCGTGAACATCTCTGCCGCACGCGAGCGCGCCGTCCCCGAGACGAGCGGGAGGAATGCCCCCGAGATTCCGGAGGATATGCCTTTCGGCGATCTCTTCGAGCGCTTCTTCGGTGAGCATGGCCAGCCGGGGGTGCCCGAACCCTTCGAGCGTGGCTCGATGGGTTCCGGTTTCATCTATACCTCGGATGGCTACATCCTGACCAACCACCACGTGATCGAGAACGGCGGCGAGATCGTGGTGCGTCTGTCCGACCGGCGGGTCTTTACCGCCGAACTGATCGGTTCCGACCCGCAGAGCGACGTGGCGGTGTTGAAGATCGACGCCGACGGCCTGCCGGCACTGAAACTGGGGACGTCGGAATCCCTGAAGGTGGGTGAATGGGTATTGGCGATCGGGTCACCCTTCGGATTCGACCACTCGGTGACGGCCGGCATCGTCAGCGCGAAGGGCCGCAGTCTCCCGTCCGACAACTACGTTCCGTTCATCCAGACCGATGTGGCCATCAACCCGGGGAACTCCGGAGGGCCGCTGTTCAACATGGATGGCGAGGTGGTCGGCATCAACTCGCAGATCTACAGCCGCACCGGCGGGTTCATGGGCCTGTCCTTCGCGATCCCGATCGATATGGCGGTCGAGGTGGCCAGGCAGCTGCGCGAGACCGGTACCGTCACCCGCGGCTGGCTGGGTGTGCTGATCCAGGAAGTGACGCGTGAACTGGCCGATTCCTTCGGCATGTCCTACCCGACCGGGGCGCTGGTGGCGCAGGTTCAGCCCGACAGTCCCGCCGCCAAGGCCGGCTTCCGTACCGGTGACGTGATTCTGCGTTTCAATGGGATTGACGTCCCGCGCTCCAGTGCCCTGCCTCCGATCGTCGGCCGGACCCCGGTGGGCTCCGAGGTGGAGGTCGATGTGCGACGCGGCGATGAGGAAATCACCATCGGCGTTACCATCGAAGCCCTTCCCGAGGAAGTGGCAAGCTCGCGTAGCCGCGTTCCCACGCCGCCGGCCCCGCCGCAGAGCCTGCTGGGCATGCAGATCGAGCCCCTGAGCGAGGAGGAGCGTTCCGCGCTGGGCCTGGGTGAGACGGGCATCCGGGTCGTGGAGGTGACCGGTAATCCCGCGCGCGCTGCGGGCGTGCGTTCCGGCGATGTGATCGCCCAGTTCGGCGGTGAGCCCGTGACCTCCGTCGATGACTTCCAGACCAGGGTGGAGGCCGCGCCGGCCGGGCGATCCGTGCCGGTGTTGATTCACCGCGAAGGCAACCCCGTCTTCATTGCCCTGCGCATCCCCAATTCGTGACCCGTGAACGGCGCGGGCTCGCCAGCAGCCCCGGCGGGCCATCCGCGTCAGATGGTCGCGATTTCATTCAGGGTCAGCCGGTTCGCCGGCTGACCCTTTACCATCGGGTCGACTGCGGGCTCTGCGAGCGGATGCTCGCGGAGCTCTCGCAGCTGGAAAGCCGTTATACTTTCGCGCTTGAGCGTATCGACATCGATGAGGAGGCGGGCCTTTCCGCCCGTTTCAATGCCAAGGTCCCCGTCCTTGCGGTGGATGGAGAGATCCTTTGTTGCCATTTCCTCGATACGTCGGCCCTGATTGACGAGCTGACCCGGAATGACTGAGACCCGACTGACCCGCAATTTCTCCATCATCGCGCATATCGATCACGGGAAATCCACGCTTGCCGACCGGCTGATCCAGGTCTGCGGTGGCCTGGCCGAACGTGAGATGGCCGAACAGGTGCTCGACTCCATGGACCTGGAACGGGAGCGGGGGATTACCATCAAGGCACAGAGCGTGTCGCTGTACTATGACGCTGCGGATGGCGAGCGCTACCAGCTGAACTTCATCGATACCCCCGGCCATGTCGACTTCTCCTACGAGGTGTCGCGCTCACTCGCCGCCTGCGAGGGGGCGTTGCTGGTGGTCGACGCCTCGCAGGGCGTCGAGGCCCAGAGCGTGGCGAACTGCTACACCGCCATCGACCAGGGCCTCGAGGTGGTGCCGGTGCTGAACAAGATCGACCTGCCGGCCGCCGACCCCGACCGGGTCGCGACCGAGATCGAGGACGTGATCGGGATCGAGGCCACGAACGCCATCCGGGTCTCGGCCAAGACCGGTGCGGGCATTTCCGACCTGCTGGAGGAACTGGTGCGGCGCATCCCGCCGCCGGAGGGTTCCGCCGATGCGCCGCTGCAGGCCCTGGTCATCGACTCCTGGTACGACAACTACCTCGGGGTGGTGGCGCTGGTGCGGGTCAAATCGGGACGTCTTTACGCCAAGCGCCGAATCATTGCGATGTCGGTGGGGCGCGCCTACGAGGTCGATCGAGTCGGTGTCTTCACGCCAAAGCCGCTGGACAAGCCGTTCCTGGAGGTCGGGGAGGTCGGCTACGTGATCGCCAGCATCAAGGACATCACCGGCGCCAAGGTCGGCGACACCTTCACCGATGCCCAGAAGCCGGCGGAAGGCCCGCTCCCGGGCTTCAAGGAGGTCCAGCCCCGGGTCTTTGCCGGCCTGTTTCCGATCAGCGCGGAGGATTTCAACGACCTGCGCGAGGCCCTGGACAAGCTGCGTCTGAACGACGCCTCCCTGCAGTTCGAACCGGAGACCTCGCAGGCACTGGGCTTCGGGTTCCGCTGCGGGTTCCTGGGCATGCTGCACATGGAGATCGTGCAGGAGCGCCTGGAGCGTGAGTACGGGCTGGACCTGATCTCGACCGCACCCACGGTGGTCTACGAGGTCGCAAAGACCAGCGGCGAGGTGGTGCCGGTACACAGTCCCTCCGAACTGCCCCCGTCCAACGAGATCGACGAGGTCCGCGAACCCATCATCCTCGCCAATATCCTGGCACCCCAGGAATATGTGGGCGCGGTGATGACCCTTTGCGTCGAAAAGCGCGGCGTGCAGGTCAAGATGCAGTACATGGGGCGCCAGGTGGCATTGTCCTATGAGATGCCGATGTCCGAGGTGGTGATGGACTTCTTCGACCGGCTGAAGTCGGCGACCAGGGGGTATGCCTCCTTCGATTACCAGCCGCTGCGGTTCCAGGCGGCGCCGCTGGTGCGCGTCGACATCCTGATCAATGGCGAGCGCGTCGATGCCCTGTCGACCATCCTGCACCGGGACCAGGCCCAGAGCCGGGGCCGGGAACTGACCGAACGCATGTGTGGCATCATTCCCCGCCAGATGTTCGAGGTGGCGATCCAGGCCGCCATCGGCTCCAAGGTCATTGCGCGGTCGACGGTGAAGGCCCTGCGCAAGAACGTGCTTGCAAAGTGCTACGGCGGGGACGTCAGCCGCAAGCGCAAGCTGCTGGAGAAGCAAAAGGCCGGCAAGCGCCGCATGAAACAGATCGGGCGCGTCGACGTACCCCAGGAGGCCTTCCTGGCCGTGCTGTCCACGGGCGACAAGTGACCGGCAGGGGTCTGATGAACAGCATCAAGAAAAGGGATCGTTTATGACATTCAGCCTGGAGCTGGTTCTGGTGCTGGCGACGCTGGTGACGGGTCTGATCTGGCTGGGTTGGGCCGTTGCCAGACGGTGGATGAGTCCGGAACGGCGCGCGACCCTGCCGTGGTACGTCGACTATTCCCGATCCTTCTTTCCAGTGCTGGTGATCGTGCTGGTGCTGCGCTCATTCGTGGCGGAGCCCTTTCGCATCCCCTCGGGTTCGATGATGCCGACCCTGCTGGTCGGCGACTTCATCCTGGTGAGCAAGTTTTCCTATGGCGTGCGGTTGCCGGTGACACGCACGGTGATTCTTGAGACGGGCGAGCCGGAGCGGGGCGATGTCGCGGTGTTCAAGTATCCGCGCAACCCGGCGGAGGATTACATCAAGCGCGTGGTCGGCATCCCTGGAGACCGGATCGAATTCCGGGATCGAACGCTGTTCGTGAATGGCGAGCCGCAGGAGACCGAATTTCTGGGGACGTATGAGGGCGTCGGTTCGGGACGCATGATGACCGGAGCCAACCGCTACCTGGAGTACCTCGGCGATACTCCCCACGAAATCCTGATGTGGGAGGAAAGCCCCGGGCTGTCGGGAGGCGTCCGGGTACCGGAGGGACACTACTTCATGGTCGGTGACAATCGTGACAACAGCAACGACAGCCGGATGTGGGGCTTCGTGCCCGAGGAACTCCTGGTGGGCCGGGCGCTCTTCATTTGGCTGAACTGGGATTACACTGGGGGACACTGGGATCTTTCCCGGATGGGTAACCGGATCAAATGACCACACAGAGGGGCGTGTCGCGATGATGGCATCCAGGCAAAAGGTACGCGGTGTCGGGGCGTTCACCGTAATTGTGTTTCTCCTGTTCGCGGTGCTGATCGCGAACTTCTTTCTGACCGTCGGCAAGGATTACCTCCAGTACTTCACGGTGCGCAGCGTCGTCTCCGACGTGGCGGCCACGCCGGGAGCCGCGGAACGGACGGACCGGCAGCTCTGGAGCGAGATCGACCGGCGTTTTTCGATCAACTCGGTCTACGACCTGAAGGCGAACGAGGTCATCACCTTCACCGAGGACGGCAGCGGCCGGTACATGTTGCTGGAGTACGAGGTGCGACGTAATTTCTTTGCCAACCTCGATCTGGTGGCCCAGTTCAATCGCCGCGATACGCTCGCGCCTTGACCGGCACGGGTGTCGCCCTTCCCTCCGCTTCCGGACATCGGTCGATCCAGAGCGTCACGTCCTCTGGTGTTCCGATGAGGTCCACGGATTTCCGAAGCCTGCTGCCCGAGGCCCTGCGCGGTGCGCAGTCGCTGGAACAGGCGCTGACTCACCGCAGTGCCGGCAGCAGGCACAACGAACGCCTGGAGTTCCTCGGCGATGCCGTGCTGGGGCTCGTGATTGCCGACGCACTCTTCCAACATCTGCCGGATGCTCCGGAGGGTGACCTGACCCGCTTGCGGGCTGCCCTGGTCAACCGCGGTTCGCTGGCGGAACTGGCCCGCTCGGCCGGTATGGAGGGTGCCCTGAATCTCGGGCAGGGGGAACGCAAGAGCGGCGGGCATCGTCGGGAGTCCATCCTTGCCGATGCACTGGAGGCCCTGATCGGAGCGAGCTACCAGGTGGCGGGGTTCGATGCCGCCCGTGAATTCGTGCTGCGGCTGTACGCGGATCGGTTCGCGGCCCTGCCCAGTGCCGAGTCCCTGAAGGACCCCAAGACCCGTCTGCAGGAATTCCTGCAGGGCCGGGGCCGGGAACTGCCGCAGTATCGGGTGCTGGCGGTCTCCGGTCCCGATCACCAGCGCGAGTTTGCGGTGGAGGTGTGGCTGCCCAGCGAGTCCTGGGGACAGCGCGGCACGGGTCCCAGCCGCCGCGGGGCGGAGCAGACCGCTGCCGAGGCGGCCCTGAACCGCCTGCAATCGGAGCCAGGCCAATGAGCGAAGCGCAGGAGACGACCCGTTGCGGCCTGGTGGCCCTGGTCGGGCGTCCCAACGTCGGCAAGACCACCCTGTTGAACCGGATGGTCGGGGAAAAGCTGGCTGCGATCACCCGCAAGCCGCATACGACCCGTAACCGCATCCTCGGGATCGTGACCCGGGACCAGGACCAGACGGTCCTGATCGATACCCCGGGGATCGATCCGGAGCGCAGCCGGCTGATGAACCGGGTGCTCAACCGTACCGCGGTGCAGGCGCTGGGGGATGCCGACGTCGTCTGTTTCATCATCGAGGCCGGACGTTTCGAGGCCGGCGATGCGTTCATCCTGGAGGCCATCCGCGCGGCCGCCCGGCCCGCCGTGCTGGTGGTGAACAAGGTGGATCGGATCGCGGACAAGAATGCCCTGTTGCCGTTCCTGGAGGAACGTGCAGCCGAATTCGATTATCTTGGGATCGTGCCGTTATCGGGCAAGACCGGCAAGAATCTGCAGGGCCTGGTCGAGGAACTGCGTCGGCATCTGCCGGAGGGGCCGTTCCTGTATGACCCCGAGCAGTTGAGCGATCGTCCCGAACGCTTCCGCGCCGAGGAAATGATCCGCGAGGCCCTGCTGGAGCGCCTCGGCCAGGAGGTGCCGTACGCGGTCGCCGTGCGCGTCGAGGATTGGGAGGACCGCCCGGGCATCACCCACATCGATGCCCTGATCCTGGTCGAGCGCGACAGCCAGAAGGGCATCGTGATCGGCAAGGGCGGACAGATGCTCAAGCGCATCGGCCAGGCGGCGCGGGAGCAGCTGGAGACCCTGCTCGGGCGCAAGATCATGCTGCGCCTGACCGTTCGGGTCGAGGAGGGCTGGTCACAGAGCAATCGCGCCTTGCGGGAACTGGGCATCGAAGAACCGCGGTGACGGCCGATCGTCAAGCGCTGCTCGCTCCGGGCTTCGTGCTGCATGCCCGACCGTTTCGCGAAAACAGCCGGATCCTGGAATTGATCACCCGTGATGCGGGCCGCGTCGCTGTACTCGCGCGCGGGCGGGCCGGCAGTCTCCGTCCCTTCGTGCTGCTCGACCTCGCGTGGCGTGGTCGGGGGGAGTTGCCCAGCCTGACCGTTGGCGAGGAGAGGCGCGTGTTCCCGCTGACCGGGCGGGCGATGGTCTGCGCCCTGTACCTGAACGAATTGGTGCTGCGCCTGTTCCCCCGTGACGTGCGTGCCGGAGAGATCGTGGCCATCCTGCACCAGGCCTACGCGGGCCTGCTCGAACCGGGGCGTCCCGAGCATGCGCTGCGCACTGCCGAGTGGTCGCTTCTGTGCCTTCTGGACTCGGGCCTCGAACACGTGACCAGTGTGCAACTCGAAGCGGATGCGCACTACCGTTATCGGCCGGACGAGGGCCTCAGCGAACCCCTGGCCGCCGGGTTGCCGGATGCCCTGAGCGGTGCGGCCCTGCTGGCGCTCGCCACGGGCTCGGGACTGGCCGATAATGACCAACGCGCCGCGCGCGACTTCATGCGCCGGCTCATCGATCAACACCTCGACGGCCGGGAGCTCCAGACCCGGCGTCTCCTCTGACAGGAAAGACCGCATCATGGCAGCAGATCATCCCCCGATGCTTCGGCTCGGGGTCAATCTCGATCATATCGCCACCATCCGTCAGGCCCGCCATACGCTCTATCCGGACCTGATGCACGCGGTGCGTCTGGCCGAGGCCAGCGGGGCCGATTCGATTACCCTGCACCTGCGCGAGGACCGCCGCCACATTCAGGACGACGACGTCTTCGGCATCAAGCCGCGTCTGGCGCGGCCACTGAATCTCGAGATGGCGGCGACCGACGGCATGCAGGCCATCGCCCTGAAGCTGCGGCCGGAGGCCTGCTGCATCGTGCCGGAACGGCGCGAGGAGCTCACCACCGAGGGGGGTCTGGATGCCGCCGGACAGCAGGTTCGGCTGCGCGAGTTCGTGCAGCCTCTGGCTGCTGCCGGGATCGAGGTCTCCCTGTTCGTCGAACCGGACCTGCGCCAGCTGGAGGCCGCGGTCGCCATCGGCGCACCCGTGGTCGAGCTCCATACCGGCGCCTATGCCAATGCGCGTGACCCGGAGCAACGGGCGCGCCTGGCCGAGGGGCTGTTCGAGGCGGCGGGCGTCGGGCATGAGATGGGTCTGGTCATCAATGCCGGACACGGGCTCGACTACGACAACGTGCGACCGATCGCCGCCCATCCCCTGTTTCATGAACTCAATATCGGTCATTCGATCATCGCCCGCGCGCTGTTCACCGG
>JAWLFM010000182.1:0-5494 GCA_041685565.1 Thioalkalivibrio sp.
GCCATCAGGGCCTGGGCCAGATTGAAGCGCACCGCGGTCTCGTCGGGGTAAGCGTCCAGCCGCGCGGAGAGCAGCTCCACAGCGGCCTCGGGCTCGCCGGTCCGCTGCTGCGCCAGCCCGAGTGAGACCGCATGTCCGGCCGAAGGGTCAAGCTCATAGGCCTGCTCGAGTGCTTGCACAGCCTGCTCGTGGCGACCGGCAGCGGTATGTACACGCCCCTCGAGCGCATGCCCGGCAGCGGCCACGGTTTCCTGCGCCTGCATCCGGCGCGCCAGCGTCAATGCCTCGTCCGGCCGGCCCTCGCGAAGCTCCAGGGTCGCGAGGCTCTGCAGCGCCTCGCCATGGTTCGGCTCGAGCTCCAGCGCCCGCTGGTACTGCTCTCGGGCCTCCCGACTGCTCCCCGCCTGCTCGAAACCGCTACCCAGCCGGAACCGGGCATCCGCCGACTCGGGTGCCCGTTGCGCCAGCGTCCGGAGTGTGGTGACCGCCTCGGTATTCCGATCGGCGGCGATCTGCGCGCGTGCCAGCAAGTCGAGCATCTGCAGGTCATCGGTGGCGGACTGCCGCACCGGCTCGAGCAGCGCCAGAGCCCGCCGGGGCTCGTTCTGGCTCAGGTGGTAGCGCCCCAACACCAGGCGTGGCGCAAGTTCCTCGGGATTACGCTCGATCGACTCCTCGAGCACCCTGCGCATCGCGTCCAGATTCCCGTCCTCGGCCTCCAGTTGCGACAGCCGCAGAGAGATTCCGGCGTGCCCCGGGTTCTCCTGAAGCGACCTCTGGTAGACGCGCCGTGCCTCCGCGCGATCCCCTGACTGCAGCTCCAACTGCGCCAGATTGAAGGACACCGTGGGGTCACCCGGGGCAATCTCCAGGGCCTGGGCCAGGGCCTCACGGGCCCGGCCGAGGTCTTCCTGCCCGATGTAGGCCGCGGCGCGCAGGTTGTACGGCAGTGGATTGTCCGGCAGCGCCTCCTTCAGGCGGGCGATGGCCTCGAGCGCGGCGTCGTATTCCTCGTCCCTAATCAACTCCACGATGTAAGCCGCCTTCATCTCATGCTGATCCGGCGCCTGTTCGATCGCCGCCGCGAACTCCCGCAGGCCCTCGTCACGCTCGCCTGCACGCAACAGGCCGGCCGCCAGCGCGGCGCGCGCAGCGGGATCGTCCGGCTGGATTGACACCAGGCGGCGGAGGTGACCAATTCCCCCCACGTGTTCGCCACGCGCGAGGTAGAGATTGCCCATCAGGTTCAGCGCCAGCACGTCATCCGGATTGCGGCCGAGCACGGGACTCAACAGGTCCTCGGCGCGGCCGGGGTCACCCTGCTGCAAGCGGACGGCCGCAAGGAGCCGGGCCGCTTCGTCGGATTCCGGATGCGCCCGCAGGAAGCGCTCCAGGTGTTGCTCCGCCTGCGACCAGCGCTGCTGGGCGAAGTGGCTCGCCCCAAGGAAGAAGACCGCTGGCTGGAAATTCGGTGCGCGGCTCAGTGCGTCCTCGAAGGCCGATTGCGCATCCTCGTAGCGGCCATCCTGATAGTACGTCAGCCCCTGCACATAGGCCGTGCTGGGCTCGCGCGGGCCCAGCCGCTGCATGGCTTCCAGATCCTCCTGCATGCCGCGCATGTCCTGCTGCGCCATGCGCGTGAGCGCGCGCTTCATGTGGAAAAAGTGCGGGGAAGGCCCATGCCGGATCGCCTCGCCGTAGGCGTCTGCGGCTGCCTCAAGCTGACCCTCGGCACGCTCCAGATCGCCGAGCAGATTCCAGCCCTGGTGCAACTGGGGTTCCCTGTCCAGGGCGGTCTGCAGCTGCGCGCGGGCCTCGTCGGTTTGCCCCTGTGCGATATGCAGCGACGCGATGCTCACGCGCACCAGCGCAAACTCCGGTGCCAGCGCCAGCGCCTCCTCGAATGCGTCCATCGCCGCATCCGGCCGGTTCTGAGCCGCCAGGGCCTCGCCGCGCAGCAGCACTACCTCGGCCCGTTTGGAGGCCGGCTCATCAGTGAAATCAGCGGGATCCAGCTCATCCAGCACCCGCTGGTGATCCCCCTCCATCAACCAGATTCGGGCCAGCGCAGGCCGCACCTCCGTCGGGTCCGCGCCCAGTTCGGCTGCGCGCCGCAGTTCCAGCCGTGCGGCCTCCAGATCGCCCAGATCCAGGTTCAGCAGGCCCAGCCTCAACCGGGCATCGGCGTTCGACGGGTTCTGCTGCAGCACGTTCTTCCACTCGATCAACGCGCCACGAAGGTCGCCCGACGACTCGAGCTCCTGCGCGCGCTCGAAGCGCTGCTCCTCGGTCAGGGACGAGGTTCCGCAGGCGCTGAGCAACAGCGCGGCCAACAGGAATAGCACCGCGCGGAAAACCCCCGACACAGCGTGACCCGGCGGCTCCCTGGCAGGAGCCTGGATCGATGGGGAGCTAACCGGAATGTACAGGGCTAACTTCATTATTGGGGCACCCATGGTGTTTGGCGGGACTATCAGGAACACGATCTTTGCCTGAGTGGCGGTCATACGCAAGCCCGGGACGTTTTTGGCGGGCGTGCGGACACAAGGAACCAACCACCTCAGGGTGAAGAAAGCCGGGCCAAACGGCGGGCGGCGCGGGCGAGCAGGCGCAGGTGGTGAGAGCGCCGACGCAGCGATCGATCTCGTTGAACACGCCCGTTCTTCGCAGCTGTCAGTTCCCTTTACACCACCGGCTGGCGCAGCGGGGATGGCCCGTGGCAGCTGTGGCTGCAAGTTATTGTTTTATCGAGCCAGGCTCTATACGACGGGGATGTGGCCCGGACTTTGCATGACAGCTGTTGAGGAGCCACTCCGGTTCCGGACGCCCGGATCCATCGCGAACGGTCGCGAAGGCCGGAAGAAGCAAGCGACCAACAACAGAGTGCCCTTGGCGCTCGGAGGCAACGAAGATGAAAAAAACCATGTGGATAACGGCACTGGCCGCCTCAGGACTCGCGGCGGGGCTGGTGTTTGGGGCCGGCGCAAGCGCTGCGACAATGTCGTGTTCGCTTGATGACGCGACCGCAAACGGCGCCCCTGCCGAAAAATGTGCATTTGCATCGCCAGACGGAAGTCAAGCCGATCGAGACCAATTGGTAACGGATAGTTTCGATGGTGATTGGACGAATACGTACATCGGCAAGTGGGATTCTGAAAAAGGCGCTGAAGATCAGGAAAATACCGGCTATTCGCTTGAGGTCAATACTGGCTTCGGAGACGGGCCGTTTTCCTACACTCTGAGCCTGATCGATCCTGTGCCTGACACAACAACGACCATCGAGTGGGTCCTTGGAGTCAAGCAGGCCAATTCTTATGCCGTGTACTTTTGGGAATCGGTCACTTTGGACATTGGTGGCACGTTTGTAAGTACCTTCACCCCCGGTATGGGCGACACGAATGACTATTCGCACATCGCGGGTTACGTGCGAAGCGAAGAGACCACCGAAGTTCCTGAGCCCGCTGCACTGGCCCTGCTGGGCGGTGGCTTGCTCGCTCTGGGCTGGGCGATGCGCCGTCGTAGCCGTTCGGATTTCGCCGGGTAGTTGCAGCAGTCCCTTGGCAGTCAACGAGGACCGGCGCCGCATGGCGCCGGTTTTTTTGTTTTTAGTTTTTTTGAGCCCCCCGGCGGCGAGCCCGCGGGCCCCACGGGGTCGGACCAAGCCAACCCGTTGTTTCGCCGCGATTTGCACCCCGAAATACGCGCCTCCAGCAGCCCTATCCGGCCCTTTTCGGGCATGATTTTGCCCGTTTAAGAGAATCCGCGCCCCCCGTGGGCAGCCGGATTGGGCCGGCACTGGACATTGCAACCCCGAACGGCGTCGGCGATCATGAAATCGACACGACGAGCTCCCGGGGTCGGTGGCCGGACCAACTCAAGCCACTGAAACTTAGCGCTAAACGGCCCTTTTCTGGCTCGGAAAACGGCCTAAACGGGCCATTTGAGGCCCGAAAACGGTGGCTGGGGATGAATTGGACCGGGGTGATTGCAGCTTCGGCACGCGCAACGTGTGACCACGATGGCCCCGGCAGGGGTTAAGCTGTAAGCAGCTCCCCGCCGCGCGCGGAAACCGGACCGGGCACACTCAGCGGGCCCGGCGGCGTGTCTTGCCAACGTGATCAGGGTAGCGGTTCCTGTTGGAGGGTAACCCGTGATCCATCTGCTTCATTGCCCGCAAATGGCCGATCTTGCTGCGCGCATCTCCGACAAGCGTCCCGACGTCCAGCTGGGGTCGGTATCATGGAACGCCTTTCGCGACGGTTTCCCGGACCTTCTGGTGGAGGATGCGAAGTCGCTCCGGAACCAGGACGTGGTCTTCCTGGCCAGTCTGGACGAACCCGCCGAAATCTTCCGTCAGCTTGCGTTGATCTTCGAGATCCCGCGTCTGGTTGTGCGGTCCCTGACGCTGGTTCTGCCCTTCTTCCCGGTGGGAACCATGGAGCGCGTGGACCAGGAGGGACAGGTCGCCACCGCTTCCAGTCTTGCGCGAATGATATCGCTGACACCTTTCAGCCTGGGTGGCCCGACGCAACTCATCATCTTCGACATCCACGCGCTGCAGGAGCGGTTCTACTTCACTGATGCCGTGATTCCCCGCCTTGAAACGGCGATCCCCCTGCTTCTTGAGCGGCTGGAGGAAGAGCCGGAGGCCGCGATCGCCTTTCCCGACGCCGGAGCTCAGAAGCGTTTCGGGGGGATGTTCCCCGGACGGCACACCATCCTTTGCCGGAAAATCCGCCAGGGAGATATTCGGGGAGTAACCATCCAGGAGGGCGACCCCAGCGGGCGGCACGTCGTCATTGTCGACGACCTGGTGATGACGGGCGGCACGCTGCTGCACTGTGCCGAGGCGCTCCGTGATGGTGGCGCGACCCGGATCAGCGCTTATGTCTCGCACGGGGTGTTCCCCGAGCGAACCTGGAGCAAGTTCGAGGACGCCGGATTCCACCGCTTCTGGCTGACGGATTCCTGTCCCAGGACGGTGAATGCGATCTCGGATCGGAGCCCGTTCGAGGTGCTGTCGCTGGCTGGCAGGATCGCTGAGCTGCTGGGCGAGTGACAGCGCTTTTTTAGCCGGGCGCTGCGCCCCGTTCGCTCGATGGCACGCTTGCCGGTAGAGTCCTCATCGGGCAGGGCGCCAGACCCCGCTGTGCCCAGTCTCGATGGCCGCGGCTTGAGCGGCTGCCGGAAACCGGGGGTCGGACCAACTCAAGCCCCTGAAACTGATAGGCAAATGACCATTAGCTGGCTCAAAAAACGGCTTAAACGGGCCATTTCATGCCGAAAACGGCGGCTGAGGATGGATTTGACCGGGGTGATTGCGCTTTGGTGCGCACAGCACGGGACCACGACTGACCTGGCAGGGGTTAAGCTGTAAGCGGCGCGGCGGGCGCGCGGAAACCGGACAGGTCGCTGTCAGAAGCCCCAGCCCCGTATCTGGCCGACGTGACCAGCGCAAGCAGTCCCTGCTGGAGGGTAACCCGTGATCCATCTG
>JAWLFM010000183.1:0-5491 GCA_041685565.1 Thioalkalivibrio sp.
CGGTGGCGCGTCGTTGCCGACCACCAGGACCGGCGCTATTACCTCGAATCCGTGATCTCGCCCAGCGTGTTCTGGGTCGATCTGGACAACCTCGACTTTTCGCAAGGTAGCCACGTGGTCAAGTTGGACCTCGGTGTGGATATGGAGCGGGTGTTATCGGGCGAAGTCTCGGCGGCATTCGAACCAGCCGAGCCCTTTGCCTTCCAGCCTGCCGATTGAGCGACGAAGAGACACAACCATGACCCGGGCGGCCAAACCCTAGCCCAGTCGCGCCCCTGCTGCCTGCGGCTGTGCTGCCCGGCCCAGAAGACTGGAACGAGGCGCTGCGCGTCGTGATCAAGACCGCGGTGGTCGACGAAGCACGCGCATGGGGCGGTCGGAACGGTGTGTACACCGCGCGCAGTCGTGCCGTCTCGCTGCTGTCCGCGCCCATCAGCCGGAGGGTCTGGCCGATGATCTCGAACGCCTGCGTATCCCCGAGCGCTCGGCGCAAACCCCACATTTTCGTTGGACGTCTTCGCTGTCCTCCCCCGGGGCTGCAGGGTTCACGAAGATGTCTGACTTACCGACATCGGGGCACTGCTCGCCATCGCACCCAGTCGCTGCAACGCGTATTTTCCGCGCAGTGTGATGTCGGAGACAAAGCGGAACTGCTGCCGTGGGTCCACGGGATAGGCCTTGACGCGGTAGTGCGTACCAAAGGGGCGCTCCTGCGCAATGACCACGATCGGTTTGTCGATCTCCAGGAAGGGACTGGTCAAGGCCACATCGCTGAGTGTCTGCGAGACCGCAGTGGCATCGTGATCCGGCTGGAGGTAGAAATGGGCCACGCACTGCAAGCTGGGACCACCATTGTTCGCGTTGTGGACGGCTTCGTTCCAGATCTTCAGATGCGGGATGCTGACCCAAGTATCATCCGGAGTCACGAGTTCCATGGTGCGTGTTCCGACGTGTTTGACTTCGCCATAGACGCCGTCGATCTCGACCCAGTCGCCGGGGCGGTAGGGAAGCTCGAAGGCCGAAACCAGGCCGGCAACGAGGCTGCTGACGTAATCCTTCAGCGCGAAGCCGATGGCGATGCCCACTGCACCCAGCAGCGCCACCATGTTCTGCAGCGATGGCTCGATCACGATTGGCACGATCCAGACCGCGGCCGCCACCAGGATCAGCAGGCGCGTCAGCGGTATCACCGCGAAAACCAGGAATCGTGGACGGTCGTGCAGTCGGTTCGCGGTCCAGGAAAGCGCCTTTTGCGATACGACGATCAGGATCAGCGCAAGCGCGACGACGGACGCGATCTCGATCCACGAGGAGGTGTCCATTTCGTTGAAAAGATTGGAAAGCTCAACACCGGTATCCATGTGCTTGCCTCGCTTCGCTTAAAACGCGTCGACCAGGTAGCCGTGCGACCGCAGGAATTCCCTTACGCCCGGATACCCCAGGGCGGAGACGCGCCAGATGTCCTCGCTGCTCTGCACCAGTTCCATCGATTGCAAGCGGAGCAGATTCGAGACGATCTGCGTCTTCGGCAGCGGCATCAGTTCTGCCAGCGTGGTTGCGCTCAGGCCATTGTGGAGCAACAGGTTGTGGAGGATGAAGATCAGGTCCTCGCCGGTTTCCACCGGCAGCACCGGAGCCTCGATACCGGGTGCAAGCCATACCACGTCTTCACCGGCGCTCGGTCCAGGCGATGCAGCGTCGGCATCGTAGGTCCGGGCCTGCTCTGACTCCGGCGCGGTCCGTAGGCGCTTGCGCCAGTACTGCCGGGCGATCGCCACGTTGCCGCGGCAATGCGCGGCCAATTGCTGTAGCTCACGACTGACTTCTTCTTCCGTCCCCGTTTTCTCGCCGCTGCTGGAGAATAGCGGTTCTCCAGTACGCGCATTCAGGAAGCGCACCTGCTTCTCACCACCTGTCAGACTCGACACCATGAAATAGCGGGCGAGCGCCCGCCCATCGAAGGCCTGGAGCGCCAATGCGGTGGGATTCGGAATCGGCCAGACGCGCTGCAAATAGGTCCAGGCCCAGCTGTTACAACCGATGATTCCCCCGCCCATCTCGCCACTGGCGGCCTGCTCAAGCAATTCACGCACCAACCAGAGTCCATTCGCATGGCGGAGGAACCAACGCTCCAGTTCAGGGATGACCCAGTTGTAATGGGCGGATTCCCGGTCTTTCTTCACGTTCCATTGTCCGGACAGGATTGCGGCGGGATCCGGTCCCTCCAGGACTTCCACCTTTCGAGAACTTGCCCACTGACGCAGTATGGCGGCCTGATCGACATGCGGCTGGCCGATGAGGAAGAAGATTTCGGATTCCGGGCCATCATCCGGCCGTGCGGTCAGGAATCGATCGAGCGCGGTCGAGGCTGCACCCCAATGAACCGGAGGTGCGAGATTTTCGAGTTGGATGGTCGGCAGCGCACGCAGATCCTCTTCTGCCTTGGCGTGTGTCTCGAGAGGTTCCTGAGACGTTTGAAACAAGCTTCGCAAGGATCGCCATTTTTTTCGCGCCACGTTCAGCTGGGTATCGGCGGGAAGATTGAAATCCTCGATGGGCACGACCTCCCAGGACGGAGTGTTCGAATCAGCGGCAGAATCTGGGCTCATCTTCTCGGTTTCCCGCTAATCAATGGGGTGGCGGCGTCTGCCACTCGCCCTGCCAGTAGATCGCGGATATGAGGGCCTCCTCGCGGGAATCATTGTGTCTGATGCTTCGATTCAGGCGGTTCAAGACGGCGTTGGCTACGGCACTGGCAGGTGAAGAGTTTCACGGTGCTCCAAGGGTGCGGCGATAATGATGGCACAAGTTATAGCAGACGCATGGAGCAACTTGACGCACGCCCGCATGGACACTGCCGGCTGATGGGCGCGGGTTTCTATCGGACTTTCCGCTCCTTGCTCGATTACAGTCTCTGCTATGATCTCGCTGATTGCGCGCTTCGGCTAAGGGCTGTCAGATGCCTGCCCCCTGACCTTGGGGGAGGCCTCCTGCCCTGTCGGCCGTGGGCAAGCATCTGACAACCCTTGACCTGCACGGTTGTCCGGCTGCGCTCGCTGGGGTCCCCTGTATGGCAGACGGCGGTCATTGTGCGAGATCGCCGGACGGTGCGGTGGTGACCACCACCGGTTATGCGTCGGACGACTACGGACTTTGGGGTCCGTTACCCCTGATGGCCTTCTTGCTCCTGACCTTCGTGGGTGGATGCAGTGGTTCCACGAGCGGGGGAATGAAGATCTTCCGCTTCCAGATCGCAGGCGTGATTCTCCGACACCAGTTGCGTGCCCTGGTCTATTCCCGGGGTGTGTTCGTGTCCCGTTACAACGGGCAACTGCTGACCGATGACATCACCCGAAGCGTAGTTGCATTCTCGTTCTTCTTTCTGGTGACCGTGGGTGGATTGGCTTTGGGCCTGGCCTTGTTGGGACTGGATTTCGTAACTGCACTCTCGGGCGCGGCTACGGCTGTGGCCAACGTCGGGCCTGGACTGGGGGACATCATCGGGCCCTCGGGCAACTTCGCTCCCCTTCCCGATGCAGCGAAATGGTTGCTCTGTGTGGGCATGCTGCTGGGCCGGCTCGAAATCCTGACCGTCCTCGTATTGCTGACCCCGATGTTCTGGCGCAGGTAGCGTTTCGCATTCACGTAACGTTGCGGTTGGACACCTGAGTGGGCCTGGGAGCTTGACAAACGCCAGGGACGTCGGAAAGTCGGCCATGCACACGGTTTCCGAGGACAGTACACCGATATCCATTCGTGCCGGCGATTGTAGTGCTGCCGCGCAGATGCGATCACCTGAGAATGAACACGATCCGCTTGGCCATCGCCCACGATTCCGCCGGATCATGCAGCCCGCGCGGACCCCAGAGAAATGGGTGTATGGTCACCGGAAACCCGACGAGGCTTCCACGGCAGCAGGCGCTCCGTTTCGTGTTTGACCACCCCGTAGCACTCGCAACTCAGCTTTTCGAGCCTGGCGCGATCCAGCACGGTGATGTGTCCGCGCCGGTAATCGATCACGCCCAGATCTTGCAGCTTGCCGGCGGCGGCGGTGACGCCTTCGCGGCGCACGCCCAGCATGTTTGCAATGAGCTCCTGGGTCGCCAACAGCTCGTTGCCGGACAGCCGGTCCAGCGACAGCAGCAGCCAGCGGCACAGTTGCTGGTCGATGGTGTGGTGGCGATTGCACACCGCCGTTTGCGCCATCTGCGTGATCAAGGCCTGGCTGTAGCGCAGCATCAGGTCGAGCAGGGCGCCGTGACGGTCGACCTCCGACTGGAAATGGGTGCGGCCCAGGCGGAAGCCGTGGCCAGCCCTTTGCACGACGGAGCGGGTGGTCGTGCTTCCGCCGCCCATGAACAGCGCGATGCCGAGCATACCATCGTTGCCCACCGCCGAGATTTCGGCCGAGGCGCCATTCTCCATCAAGTACAGCAGCGAAACGATCGAATCGGTCGGGAAATAGACGTGCCCGAAGCTGTCACCGGACTCGCACAGCACGTCGTCCCGCGTCAGCGTGACGGGTTCGAGCAGTGGAAACACGCGCGCTTGATCCTCCGCGGGCAGCATGCCAAGGAGGTGGTTTTTGATCGGCTCGATGGCTCGGGACCTCACGGTGGTCCCTGATGGCCAAGTGGCATTCACAGTGTCGTGGAAGGTCCTCATCTGGAGCGCCCCCGATAGTGAGTGTATGAATGTTGTAAAACGTTACGCGACTTTTGCGTCTCACAAAATGGGGTCGTTTCCCCACCGCATGAGCCCTACCGGTGTTTTTACCTAGGTGGTTGCCTGCCTTTCCTCGCAGAGCTATCGGAGGTTCAAATACCGACCCCAACGCCCTGGAGCAGGGGCGGACGGGTAACATCCGCATTCTGTATGCCAGCCACCAGGTTGCTAAAACGAGCGGGATGCCGGAGTCCCCCATGTGGTTCGAAGGAGAATAGAAATGGCTTCCACCGATACCAACTCCAAAGAAGTGATCGACGTTCTGAATGATTTGATTGAGACCAGCAAGGATGGCGAGGAGGGCTTCAAGGAGTGCGCCGAGAATGTCGAGCGCTCGTATCTTAAGACCTTGTTGAAGGAACGCGCCAGGGAGTGCAAAACGGCCGCCACGGAGTTGCAGACCATCGTGCAGCGTCTGGGTGGCACGCCGGAGGATGAGGCCAGTGCGACGGGCAGCCTGCATCGGCGCTGGACCGACCTGAAGGCCACGCTGACTGGCAATAGCGAGCAAGCCGTTCTCGACGAGTGCGAGCGGGGCGAGGACGTGGCGAAGGAGAGCTACCAGGAAGCCCTGGAAAATCAGGCCTTGCCGCCCGACATCCGGGCCGTGGTGGAACGCCAGTATAAGGGCGTGCTGCGCAATCATGATCAGGTCAAGGCCCTGCGGGATGCCGAGAGGGCTCGCTAAGGAAGACGGGGCGAACGGATCACGCGGCCGGGCCTAGTGGGCCATGCGGAAAGTGCGGTACCAGATCGCTTCGCCAGA
>JAWLFM010000184.1:0-5490 GCA_041685565.1 Thioalkalivibrio sp.
CAGTGAGTAGTCCAGTTGGTGGCGGCGAGATCAACGGGTTATGGATCGCCCTGTCCCGCCACGCCTCGCTCGCGGCGAAAGGCTACGTTCCCGGCGATGGGGGATTCCACCACGTTTCCTTAACGTGCCGTTTTTGGCACCCAAAATGGCCGTTTAGGCTCCCTTTTCACCCAATTCTTGAGGCATTTTCCTTTATTTACCAACAGCTTGCCTTGGTCCGACCCCGGATTTCGTGGTGCACATTGAACATTCCACAGAGCGCGGTGTCCATCTGTTTTATACTGTTTTTAAATCGCTTGGCGCCGATAGGTCCCGTTCCAGCCATGGTCTGTGCACTTGTGCGACTGTTTCACCCGCGCTGCCCCTCTACACTTCGCGGTGTGGCGCCTTCGCGGCGTAACGAGTAGCCGATTCAGGGTCCAGCGCCTTCGCGCAACCAGGGAGCACCGAAACCCATGAAACACAAGATATCCTTCAAGCTGTTCAGCGTCATTTTTCTGGCCTCCCTGCTTGTGGCAATGGCCGGATGTGGCGGTGGCGGGGGCGGTGGCGGTGACGACAGCCAGGGCGACATCGATGCAAACGCGGCCATCTCCGTCGATCCCGCCGATTTCGACTTCCTCACCCTGACCGCGGACAATTCGGCCCTGCCACAGGAATTCGTCATCCAGAGTAGCGGCAGCGCGGACTTACGGATTTCGAGTATCGCGTTCTCCAATGCCACCGCGTTTACCCTGGACCTCGATCCGGCGCAGGATCCCTGCGGCCCCTTGGTTCGACAAGCCAACCCGCTGAAATCCGGAGAGCGTTGCCGCTTCCGCGTCGAGTTCAACCCTCCCAGAGAGAATTCAGACGAGTTCGAGAAGGCGTTGGTGATCCAGTCCAACGCAACCGTACCTCAGTTTCCGGTGGTCGTGAGCGGGAGGTATGAGCCGACATCGCAGATCAATGTGGCCATCAGCCAGATCGATGCCTGCGAGCGACCGGACCTCGACGCGACCGTTTACGTTTCCGTGACCGATCAGGCTGACTTTCCCATTAAAGGACTGACGATCGACAACTTCCTGCTGAGGGAACAGCCAACGGACGGCAACTTGGTCGACGTCATAGTGGAAAGTCTGGGCTTCGTTGACCAGACAGGCCTCTCTGTCAGTCTCCTGATGGACTACAGCGGCAGCATCGTGGCTCGCGATCTCCTCAATATGGAGACAGCTGCCACCACCTTTGTTCGACGTTTGCAGGAGAACGATGAGGCCGAAGTCATCAAGTACGACTCGGAGAGCTTCACCATGCAGGATTTCACCTCAGACCTGGCGCTCCTGGAAACGGCCATCAACGAAGCGCCCCCGCTGGACCGGGGCGGAACGGCCTTATACGACGCGATCGTCGCCGCCACGACGGAGCGCACCGACAGCGACAGGAGCCAGGGTCGAAAAGCAATCATCATTCTCACGGATGGTGAAGATAACGAGTCTGACAAGGAAATCGGGGAGGCCATTGCCGCAGCCGAAGCAGACGGAATTCCTTTATTCACCGTAGGCTTTGGTGACGAAAACAGCGACGTACTGCAAAGGCTGGCTGATGACACCGGCGGCGTATACTTCGCTTCGGAGGCCTCCGATAACCTCGAGGCGATCTACGTCAAATTGGCCGATCTCCTCTTTGAGGACCAGTACGTCCTTACATACACCTCCGAGTTGCCGCGAGTCGAAAGCGGCTCTCTCCAGGTTGAAGTCACCGCATTCGAAACATCGGATACCGACGGAAGGGCCATACCCGCGTGCGAGTGAGTGAAGCGCCCCGCAGTCGCAGCCAGGCCGTGGGCCTGGCCCACGAGCGAACTCGTCTTCATGTCCAATAGCACGCGGCACCCGGATGATGAAGGCAGGAGGAAGCCGCATCCCGGATCTGGGCGCAGTGCTGGGCTGCTTGAATCCCGATGGGTTGCTGTCCGAGTCGAAGTGGCCATGGAGTAAGGCGTCCTGCCGCGGCGTGCGAGCTCGGTTGATGCCGGCGCCGGACAGCGGGGGAAGCTCCCGCCCTCCATCGCCTGAGGGGCGAAAGAGATTGCAGGTCGTCGACGGCCGTGGCGGCGGGGATCATGGTGCAGGCGTGGCCGCGACTTTCACGCTGGAAGGCCAGGATCCGCGGTGGAATCCGGCCTGCCGTTGGTCGGGGAATGGCCATTGCCTGCGCGCTGCGCCTGGCCCTGACGCCGCTCGAGGACTCTGATGGCGCCATTGCGTGTGACAGGACACCGGAAGCCCTTGGGAGGAGAAAACCGGTCCCGGCCCCTTTCCGCGTCCGCAAATCGCAGGGCCCACCGGCGCGCAGGGGACACTTGTCGTCCTCACCGGTTATCCTAGCTCCTCTCGGCGAGTGTCCGGGCCGTTCACCGGGCGGCAATCCCGGAATGTGCCGGAGACGCGGGCGAACAAGCCTGCCAGACCGCAAGAGAAAGGATCTTTCCCAGGAGATGCCTGAAGCCATGACTGACTCCGTGAAGTACGTCCTCGATGAAAGCGACCTCCCGCGACACTGGTACAACATCGTGGCCGACCTCCCCGCCCCGCCCCCTCCAGTGCTGCATCCCGGCACCCACCAGCCGGTCACGCCGGAGGACCTCGCACCGATCTTCCCGATGGCGGTGATCGAGCAGGAGGTCAGCCGGGAACGCGACATCGAGATCCCCGGTCCGGTGCGGGACATCTACCGCCAATGGCGGCCCTCGCCCCTCTATCGCGCCCGACGTCTGGAGAAGATGCTCGATACCCCCGCGCGCATCTACTACAAGTACGAGGGCGTGAGTCCGGCCGGCTCGCACAAGCCGAACACCGCCATCGCCCAGGCCTTCTACAACAGGCAGGAGGGCATCAAACGCATCACGACCGAGACCGGAGCCGGTCAGTGGGGGTCCGCCCTGGCGATCGCCGGCGCCTTCTTCGATCTCGAGATCGAGGTCTTCATGGTCAAGGTGAGCTTCCAGCAGAAGCCCTACCGGCGATCCTTCATGGAGACCTTCGGCGCCACCTGCATTGCCAGCCCCTCCGATCTGACCGCGGCCGGGCGCGCGGTCCTGGCCGAGCACCCCGACAGCACCGGCAGCCTGGGCATCGCCATCAGCGAGGCGGTGGAACGCGCGGTAGCGCGCGACGACACCAAGTATGCGCTGGGCAGCGTCCTGAACCACGTGATGCTGCACCAGACCGTGATCGGCCTGGAGGCGATGAAGCAGTTCGATCTCGCAGGCGACTATCCTGATGTGGTCATCGCACCCACGGGCGGCGGCAGCAACTTCGCCGGGATCACCTTCCCCTTCCTCGGCGAACAGCTGCGCGGCGGCAGAAAGATCGAACTCATCGCCGTCGAGCCCTCCGCGTGCCCGTCCCTGACTCGTGGGAGATATGCCTACGACTTCGGCGACACCGCCCACCTGACGCCGCTGGTCAAGATGCACACCCTGGGCTCGACCTATGTGCCGCCGGGTTTCCACGCGGGCGGCCTGCGTTACCACGGCATGGCGCCACTGGTCTCCCATGTAACCGACCTCGGGCTGGTGACCCCCCGTGCCTACCAGCAGGTGCAGTGCTTCGAGGCGGGGCTGCAGTTCGCCAAGGCCGAGGGCATCATCCCGGCGCCCGAGGCCAACCACGGCGTACGCGCCGCCATCGACGAGGCCCTGCGCTGCAAGGAGGAAGGCGTGAGCCGTGCGATCCTGTTCAATCTCTGCGGCCATGGCAATTTCGACATGCAGGCCTACCGTGATTACCTCGACGGCAAGCTGATGGACCTGGAATACGACGACGGCGAGATCGCCATGGCGCTGTCGGGACTGCCTTCCGTGGCCTGAAGGCCGTGAAACATCCTGCCGGGCGGCAGGATCCTGCCGCCCGGCCTTGCCGCCAAGCGCCGCATTCCTGCCGCATGCCCCGGAACCGCACCGTTCCGTGGCCGTATCCGCAGCTGGCACGCCCCCTGCATGGTCCCCGACCGGAGACGATACATGGGGGAGTCACCATGCGCGCGAAGCTCTATTTCGTATTGGCTGCACTGGGCGCGATGACCATCGCCGCCCTGGTGATCGTGAAGGTCGGTCCTGCCAGCATCAATCTGCCGGGACTGCTGCTGGTACTGGGCGGCACCCTCATGGCGTCGGTGATCGGCCATTCCCCGCGACCCGTCCTCAACCTGCTTCGGCGCGTACCCGCCCTGTTCCGGGAACAGGACGGGGCGGAGACCGGCGACCACAAGACCTTCCTGCACGTCGCCGACCGTTATCGGCGAGGTGATATTCGCGGCGCCGAGCGGACCGCCACGGACATCCGGGATTCCTTCCTGCGCGGCGGCACCCGTCTGGCATTGGACCCCCACAACGGCGAGGAACTCGGGCGCATGCTGCAGTGGCGCATGCGTCAGCAGAAGGAAGCGGACAACAACGACATCCGCATCCTTCGCACCATGGCCACCTTCGCACCGGCCTTCGGCATGCTCGGGACCCTGTTGGGCCTGATTGCGCTGCTCGGCGCTCTCGGCCAGTCCGGACTGGAATACATCGGCGTGGCCATGGGCTTTGCCCTGATGAGCACGCTCTATGGCCTGTTGCTGGCCAACCTGCTGTTTCGGCCCTTGGCCCTGAAACTGGAAGACCGATCGCGCAAGCAACTGCTGCAGATGAACTTCCTCTCTGACGCCATCATGATGCTGCATGAGCGCCAGCACCCGGTCCTGATCGGCGAGCTGATGAACTCCCTGCACTCGGGACCGGCAGCGGAGCTTCCGCCATCGCAGATACACGCCCGCTTCCTGCAGAGAATGCGGGCATGACCAGAACGACGCCGGCGGCCAGCCACGGCGTCTGGAGGACGCAGATGGCGGCGGCGCCCAAACCCCGTCCCGCATGGACCCAGCAGGACCGGGTCGAATTCGAGGAGCACGAACCTGCCGGCAGCGACGGTGGGTGGACGGTCGGTTACCTGGATGTCCTGCTGATCCTGGTCACGCTGTTTGCAGCCCTGCTCGGAGCCAGCTTTCTGCAGATGGATGATCTGCGCTCTGCCCTGGCGAGCGAGGCCCCGCCATCCACCGAATTCAGGCCATCGTCCGCTCCGTTGGCAGCGACCGAAGCGAATCGGGAGGCTGAACCGGGGCGCACCGTCATCGACTCAGCGGATCCGGACCCGGACACGGCGCCTGCATCAGTGCCGGTCGCACACGTGGACCCCACCCCCGTCCCGACGCCCGCGCAGGCGCTGCCCCCCATCGAGGCCGCAGCCATCGCGCCGGATCCCATGCCCGCCCCGGCAGCCTTCCCGTCGCCCGAGATCCCGCCTGCAGGGACCGGTCAAAGCGCTGACCCCGCCAGCACTGCAGCGCCAGCCGGTGCTGCCGAGATCGCGCCAGCACCGGCGATTGCGCCTGAATTCCAGGTCTTGATGGACCTGCTGGCCTTCCACGGTGACCAGCAGCATCTGGAACTCCTGCTGGATCGGC
>JAWLFM010000185.1:0-5444 GCA_041685565.1 Thioalkalivibrio sp.
AACGTTTTGTGGTGAAACCATTGTATCGAAAACGGCCCAGGAATCGGGCTATCTCTTTGAATTAAGTGGGACAGCAGTGGGTCCTCGGGACCGGGTCCCGCCCGGGGCCTGGTCCGCACGCGACCCTTATCGGTCACCGAGTTGTCCCAAATCAGAGGCCGCAACGCATAGGACTACAGACACCGACCAAGTGCCACCCCAGGTGACAAATTCTTGTTCCCCCAACGGTCGACTGCTTCATCGAGCTTGACCGCGTGCGGAGCGGTGAGAGAAATGGGCGGTAGGTCTCCGACGTAAGGCGTGGCTGCGTGATGAGCGCGTGATCGACCCGCGATGGGTGTGTACTCAAGGCGAGTGCTGGGCGAGACGATCCGCCTCGAAGGTCTCGATGACGGTGGCCAGGCGGATCATCGGACACCGCCCCAGCGGATCGAGAAGCCGGCCATCAGCGCGTTGATGCGCTGCAGGGCGTTCTCGCCGGTATACGTGGTCAGGTGGGTGTACTTGGCGGTGGTCAGGATCGAGTGGTGACCGAGGATCTTCTGCACCTCGAGCAGGTCGACCCCGGCCTCGATCAGGTGGGTGGCGTAGGCGTGGCGTAGGGAGTGTGGTGTGATCTTTTTCTTATCCCGCACTGCGCGGCCACCTTGCGCAGGGTGAGCTGGATCCCGCCGCGGTCCAGCGGCGTGGTGGCCCGGGCCGCAGCACGCAGCCCACCCCGGCGGTTGGGGAACAGCCACACCGGGTTGCGATGGGTCCGCCAGAAGTCGCGCAGCACGGTGAGCGTGGTGTCGGGCAGGGGCACGAAACGGTCCTTGTTGCCCTTGCTGTTGCGCACATGCACCCGCGCCCGTTCGGCGTCGATGTCGCCGACCTGGAGACGCAGGCTCTCCCCGAGCCGCAGGCCGAGGCTGTACAGGGTGAAGAAGACGCGGTAACTGAGGATGCGGGTGGCATCGAACAGGCGTGCGGCCTCCAGGACCGTCACGATGTCCGGCAGATGCTGGGACTTGGGTGGCTTGACCAGGCCGGGCGCGACCCAGGGCTTGCGCAGCACATGCGCGTAGAAGAACTTCAAGCCGTAGAGATTGAGCTTCGCGGCACTCCAGGGGTGGGTCTCAAGGCGATCGGTGAAATATTCCACGGGCTGTGCTTCGGACAGACCCTCGATGCGGTAGCCGAAGTACGCGCCGATGCGCCGAATGGCACGGGCATGGGCCTCGATGGACTTGGGCTGGAGGCCTTTGAGTTTGAGATGCTTGAGGTGGGTCTTGTACAGCCGGTTGAAGTCGGACGGGGTTGCTGGTCTCATGGTCGTGCAGGCGGAGGGTTCTTGCTTGAACGGTCCCTCAGCCATGAGGGGGTGGGTGAGGCTGCATTCTAGAATTCACCCGGCGTGCCCCACCTTCTCCGCGAAGCGGCTTAGTCCGATAAATCGTTGCAGGTGAAGTTTGACGGTTTGCGTACCTTTGCGTACGCGTGGGCACGTGGCGAATCAAACGCACCTGAACGTGGGGGTTATAAGAATGAAGTCTAAGTTAAAGGCCACTAGCGGTATCAATCCGACGGCCATAGCCAACCGCAAGTATAAAGAGAAGATTTACGCGATGTGCCGTCGTGTTGAACGGGGCGACGAAACCGCAGAAAAAATGCTCAATAAGGAACTTGAATCTAATACTATCGCCCAATGGGCGGTAAAGCACTGGATGAAACTTCGAGCTAGCAGGCTAAAAAAAGTTGGAATGGGGCCAAACAAGGACGGGCTCCCTGTTTCACGGGCCAAAGGAAGAAAACAGCCGAAGAGAGGTAATGCATTCAAGCCATACCAAGGTGGCATTCCAGGATTGGGAAAGAAAGCATGAACTTGGGTCTCGGAGCAATCGCGTGCAACCGACGTCGTCGCTTACGCGCTTCCTCGACTGAATCAGATGGTCGGAGCAAGAGATGGGGGTAGGGTTTAACTGGTTGAAGCAAACGGCTGGGGGTAGGTCCAGAGCGACCGCAGTGAGAAGATCAGCCGCCGTCAATGGATGATGTAGGAACGACGGCTTTGGGCCGGGAACTGTCACTGTCGGACTTGGGTGGCCTCTGCACGCTCCTGAGCAGACAGTGACAGATCGTTTGGGGATGGCGGCTTTCGGATTCAGGGCGGTCCGCGGCATCCCTTGTAATCCGGAAGATTCCGGATCAGGAAAAGGGAAAGGTGGGCCCAGACTGCTGAGTCTGGTGCCCTCGTCGAAGTCCGAATGGCCTATTCCGCTGTGGGCCTCTGCAACCGCAGGGCGGCCCGTTCGCCGGTTAAACCTGGCGCAACGCGGAGGTCCGGTCCACGCGACCCTGGTGGCTGCCCGGGGCGACGCGCTCCCGGTCGAAATGCCTTTTGAACGCTGCCGCATTGCCGATCCCGCTTCGGTGCTCCGGGATGGAAAAGCAAATGTGCCGGAAGACATCGCGAAACTGCCTCTGACTCAGGAGATGTTCGGCAAAAGCTTCCGCGACTTCTGCGGGATCATTGCCGAATACTCCGCAACCCCATGCCCCCAGGACCAGTGTGTCAGAGCCCTGCGCCGCAGCCGCCTGAAGGATGCGTCCACAGCGTCGAGTCAGTACGGATCCGATTTCCGGGAGCCGTTCCGGCTCGTTGCGTGTGAGGGCCTTGCGATTGGGGGCCGGCGCGGTGATGAAGTCCACCTGGTAGGACTCGGACAATAACCTTCCCTCGTCGTCGCGGAACACTGGGCAACCGGGCGAGTAGATGATGTGGTCGGAGTAGAGCAGGGTCCTGCTCGTGTGGCGGTGGAAGGTGTAGTAGTCGGGGCAGCGCTGCAGGCTCGCGTAGAGTGCGCTGCTCCGGGCCAGGCTTTCCTCCTGTGCCTGGCTGCCCTGCAGAAACCCGCCGCCGGGGTTCTTTGCGGAGGCAAAGTTCAGTACGCCGACGCGCCCGGTATCCTCGCGTCCCGCGAGTCGTCTGGCTCCCGCGAGCGTGGTCTCTATGCGGACCTCGATGGTGCAGCGCGCGCTACCCGGGAGCGGGGACGGCAAAACGGCGAAGTTCTCCGGTCTGTACAGGCGGGTGTCTTTCAGACATCGCTCCAGTTGGGGCTGCAGGGTCACGGTTCGCCCCTGGTCATTGATATACGCCCCATGTTGGATGATGTGCAGGGTCTCGGTCGCGATCCGGGCCCGTTGGCTGCGTGGGTCTGTCATGTCCTCTCCCGCCGCCTCGCTGACGGCAACGCAAGTATGCGGCAGTTCATCGTTCATGTTCTCCCGGGCTCGCAACTTCCGTCACAGCGAGCCAAAGCCGATCTTGCGCACGGTGCCGCCTGGCTTGATTCGGGCCTCGGACTCCAGCGCCGCCGCCAAGTGCGAGACGTTGGACTGTGCGTTGCTCGCGCTGCGGTGACCATATCGACGCATGACGGTGGCAAAATCGCCCGGCGTTAGCGTGTCGAGGTTGTCGAGCACGGCCAGTGCCGCCTCCATTGCCGACGGGTCTCCGGCGTCCCTGGCGTTCAAGCGGTTGGCCAGTTGCCGGAACAGGGCGTGGCTCTGTGGCGGCGTCAGCGCCTGCAGATGCATCTTGTAGTCGAAGCGCCTCAACGCGGCCGGATCGAGCGCCTCGAGGAAGTTCGTGGCGCAGACCAGGACGCCGTCGAAGCTCTCGATCTGGACCAGCAGCTCGTTGGTCTGGGTGACCGTCCACTGGGCACGCGCATGCGCCCGGTTGGCCAGGAAGCTGTCGGCCTCGTCGAGCAGCAGCACCGCGCTGTAATCGCGGGCCTCGCGGAACACGGCGGCCAGCTTCTGTTCGGTGATCCCGAGATAGGGCGACAGGAGTTCCGAGGCGGAGCGCTTGATCAGCGGGCGGTCGACCTCCTGCGCCAGGTGGTGGGCCAGGGCCGTCTTGCCTGTCCCGGGCGGCCCGTAAACGAGCAGCGAGCCCTCTCTTGCCGCCGCCAGGTCGCGGACGATCGGCTCCACCTCGAGGTCGGCGTTCAGGTAGGCGAGATCGTAGTCGAGGGCATCCGCGCCGCGGCGCCGAAGCGGGCGGCGCCGGCCCTGCAGCTCGCCCTGGCGGGCGAGGTGCTCGTCAAGGAACGCCTCGATGGAGTCGCCTTGCCCGGCGTTGCGGAGCAGCCTTGCGACCCGCGCCGCGCGGCGAATCTCGGCGGGCGTGAGGCCTTCGACCTTGGCGGCCTGTTCGAGCCAGTCCTCGCTGACGTTCAGCTCTTTGCAGGCCTTCGCGAGCAACTGGCGGCGAACCGATAGCGGTGGGTGGCGCACCTCGATGGTGTAATCGAACCGTCGCAGGTACGCGGGATCGAGGTAGCGCGGGCTGTTGGAGATCCAGATGGCGGGCGCGGGGTTCTCCTCCAGCATCTGGTTGGTCCAGGCCTTGCCGCCCATCCGGTCATGACGCCTCAACGGGGGAGAGTCGAACGGGCTGAACGCGAAGACATCCTCGATTTCGTCGAACAGGATCAGGGCGTCGGGATTGCGCGCCATCAGGTACTGGGACAGCTGGTAGGCCCGCTGGCGAATGCGTGGCTCAAGGGGCTCGCCGAGGTTGTCCTCGTGGCTCACCTCGTGGCCGGCAAGCCCCGCCTCGATCGCAATCCGGCGGGCCAGCTGCGTCTTGCCTGTCCCGGGCGGTCCGAAGATCAGGACGTTCACGCCCGGTACCTGATCCCTGGCCGCCTGCGCCAGGATTGCGCTCGTGCGGCGAATCTCTTGTTCGAGATGGGGCAGGGCATCGACCGCCAGCTCCGGGGCCGGGCTTGGCCGGAAGTAGTTCGAGAAGATCTGTTCCACTGACTCGGCGTTCCCATTCAGCGCAAACGCCAGACCTTCGAGCAGGTCATACCCGATGTTGCCAATGAGACCACCCCGGGGCTCGATCCGCACGAGGCCCGATCGCAGTAGGATGCTCCGCATGGAAAGCACCTCTTTGACCTCCGACTCCGGTAGGTTCAGGCAAAGGGCGATCGTGGCCAGGGACTCAAGGCCGACCGTCTCCTGGACGGCCCCGACGATGTTCGAGAAGGACTGCTTGGTCGTCTCTACGGCCAGGAATTCGAGCACGGCGCATTCGGTGCGCGACAGACCCAGCCGCTCCTTGATCATGCTGACGTTGCGTTCCAGTCGTTGTCCCCGAAGCATCGGGGGCATGGCTTCCAACACGCGCAGCCGATCGGCGAGGCAGGCGTCGAACTCGCACTCGTCGAATTCCTCCCCGGGATCGTCGATCTCGATTCCCAGCCCTTGCAGCGCTTCCACATCCAACTGTTGGGCGAACTCTGCGCCGTGATCAAGGGCGCGTGCTCCGACCATCAGTCGCAGCACCCAGAGCAGTTGCATCTGTCGGGTGCTACCGGACGCGTTCAGCGTGAAGTCGTGGAGCCGAGGGCGGGCGAAGCGAGGGCGGGGGCGGGGGCGGCGAA
>JAWLFM010000186.1:0-5334 GCA_041685565.1 Thioalkalivibrio sp.
GGCCGACCCCGCTAGATAGGGTATCCGCCCCATAGCCACGTCTGTACCCCTTGTCTATTTAAGTCAATAAGGGCAGCGCATGTCCGGGCGCCGGGTCGAACAGCCCGGGCACGGATTCCACGAGGCGAAGCGGCGCCGCCCACGCATTGGGACGGCGCAGCGCTCAAGCATGCTCCCGTCCAGATAGATGAGGAGGACTGATCATGTTGCACTCAAGGAAGTTACTGGTTTCCGCCCTGGCGGCGGCCCTGACGATGACAGTGGCGGTTGCGGCGCCCCCGCCCGGGAAGGGCGGTGGGGGTGGGGGCGGGGGTGGTGGAGGCGGCGGAAGCGCCGACGTCTATGCCGAAATGGTCCAGATCGACCGCGATGTAAACGGCGTGCCGATCCTCACCTGGGCGCTCGGTCCGAAGGACAAATGGACCTGGGTACGGTCCCCCATCATGTTCGGCGACACGACGGAGTGTCCGCTGAACTTCTCGGAACTTGACAAGGTATCGCCAAATTCGATCTACGCGAGCCTCGGGATCGACGCCCGCTACATCCCGTTCGTGGACGGCGAGATCCCGGAGGAATACGCGGCCTGCATGACCGAGGCGCACCTTGGCCGCCTGAGCGCCGTGCGCTCACCCGAGAAGGTGCTGGACATGGCACTGCTGGAGCTGGTGACGGCGCTCAAGCTGCCGGGCGTGACGATCGCGCTCGACGAGGCCGGACGCCTGCAGATCAGCTACTACGACGACGTGCTCGAAATTGAGGTGGTCAAGACCATTGATGCGCCGAGGGAGAATCTGGCCGGCTTCGAGAGCCTGCTCGAGACCGCGGAGCTCTCGCACCCCGAGGTTGAGGGAGGAGCCGTCGAAGGGCTGCCGGTGCGGCCGGATCGTACAGGCGAGGCCTACCAGGACGCGCGCGAACTGATGGACCGGGCCGCGGCGATGCTGGGCGGCGCCTCCGACAAGTTTGGCGCCGTCGGGCTGGACGAGCTGATGTACGTGAGCGAGATTCTCACGATGGGCCCGGACATGAACGACGCGGCCAAGACGCTGTTTGGCGAACCGTTCCTGCAGCCGGAGGATCCGACGGGACGGACCTCGTTCTTCAACTTCTCGAGGTTCGCTTACGACCGCGCCACGACCTATGCCGGCGACGTGTGCTACCTGAAGGTGACCAGCCCCGAGGAACCGCCGTCGGGTAGCGAGACATTGCCGGTGGACGTCACTGGCCAGATCGTCAAGGAGCCGATCCTCGAGCTGGTATTCGGTCAGGAGAACTTCACGGGCGATAACGTGTGGGCATTCGCGCACGCGGTCGACGACGCGCGTGCGGTGATCTACTGGGTGCACGAACACCCGATACCGGCCGAGTTGATGGGATATTGCAACCTTCCATCGCCCGCTCACTGGCAGCCGGAACCCAGCCGGGATCGCGGTAAGATCTCCCGGTAGTAGGCAAGCTGCCGACGGAAAACATCTGCCGCATGGAGGAGAGGAGATGAACAACAAGTCAATGGCGGTGGCCGCGGCGACCTGCGTGGCTCTGCTGGTCGCGGCGCCGGTGCAGGGGCAAGTGGTCCGGGAAACGGATATCAACTCGATTGCCGGGCTGCTGGATGCCTTCAACACGGCCGACACTTTCGGCTTCTCGAGCCGGGGCAACGAGATCCTGTTCGCGGACGTCGACTCCGAAATCTATCAGGTCCAGGGCCGCAGGGGCAGCGACCACGACGATGAGGGCGGCTGTGGCACCCACACGGCGATGATCTCGCAGCACGTCGAGAATGGCGGCTGCGGCGATGACGACGGCGGCGTCGGTGGCCTGTGCCTGCAAGTCTTCGACCCGGCCGGCATCATGATTTGCTGGGCCGACCGTCCGGCACGCCCCGGTTGGCAGCGTGACCCCGCGCTCGTTTGTCCGCTGCCGTTCACCCAGAGCAATTCAAGCTACCAGCTTCGGATCATCAGGAAGGAGGGCAGTTGCGGTCCTGGCGGGCACGGTCATCAGTCGGCATTTATGGCCGTGTCGTCCGAAGACCCCGGGATTTCTTACATCATCAACTGGAGTCTGAGACGTGTCGCGACCGATGGCGACCTGAAGAGCCAAAGCAATCGCTGAACCGCGAAGGGTTCGAGCAGGACCGTGCCGCAACGCCCACAGAGGGCACAGCGTAAACGGAGCGCAGGACGACGTCACCGTCGTCCTGCCACGTTCGGACTCGGCGATCCCGCTTGGATCGCACGGGTTGCGGGGGTAGGACCGGAAGGATCAAGGTTGCACGATCCGCTCCCTGATTGCGAAGCGTGCGAGTTCCACCCGATCGTGGATCTCGAGCTTGTCCATGATATGCGTGCAGTGCTGCTCCACGGTCTTCACACTGATCCCGCACAGACGCGCCATCTCCTTCTTCGCGTGACCCTTGGCGATGTAACCGAGGATGGTGAGTTCGCGCGGGGTCAGAAGACCGACCCGCGCCTCGGGCTGACGCGCGAGGCGTGCACCCGACCGGTCCACCAGGATCCGCGCCTGTACTTCGGGAGAAAAACGGACCCTGCCGGCAACCGCTGCGCGGATCGCCGAGATGACCGCCTCCACCGGCTCGCGCTTGCTGATGTAGGCGGACGCGCGTAACTGGATTGCCATGTCAATGTAGTGGTCGTGGCAGAAGCCGCTCAGGAAGATCAGCCGCAACCCGGCGTCTTTCTCCCGGATCCGGGCTGCCACGTCGAACACGGACGGTCCCGGCATATCGATGTCGAGCAGCAAGACCCTCGGTCGCCACTCCAGCCAGGCCTCCAGGGCCTCGCGGGCGTTGCCGACACTCGCGAGGACCCGCAGGTCGGGCTCGGACTGCAGTCGCTGTGTCAGCATCTCCCTCAGCAGGGCATGATCGTCGGCCACCACGAGTGTAATGGGTTCGCTCACGGCTGGACGGACCCGGCCGGTTGACGCCCCGCGAGAATACGGGCGACCAGGCGCACCAGCTCTGCCATCGGAAAGGGCTTGCGCAGCAACAATGCCGTCCCGTCGAGACGGTCCTCCAGGTCCGGTTCCATGTTCCCCGTCACCATGATCGTCGGGGTCCGGTCGCCTCGCGCGCGCATCTCCCGCAGGCAGTCCAGACCGCTCCGTCCCGGAAGGTCGATGTCGATGATCATCAAGGCCGCTTTCCCCGGGCCGCTGCGGCAGTGTTCGAGCAGGGCGGACCCGCTATCCACCGCCTCCACGTCGTAGTTGGCGGAGGACAACGTGGTCGTCATGATCTCGCGGACGTAGACGTCGTCTTCGGCGAGAAGGATGAGCTGACCCGAACCTGCCGCGGGATGCGCCGCCCCCGAAGATGAGCCGGACGGTGATACGGGGCCCACGCGGGGCAGATGGATCGTAAAGGTGGATCCGACCCCCGGTAGCGACTCCACCTCAACCCGGCCACCGTGCTCGACGAGGATCCTGCGCACCATGGGCAGCCCCAGACCGGTGCCCACGCCGGGGGCCTTGGTGGTAAAGAAGGGCTCGAACAGCCGGCCCTGGACCTCGGGCGCAATACCCTGCCCGGTATCCGTCACCCTGATACAGGCCGCCGCATCAGGAGTCCCCGGGTCCCCCTCGCCGTGCAAGGCGATTTCGAGCCGCCCACCCTCGGGCATCGCATCGCGGGCGTTGACGACCAGATTCAGCATCAACGTCTGCAGCTGCACCGGGTCGGCCAGAACCCAGAGCTCCGGATCGACCGGAACCTCCAGCCGAAGATCAATGGCCGCGGGCAGTATGTGCCGCAAGGTGCCGGAAAGCTGATCGAGCCAGGGACCCAGAAGCACGGGCTCCTTGCGGGCAACGGACCGTTGACCGAGGGCCAGCAGCGATCGGGTCAGACCCCGCGCCTGCCCGGTGACCTGCTCCAGCCGCTGCAGCGGGGCCACGCCTGCGTGTTCCGAGGGCAACGTCGCCCTGGCAAGCCCGGCGTAGCCCTCGATGGCCATCAGCAGGTTGTTGAAATCGTGCGCGACACCCCCCGAAACCTCGCCCAGCAACTCGACCTTCTGCGCCTGCTGGAGCTCGGCTTCCGCCTGCCTGCGCTCCGTCACCTCGCTCAGCAACGCCCGACGCCAGCGTTGCAGCCGCCGGATCAGCTCTGCCCAGACGGCCAGGGAGACAATGAAGATCAGCAAGCCCACGCCGAGCGAACCGACCTCTGCCCTCCGCTCCGTACGCAGGCGTTCGCGCACTCCCTCCCGGCGGAAGGCCACATAGGCGTCGGCGGCCTGCATCAACGCGCGTTCCATGAGGCGGTATTCATCCCCGCTCAGCAGCGCATGAGCTTCCTGCTGATTATCCGACCGCTGCGCCAGGGCCAGATCCTCCAACTCGCGCAGCCTCTGGTAGGCCGCCTCACCCGCTATGAGCGAGGGAGCGCCCGGAGCGCCGGGAGCGAAGAACGCCAGCGCAATCTCGTCCAGTTCGCGGCGGAGATCAGGGTAATGCGACAGGCAGTCCGTATCCCCGGTGACCGCCTGGCGAGCGCAGGCGCTTGCCTGTTGGTGAACCCCAAGGAAATCGTCATGCAGCTGCTCCCCGGCGAGGTAGACCTCCTGAATCATCTGCCCGGTGCTGAACGACCGGTAGAGGTGCCAGCCAATGACCTGCAGCATCGCAAGCGTCAGCACGACGGCCAGCAGAAACCACCAACGCGGCAGCGTTACGCCGGATTCCTGGAGCTGCTGAGTGGACCCGTTTGCCATGGACCTCAAGGCCCTCCGAGCGGGCCGGAACCATTGGACGACGGCAGGAGCACGGCACGGCCCGTCTTCTTCCTGAGATTAGCACAGCAGGGAGATGCCAGAGACAACCCGAGCATCAGCAGTGCGCAGGAAGGTAGGAGCCATCTCCTTTCGTAGGCCGATCAACGCGTCCTGGTCTTCAGTGTCGGAGAGCCACGACCCGAGATGAATGTCGGCTATTCACTCTATAGCACACCCTCATCCGCCCCCTGTGACCGCTCGCTCAGGGGCGGCAAGAGACCCTGATGGCCGGCAGTGGCAGTGGTCGGCCCAGAGCGGGCAGTGAAGGAATCTGAACAGGTGTCAGCAATCCGACTGTCTGCTGACACCCGCGTGATCCCGATCAACGCCGGATGCGAAAGGGGCACCCCATGGCCGCAAACTGCTCTGCGTCGCGTTGCGCTGTATCGGCTGGTCTTCGCGGATGCGGATCGTCACGATCCGGGTGCGGGGAGGCTCCTCGCCCCAACCGCCATCGGCGACCAGCGTCCAGCGGCGGCCTACCTTCTGGTAGAGATGCCGGACCTCCGGCGCGTCGCTCAGTGCGACATGCCCCTTG
>JAWLFM010000187.1:0-5318 GCA_041685565.1 Thioalkalivibrio sp.
GGTCAATACACGAACTACACGTCGACCGCCGGACGGACCGGTGTTGTGATCTTGCGCTATCGCCTGACTGTTCCACCTCAGGCCGATGCCGGGCCCGACCAATCCGTGTCGGCCTTCACGGATGTGGCGCTGGACGGCACCGGGTCCAGCCACCCGAACAACGACCCGCTTACCTACAGCTGGACGCAGACCTCTGGCACCACCATCACCCTGGGCGGGGCGACCACCGCACAGCCCACGTTCCGGGCCCCGCAACCCGCCAACGGATCGTCAGAGACGCTTGCCTTCCAGTTGACCGTCACGGACCCTGCGGGGCTCAGCG
Source organism: Thioalkalivibrio sp. (assembly GCA_041685565.1). GTDB lineage: Bacteria > Pseudomonadota > Gammaproteobacteria > Ectothiorhodospirales > Ectothiorhodospiraceae > Thioalkalivibrio. Next base: position 323 of record JAWLFM010000187.1, read on the forward strand.
CGACCGATACGGTCAGCATCACTGTTTCAGCCTTGTCCAACCAGCCGCCCCCGCAAGGCGCGGGGGGGTCGGTTTCCGAATTCAACGACATTTCCGGCCACCGGACGTGGCGGTCGCATGTCTTTTTCGGCTCGTCCACGCTGAACCTCAGCGTCGCAACCGACCTCGAATACCTGATCGTCGGCGGTGGTGGTGGTGGCGGGGCCGCTGCCGGTGGTGGCGGCGGCGCGGGGGGTGTTCTGACCGGGACCGCCCTTGACGTGTCCGGCACGCAGACCATCACGATCGGGGAAGGCGGGGCAGGTGGCCAGGGCGGCTGGTCGAACGAGACTGGAATCCTGTCGGGCCAGAGTCATGGATCGAACGGCGGCGACAGCAGCGCGTTCGGGGTGACGGCCCTGGGTGGTGGCGGCGGTGGCACATTCTTCCTGTCGGGGGATTTACCCGGCAGGGATGGCGGCTCCGGCGGTGGCGGATCGCACAACCTCTCGCCCGGCAGCGGCACGGCGGGGCAAGGCAACAATGGCGCCAGCGGGACACTCGGCTGCGCGGATTCCTCGGGCGGCGGCGGCGGTGGCGCCGGACAGGCCGGGTCTGCGGGAACGGTATCCTTGGCGGGCAAGGGCGGTGACGGCATCACCTCGGACATCAGCGGGCTGTCGCAGGTCTATGCCGGCGGCGGTGCAGGCGGCGGCGATGATCGCGACCTTTACTGCAACGTCGCCCCGTCCCCGGGCGTCGCGCCCAACGTGGGCGGCGCGGGCGGCGGAGGCGGATCAACCACCGCGAACGGCATCGACGGAACAAACGGCCTGGGCGGCGGCGGCGGCGGCGCAATGCTGCGCAATGTCACCACCTTCGGCGGCCAAGGCGGGTCCGGTGTCGTCGTCGCGCGCTACGTCATCAACACCGGCCCTGCCGCAAACGCGGGTCCGGACGCCGACGCCTTTCCCGATCAGCCGGTCACGCTCAGCGCCGCACTTTCGACTGACCCGGACGACAACATCGCCAGCTACAGCTGGACCCAGACCCAGGGCACCGCTGTCGCCCTGACCGGCGCCGACACCGCGACACCCAGCTTTGACGCAGTCCTGCCCGCAGGCGGCGCTACTGCTGAACCGCTTGTTTTCGACGTCACGGTGACGGATGACTTTGGACTGGTGTCGACGGACAGCGTGACCGTCACGCTGCGGGCCTTGGCGGATCTGACGACTGCGAAGACGGTCATGGCCTTTTCCGAGGACGGTCGCGACTGTGACGACCTGACCGCCGCACCAGACAGCCCCGATGGCCCGACCCCGGCAACCATCCCGGGCGCCTGCATCGAATACACGATCACCGTCACCAACAGCGGCCCCGTCCCGGCCGAGGGCATCATTTTGGTCGATGACCTGCCGGACACCCTGATCCTGCGCGCCGCAGCACTGGAAGAATCCGCATGGAGCAGCGGCACGACGCTCGACTTCACCGCGGGGTGCACCGGCTGCACGGTCGAGGTCCGCAACGGCAGCATCCCCGCCGGTCAGTCGGCGACCGTCACGATCCGGGCAACCATCCGCTAGTGTTCGCCGTCTGACCCAAGGTTCCCGTATACCGGACGTCGTCAGAGGCGAAGGGCAGCTTTGCGGGACCCTACTGCCCTTCGCCGCAGATGCTCAATCGGGGCTGCGGTTGCGAAGGCAGCCCGAAGGATTGGCGGCAAGCCGCCTGCCGCACGCGCGGTCCTCGATTTGGTCATGCTCGATCAATGTCGAGCAACAGACGCACCTTCTCGGCAAGTTGTTGGCGGCGGTAGGGCTTGTTCAGCAGCTGCACGCCCGGGTCGAGACGTCCTTGATGTATAATGGCTTGTTCTGTGTAGCCCGAAGTGAAGAGAACCTTCATTTCCGGACGCATCTTCAGGGCGGTGTCGGCAAGCTCGCGACCGTTCATTCCGCCTGGCATCACGATATCGGTGAACAGCAAATCGAAAGATTGTGTCTGCGCCAGGATTTCAATCGCTTCGGGTCCGGAACCGACCCCAGTGACCTTGTATCCAAGCACCAGCAACTGGGAGATCAGATACTCGCGCACCAGCATGTCGTCCTCGACCACCAGGATATTTTCCTCCCCTCCGACGAGCTGATCGCTCGCCTCTGGAATCGGGTCAGGAGCGACCGTGTCGGTCGCGCGCGGGAAATACATCTTGACCGACGCGCCTTCGCCCGGCTCGGAATAAACGTGGATGTATCCCCCCGATTGCTTGACGAAGCCGTAGATCATGCTCAGCCCCAGGCCGGAACCCTTGCCGACCTCTTTGGTGGTGAAAAAGGGCTCGAAAATGTGCGACAGATCATCCGCCGGGATACCCTCTCCCGTGTCGGTGATGGCAATCATCACATACTGCCCCGGGATGATGTTATACCCGCGGGCGGCATAATCCTGGTCAAACGCGGCATTGGCAGTCTCGATCGTCAGGCGACCGCCTTCCGGCATCGCGTCGCGGGCATTCAGCGACAGGTTCAGGATTGCAGCGTCGAGTTGCGCGGGGTCAACTTCAGTCGTCCAAAGACCATCAGGGCAATTCAGCCGGATGTCGATGTTTTCCGACAGGGCGCGCCGCAACAGGCCCTCGGCTCCGCGGATCAGGATATTCACATCCATCAATTGCGGGTCCAGGGGCTGCTTGCGCGAAAAGGCAAGAAGCCGGTTGGTCAGATCGGCGCCGCGTTCAGCAGCGGTGACAATCATCTCTGCAAGCTCACGATGCCGATCGATGAGTTCCTCGCTCAGAATCTCGGAATTGCCCAGAATTACCGTCAAGAGGTTGTTGAAGTCGTGCGCCACGCCGCCGGTCAACTGCCCCACGGCCTCCAGCTTTTGGGACTGGCGCAGCAGGCTCTCGATGTCGCGTTTGGCGGTGACATCGGACATGCTTCCCGTTATTCGAACCGCCTTGCCTTCGGCGTCGCGAATGACGAAGGCGCGGTCGATGACTGTCAGCGGGTGTCCGTCTGCGTGCATGAAGCGGTATTCCTCTGTCCAGCTGTTGGCTGAGCCCACGAGCACAGCGTCAATACTTTCCAGAACCCGATTCCTGTCCTCGGGATGTATCCGGTTGATCCAGGATTCAAGACCGGGCTCCACCTGCGCGGGATCGTAGCCGAATGTCGATTGCAGACTTTCGTTCCACCATCGGGTGCCGACGATGATGTCCCAATCCCAGATTGTTTCGTTTGTGGCCTTCGTTACCAGGGAAAAGCGTTCCTGGCTGACGCGGAGCTCCGCCTCTGCCCGGCTTCGCGCGACTGCCTCCCACAACCGCCCGGCCACGTCTTCTGTCAGCGCGACGTCCGCAGACGGCCACTGGTGCGGGATGGAGAAGTGGACCCCGAAGATGGCCAGAAGGCGCCCCTCCTTCACCAGTGGAACACGCACAAGGCTGGCGATGTCGAGTTCACCGAACGCAGCAACGGCGCCATTTCCTTTGGCGCGCGCATCCTCGTGAACGTTATCGAGGATGAGGGTCCGACCCTCCTTCAGATGGTCCAGGAACTGGCGTCCGAAATCCTCGACGCGGTAGTCTCCAAGTTGCCCCGTCACTTGCCCATTGCTCCAGACGCGCGGCAGAAACCGATGCCCGTCGCTATCGTCGATGTCGGCGTAGAAGACACGGGCGGCGTCGAGTCGCTTGCCAAGCGCCTCACAGGTCATATCGATAAGGCTTTCCGGACTCACCTCGCAGCGCTGCCGATCGAGGAGGTCGAGGATGAAGCTGCGCCGGGCCGCCCGTGCGTTCTCTTGCCGCTCGGTTTCCCGCTCCTCGGTCAGGTCGTCGATGGCCAGCAGGATGAGCTGATGGTGGTTGATGCGGCGCGCGTTCAGCATCATGACGCGATGCCCGATCTCCTCGAAGTCGTGTTCGACCTCGAAGCCATTGAAGGTGTCGTTGTCGGGCAGAACGTCCTCAAGCAATTCTCGCAGCCTTGGGATGTCCCACTGATCGTTGCCAAGCTGATAGACAAGCCGGCCCTGGGTATGGGCAGGGTCGACCGCGAAGGTGTCGTAGAAGGTTTGGTTTGCCCTGAGAACCTTCAGATCCGTGTCAAGGATCAGGAACGACACGGGCGCGGCGTCAATGATGATCTCGGCCAGATGTTTCTGCCTTTCCGTCCCGTGGCGCTGATCCTCCTGCTTGGTGATGTCGTCAATCGACAGCAGCATCAGCTCGGGATTGCGTTCCGGGATTTGTCGCGCGTTGATCATCATGACACGCCAACCGATGTTCTCGAAGCGGTGCTCGACCACGAAGTCATCGACGATTCCGCTGTGAGGAAGAATTTCCTCCAGCAGCACGCGCAGCTTTGGGATGTCCCACTGCCCGTTGCCGAGCTCGTAGATGGTGCGTCCCTCTGTATCGTCGGGCTCGACGTCGAACGTGTCGTAAAACGCCTTGTTGGCGCCCTGAACGACAAGATCGATGTCCAGGACGATGAAGGGCTGGCGCATCGTTTTCAGGATGGCCTGAGCATCAAGGTTGCTCATGGAAAGACCACGTTCTTTTCCGCCCTTTTCGGTGCAGTCCTCGTGGTTACTCATCGATTTCACCTGAATTGGAGGGCAGTAGGCGTTGATATTAACGTCCACGAGTTGGTTGCGCCCAAACGTGAGTTAGTTTTCGTCGAATACGGTCGCCAGCAATATGTCATACGCAGACCTGCTGTTTAGTTCCTTCAAAGGACGCATCGGCCCGATCCGCCACTCCGGAATGTTCAGTGACCCGACCCTTGCAAAAGTCCCTGCCGGCGCGATGGACTTCGTATCCACGCGATGCTGCCGACAGGGGCGAAGAACCGCTTCTACGATCGCTGCGGCGCGGCGCGTCAGTGGGGACAAATCAGGACAGTCCCTGTTCGCCATCGAGTATGCTGCGGCTGCGAAGTATGCCGGCTCCAGCTTGGTTAGTTTGGGCTCGGAGCGGCCTTGCGGCAGCGCAGTGCAACGCACAGTTCCGACG
>JAWLFM010000025.1:0-21633 GCA_041685565.1 Thioalkalivibrio sp.
CGGGCCGCACCCTCGTCCGGGAACAATCCGAACAGGCAGCCTCCCGTACCGCTGAGCCGCGCCATGGCGCCTGAAGACTCCAGCCACGACAGCGCCGCATTCACCTCGGGATGTTCCCGCCGCGCCAGTGGCTCGAACACGTTACGCAGCAACTCATACCCTGAAGGCGCGATTCTCTCGGGGGTGCAGTCCCTTGTCAATTCGCGGGCGCCGAACATCGCTGCGGTGGCGACCGATACACCCGGGTCGATCAGCAGTGTCCAGGGGGTATCCGGCTCGACCGGAACGAGCCGCTCGCCCACGCCCTCGGCCCATGCGGCCCGGCCATGCACGAACACCGGCACGTCGGCACCCAGAAGCAGCCCCTGCTGCGCAAGCGCGTCAGGGCCAAGACCGAGATCGAAGAGATGATTGAGCGCCACCAGCGTGGTCGCCGCGTCTGAACTGCCACCGCCCAGGCCACCCCCAATCGGAATCCGCTTGGTCAACTCGATCCTGGCCCCGAATGCGCGACCGGTGCGTCCGGCCAGCAGCCGGGCTGCCCGCATGCACAGGTTGTCATCCCCCGCCAGTTGCCCCTCGGCGTGTATCTCGAAGCGGTTCGGCGGCAACGGCGAGAAGCGCAGATCGTCGTGGAGATCCAGAAACTGGAAGACCGTCTGCAGCTCATGATAGCCGTCCGCCCTCCGCCCGGTGATGTGCAGAAAACGGTTGATCTTTGCCGGCGCCGGGAAGACCGTGTCGAAGCCGCCGGTCACAGGGACTCGACCGGCGTCAGTTGCCAACGCTGGATCGTGAGCCGAAGACGGATATCCCCTCGGTCAATCTCCACGGACATGGGCATGGCCACCGGCAGCCCCTCCTCGAAGGCCCCGTACACGATCTCCCAGCCGTCCTGCACCAGCCTTCGCGGCTGTCCGTCCGCGTCTGCGCGCAGATCGAAGCCCACGCCGGTCCGGGGCATGCCCCGGACCCAGTAGTCCAGTCCGGCGACCGGGATCTCGCGACCGGTGACCAACGCAATCAACGCGTCCGGATCCGCCGCCTCATGGCGATCGCCTTCACGGGTGATGAGAAGGGCCCGGTCGCCGCCAAGGACGAGACGGCCGCCGCCGCGGCCCATCGGACCCGACAGGTCGATCACCTGCCGCCGGTCCTCGGTACGCCAGTTGAGCTGGCCGGACCAGCTTTCGGTCGGCAACTCGAGGGCCAGTCGCCCCACGAAGCGCCAATGACGGACGGCCTCCAGTTCCGCCGCCCGCTCCAGGAATGCCGCGCGCGCGGCAGACTGATCCTCGGGCACCGGCGGCAACGCGGCGCAGCCGGCCAGCCCCGCCAGGAGCAGGGTCAGCAGCAGCCATCCATGCATCCCGGTTCGGGATTGCCTCTCATGCCCGCGCTTCACCGATGGATCCTCGTGCGCGAAACCGCCCAGGCGGGACTCAATGCTCCAGCTCGCGCTTCACGCGCAGCAGCCGCTCGTGGTCGGGATCCAGCTGCAAGGCCTCGTCGATGATGGCCCGGGATTCCTCGCGGCGCCCCAGCTCCCAGAGCACGACCGCCAGGTTGCTCGCGATCTCGGCATCCGGCATCAGTTCGTAGGCCCTCTCGAGCTGAACCACCGCCTCGTCAACGCGGCCCAGCCGGTACAGCACCCAGCCATAGCTGTCGACGATCGCGGCATCGTCCGGTCGCTTTTCATAGGCACGCAGGATTAGCTCATAGGCCTCCTGGTAGCGGTCGGTACGATCGGCCAGGGTGTAACCGAGGGCATTGAGGGCCGACACGTTGTCCGGGTCCATTTCGAGGATCGTCCGGAAGTCCGCCTCTGCGGCCGGAACATCTCCGGCGCGTTCGTGCACCAGGCCGCGCAGGTAGAGCAGCTGCTCCGAACTCGGGAACTGGATCAGGCCGCGGGCCAGGCGCGCGAGCGCCTGATCGAACCTGCCCCGTTCGCGCAGGAGATTGGCTTCCTCGATATAGGCCCGCAGCGCGATGCCCTCGTCGGTGTCTTCCTGCAGACGGGCAAACAACTCACGGGACGCATCCAGGCCGTCGAGGTCGGCAGCCAGCCGGGCAAGCCTGAGAGCGGCGTCCTCGGAATGCTCGCCCTCCTCCAGTGCCTGGTAGGCACGTCGCGCGGCCTGCAGATCGCCGGCCTGCTCATGCAGGCGGCCCAGATAATAGTGTGCATCGTGGGTACGGCGGCCGCTGGCCAGAAGCCGCTCCAGATAGTCTTCGGCAAGACCGAACCGGCCGGCCTCCAGGCTGAGCAGCGCGACGGTCAGAAGCAGGTCGGCATCATCCGGTGCCAGGGCAAGCAGTCGATCGAATTCGGGCCGGATGCGCTCGAAGTCCTCGGTATCCACGAGGGCGCGGGCATAGGCGAGCCGGACGTCGCGCCGCTCGGGATGGGCCTCGACCGCAGCGGCGAGGGTCGCCATGGCTGCATCGGGATCCTCGAGTTCGGTCAACGCGCGGGCAAGGATCATCCGCAGCTGGACGGCCTCCGGAAAGCGATCCAAGCCGGCCTGCGCGACGGCGCGCGCCTGGTGGAATTCTTCGTAACGCAGGGCGAGCTCCGCATGCGCCTGCCAGGCCGCAGGCTCGTCCGGGTCGGCATCGACCAGCATCTCGAGCGTCCGCAACGCGGCATCACGATCCTCGGATTGCACCAGCAGGGACAACACGACCCGGTAGCCCTCTTCGCTGCCGAGTTGCCCGACGACACGCCGCAGCAGTGCGGCGGCATCCTGCTCCTGCCCCCTGCCGAGCATCAGCACGGCCGTGAGCTGCATGGCCTCCAGGCTCTCCGGGGCCAGCGTCAGCCAGCGTTCCGCCGCTGCCAGCGCCCGGACATGATTGCGGGCGAAGAGGGCCAGGCGCGTCGCCCGCTCCGCGACACTGACATCGTCGCTCAGGCGGGCCGCTTCGAGGTAGTATCGGCTGGCCTGCGCATAATCACCGGACTGGGCCGCCATTTCCGCGGCCAGCAGGCTGAACAATGCGACCGCTTCCCGATCCTCGGCAGCGGTGGGGCCGGGCATCGAGAGAATGGACGGAGCCTCGATCGAGTCCGAGCCCGATGCGTTGAGATGGGTCTGGGCGCAGCCTGCGAGGATCAGCGCGGGCAATGCGACGGCGAGGACTCGCGGCATGGCAAATGGTTTCCACATGGTATCGGGGGCTTGGACGGGTGATGAGCGCAGTGGGTTCCAACGACAATTTCGCGCCCCCACTGTATCGGATGGCGCCAGGCAGTACACTAGCCTGCTACCGAATGCGATTTTAACGCGAAAAAACCCGCCAACATGCTCTTCACTCTTGGAATCAACCACAAGACCGCCCCCGTAGAGGTGCGGGAACGGCTCGCCGTCAACGAGATGCAGTTGGGGGAAGCGCTGGATTCCCTGCACAGTGGTGTCAGGGTTCCCGAGGCCGCGATCCTATCCACCTGCAACCGAACGGAGATCTACTTCCGGGAACAGAGCCCCAACGGCGCGGAACGGGTGCTGGACTGGCTGGGCGGCTTCCACGGGATCCAGCGCAACGAGCTCGAGACCTACCTGTACCGTCACCACGACAACGAGGCGGTGCTGCACACCCTGCGTGTCGCCTGCGGCCTCGACTCCATGGTCCTTGGAGAACCGCAGATCCTCGGGCAGATGAAGAGCGCCTACCAGCGTGCGCATGCCGCCGGCACCCTGGGATTGTCGCTGGAGCGTCTTTTCCAGCATGCCTTCGCCACGGCGAAGGACGTTCGCACATCCACCGCCATCGGCGCCAGCGCGGTTTCCGTGGCCTTCGCGGCCGTATCGCTCGCACGACAGATCTTCGGTGACCTGAAGCCCCTGACCGCGCTGGTCATCGGCGCCGGGGAGACCATCGAGCTGGCGTTGCGCCACCTCGTGGGTCACGGCATTGGTCATGTCATCGTCGCCAACCGCACCGTGGAAAGGGCCCACACGCTGGGCGACCGCTTCGGCGCGGAGCCCATCGTCCTCAACGCCCTGCCCGATTACCTCCACCGGGCAGACATCGTGATCAGTTCCACTGCCGCACCGCTGCCCATTCTCGGCAAGGGCGCGGTGGAACGGGCGATCCGCAAGCGCCGGCACCGGCCGATGTTCATGGTGGATATCGCAGTACCCCGGGACATCGAGCCGGAGGTGGCGGAACTCGAGGATGTGTACCTCTACACGGTCGACGACCTGCACGAGGTCATCAACGAGAACATGGCCTCACGCCAGGCCGCCGCGGAACAGGCGGAACAGATCATCGCGGCGCGGGCCGACGAGTTCATGCGCTGGCTGCGCGCCCGCGATTCCGTGGAGAGTATCCGCCAGCTTCGTGACCAGGCCCTGAACATCCAGGGGGAGGCGCTGGCCCGAGCCATGGCCCAGCTGCGCGCGGGACGCACACCCGAGGACGTGGTGCAGCAGCTGGCGCACGTCCTCACCAACAAGCTGATGCACGCGCCCTGCAAGACACTGAACGCCGCCGCCCACGACGGTGATGCCGACCTGCTACGCGCCGCCCACAGGCTGTTCCTGCTCCCGGAAGGCCTCGATGGGGATTCCCGGGACGATTCGTGAAGGCGTCGTTCCGCCGGAAACTGGAGGGCCTTGCCGAACGCCACGCCGAGATCGCCGGCCTGCTGGCCGCGCCCGAGATTGCCGCCGATCCCGATCGTTTCCGGCGGCTCTCGGTCGAATACAGCCAGCTGGAACCGGTGGCGGCCGCCTGGAAGACCTGGATCGACAGTCAACAGGAGCTCGAAGAGGCGCGCGCGATGCGGTCCGACCCCGAGCCCGACGTCCGCGCCATGGCGGAGGACGAGATCGAGCGCCTGCAGGGGCAGGGCGAGAGGCTGGAGCAGGAACTGCAGGCCCACCTGGTCCCCCCGGACCCGCACGACGAGGCCAATACCTTCCTGGAGATCCGCGCCGGAACCGGCGGCGACGAGGCCGCCATCTTCGCCGGCGACCTGCTGCGCATGTACAGCCGGTATGCCGAGCAGCGCAACTGGCAACTGGAGATCCTGAGCGCGACCGAGGGCGAGCACGGCGGTTACCGCGAGGTCATCGTGCGGGTGATCGGCCGCGGCGTGTACTCCCGGCTGAAGTTCGAGTCCGGTGCACACCGCGTGCAGCGGGTGCCCGAGACCGAATCCCAGGGGCGCATCCACACCTCGGCGGCCACGGTTGCGATCCTGCCGGAACTCGACGAGGTAGAGATGCCGGAGATCAATCCGGCCGATCTGCGCATCGACACCTACCGCGCCAGCGGCGCCGGCGGCCAGCACGTGAACCGCACCGACTCGGCGGTGCGCCTGACGCACCTGCCCACGGGCATGGTGGTCGAATGCCAGGACGAGCGCTCCCAGCACAAGAACAAGGCCCGGGCGATGACCCTGCTCGCCGCGCGCATCTACGAGGCCGAACGCAGCCGCCAGGCCGCCGCGCAGAGTGCCGCCCGCAAGACCCTGGTCGGCAGCGGGGACCGCTCCGAGCGCATCCGCACCTACAACTTTCCCCAGGGGCGGGTGACGGATCATCGGATCAACCTGACCCTCTACAAGCTGGACGACGTGATGGCGGGGAACCTCGACCCGCTGATCGACCCGCTGACCCATGAGCACCAGGCCGAGCAGCTCGCCGCCCTTGCCGAAGACTGAATCGGCGAGCATCGCCAGCGCGCTGGCCGAGGCACGACGGCGGCTGGCGGCGGCGGACATCGCATCGGCCGGGCTGGAGGCCCGGCTGCTGGTCGGACACCTGCTGGGCAAGGACAGCGCCGCGATGATCGCCCATGGCGATCGCGCGCTGGCGCCCGGGCAGATCCAGGCAATCCGGGAACTGGTCCGGGAACGCGCCTCCGGCAGACCCATCGCCTACCTTCTCGGCCAGCGCGAGTTCTGGTCTCTGCCGCTGCGGGTGGACGAAGGCTGCCTGATCCCCCGGCCGGAGACCGAGCTTCTGGTGGAGCGCGCCCTGCAGCGGCTGCCCCACGGAGCCGCGCGAGTGATCGACCTGGGCACCGGCTCCGGCGCCATCATCCTGGCCCTGCTCGCCGAGCGGCCGCAACTCGAGGCCTGGGGCAGCGATGCCAGCGCCGACGCCCTCGCGGTGGCGGCGGGCAACGCGAAGCGACTGGGCCGGAGCGTCCACTGGTTTCGGGGACGCTGGCTGGAGGCCGTCGCGCCGCGGCCGCTGTTGGATGTGATCGTGAGCAACCCACCCTATATCGATCCCCTTGATCCGCATCTGGAACACGGCGACCTCCGCTTCGAGCCGCGCGCCGCGCTGGTTGCCGGCGATGGCGGGCTGGCCGACCTGGCAACCATCGCGGAGCAGTCCCGGGCGCGCCTGTATCCGCAAGGGTGGCTGCTGCTGGAGCACGGTTACGACCAGGCGCCGGCCGTGCGCGCGCTGCTGACCCGGCACGGCTTCCTGGAGGTGACCAGCCACCGCGATCCGGCCGGGCACGAGCGCATCACCGAGGGCCGCTGTCCCGGCTGAAGCCCGACCCTTTGCGGCCGGGCCTGCAGCCGGCTGTGCAAATCACGCGGGGCCAACTACCATGTAGGCATGGACACGACCGTTTGCGCCCGGGAACTGGTCTTTCAGGGCCCGCATCGGGAAGCCGACCAGGCTCCCGGTGCGGCGCTGCTGCTTGCGGATTCCCCCCTGGTCTCGGAGGTATCGGTGACCGGTCCCAACCGGGTGCTCGTACGCTACGATCTGCGCGACGTGACCTTCGCCGAGATCGAGTCGGCCCTGGAGGAACTGGGCTTTCACCTGGACAACAGCATCTTCACGCGACTGCGCCGGGCCTACTACGATTATTGCGAGGACACCCGCCGCGCCAACCTGAAGATCAACCCGAACTGCTTCGGGCAGTGCGCCCGGCGCATCTTCGTGCGGCACTACCAGAAGGCTGAACACGGCTGCCGCGATCATCGGCCCTCGCACTGGCGCGCCTACTGGTGAACCGCGTACCCGGCAGCCATCGCCGGCGGTCCGGGCCGGGATGAAGGACGAAGCCGGGAACGACGCGCTCCTGCTGCGCTACAGCCGCCAGATCCTGCTGCCGGGAATCGGCGCCCAGGGGCAGGATCGCCTGACTGCGGCCCATGCCGTGGTGATGGGACTCGGGGGCCTGGGGTCACCGATTGCCGCCTACCTCGCGGCGGCAGGGGTGGGCCGCCTGACACTCGTGGACTTCGACCGCGTCGACCTCAGCAACCTCCAGCGCCAGATCCTGCATGGCCAGGCCGACATCGGCCGCCTCAAGGTCGACTCCGCCGCCGACAGCGTACGTGGACTGAACCCGGGCTGTCGGGTGCACAGGATCGCCGCCCGGCTGGACCATGCCGCACTGCGGGACCTCTTTGCCGGAGCCGACGTGATCCTGGACGGCACCGACAACTTCACCAGCCGGGCATTGATCAACCGCGCCGCGTTGGCGGCGGGAACCCCGCTGGTGTCCGGCGCGGTGATCCGTTTCGAGGGGCAGCTGACCACCTTCGACTTCCGGCAGCCCGAGGCCGCCTGCTACCACTGCCTGTACGGGGACGGTGAGGAACTCGCGGAGACCTGCAGCGAATCAGGGGTCCTTGCAAGCCTCCCTGGCGTGATCGGCAGCCTGCAGGCCACCGAGGCCCTGAAGCTGCTGATCGGGCTGCCGACGCTGGCCGGACGCCTGCTCCTGGTCGATGGTCTCGCGATGAGCTTCCGCAGTCTCAGGCTGAGCCGCGATCCCGGCTGCCCCGTCTGCAGCCCATCCACCCGCGCCGCCAACGCTGCTCCGCCTCCCGACCCGGTGGGCTAGTGGGCCATGCGGAAAGTTCGGTACCAGATCGCTTCGCCAGAAGCGCCGGCGCTGCGTTGGGCAAGTTTGAAATAGGCCCACTATTCCTGCACTTGCCCGCCTTGCTCCGGCCCTTCTGGCTGTGCTCCATAGTCACCGAACCTTCCGCATGGCCCACTAGGTTTTTTTCACCACGAAGACCGCGAAGACCGCGAAGGGTCGTGAGTGGAGGAAAAACATCCATTTCGCGAAAAGGTGGCGGAGCCGTCGCATGAGCCCAAAAACATCCGGGCATCGCGGCCCAGTTCACGAGGCGCATCCTTGCCCTCATGAAACAAAGCGTTTCCTATCCTTCGTGTCTTCGCGGTCTTCGTGGTGCAACAACCGCCCGAAGGCAATGGCGTCAATGGCGGGTGGAACCGACGTCGGGCTGGGGGTCGTCGCTGGCGAACAGCGCCTCGACATCGACCGCATCGAAGCGGTAGCCGGCATTGCAGAACTCGCAGGTCACCGAGACCTCGCCCTCCTGCGCCAATGTCGCGCGCACCTCGCTGGCACCGAGACCCTTCAGCATTTCCTCGACCTTCTCCGGCGAACAGCTGCAGGCGAACCGCATCGCGTGACCCTCGAGCAGGCGCACGCGTTCCTCGTGAAACAGGCGGCGGAGCAACCGCTCCGCGGGCAACTCCAACAGCTCCCGCGCAGAGACGGTGTCGCTGAGCAGGGTTGCCCGGATCCAGTCTTCGGCATCAGGAGGGGTGGGCGCGCCATCGGCGCCGGGCATTCCCTGCAGCAGCAGCCCAGCGCTGCTGGCTGGACCGGACGCCAGCCATACCCGCGTCGGCAATTGCTCGGAGCGGGCGAAGTAGATGTCCAGCGCGGCGGCCAACGATGGACCCTCCAGTGCCACCACACCCTGATAGCGTTCGCGCCCGGCACCGGGGTCGAGGGTGATCACCAGCCGCGCATCGGCCCCGAAGATCTCGGTCAGGTCACCCGCGGGGACCTCGCCGCGATAGCGGGCGAGGCCGCGCAGCGCCCGGCTGCCGGTCGCCTGCACCACCAGCATGTGCAGCGGACCGGATCCGGTGATCTGCAGGATCAGCGAACCGTCGAACTTCAGCGTCGCCGCGATCAGGGCCACGGCGGCATAGGCCTCACCCAGCCGGTCGCGCACGACCGGCGGGTATGGATGCCGCTCCAGCAGGGCGCGCCAGGCCGCGTCCAGGTGCACCCACTCACCGCGCACGGGTGTGCGCTCGAGCAGGAAGCGATGCAGGGTATCCCGCTCCATCACCACAGGAACGGCGAGCGATGGCCTGGGAAGGGCACCGCGTTCAGTCTCCCTGCAACCGGGCGCGCAGGCGCTCGTTGACCTGCGCCGGGTTTGCCTTGCCCTGTGTCTTCTTCATGACCTGGCCGACGAAGAATCCGAACAGCTTGTCCTTGCCGGAACGGTACTGTTCCAGCTGCGACGGGTTGGCCGCGATCACCTCGTCGATGATGGCGTCGATCGCCCCGGTATCGGTGATCTGCTTCAGCCCGCGCGCCTCGATGATGCCATCGACCTCGCCCTCCCCTGCCCACATCGCATCGAAGACCTCCTTGGCGATCTTGCCGGAGATGGTCTCGTCCTGGATCCGGGACAGCAACTGCGCCAGCGCGCGCGCCGACACCGGGCTCTCTGCCACGCCGGCCTCGGAGCGGTTCAGGGCCGCCGAGAAATCCCCCATCACCCAGTTGGCCGCCAGCTTGGGGGCGCCGCAGCCCGTCGCCACGGTCTCGAAGTAGTCCGCCAGTTCCCGGCTCGAGGTCAGGGCCCCGGCATCATAGGCGGACAGCCCGTAGTCACGGATGAAGCGCTCCCGCTTGGCGTCGGGAAGCTCGGGCAGGCGCCGGCGCGCGGCCTCGATGTCCTCGGGATGGATGACCACCGGCAGCAGGTCCGGGTCGGGGAAATACCGGTAGTCGTTGGCCTCCTCCTTGGAGCGCATCGACCGGGTTTCGTCGCGGTCGGGGTCGTACAGGCGCGTCTCCTGCACCACCGTGCCCCCAGACTCGATCAGGTCGATCTGCCGCTCGACCTCGAAGTTGATCGCGCGCTCGACGAACCGGAAGGAGTTCAGGTTCTTGATCTCGGCCCGGGTGCCGAACTCGGGCCGCCCCCGGGGACGCACGGAGACGTTGGCGTCACAACGGAAGCTGCCCTCCTGCATGTTACCGTCGGAGATGCCCAGATAGCGCACCAGTGCATGCAGCTTCCTCATGTAGGCCACCGCCTCCTTCGCCGAGCGCATATCGGGCTCCGAGACGATCTCGATCAGCGGGGTGCCGGCGCGGTTGAGATCGATACCCGTCATCGCCGTGAAGCCCTCGTGCAGGCTCTTGCCGGCATCCTCCTCCAGGTGCGCGCGGGTGACGCCGATCCGCTTCCGGCTCCCGTCCTCCAGATCGATGTCCAGGTGCCCGTGCTCCACGATGGGCAGTTCGTACTGCGAAATCTGATAGCCCTTCGGCAGATCGGGGTAGAAGTAGTTCTTGCGCGCGAAGACCGAGCGCGGTGCAATCCCCGCATCGATGGCAAGGCCCAGCATCACCGCCTTCTCCACCACCGCCGCGTTGAGCACGGGCAGGACCCCGGGCAGACCCAGATCCACTGCGCAGGCCTGACGATTCGGCTCCGCCCCGTAGGCCGTGGCCGCGCCCGAGAAGATCTTCGAGACGGTGTTGAGCTGGGTATGGATCTCCAGCCCGATCACGGTTTCCCATTGCATCGCGTTCTGATCTCCGGCTAGACAAAGGCCGCCGGCATGCGCGCATGCCAGTCGGTCTCCTGCTGGAACTGGTGAGCGACACCCAGCAGGCGCGCCTCGTCGAAGTAGTTGCCGATCAGCTGCATGCCGACGGGCAGGTTGCCCACCGTGCCGGCCGGCATGGACAGCCCCGGAAGGCCGGCGAGGTTCACGGCAATGGTATAGATGTCGGAGAGGTACATCTGCACGGGGTCGGCACTCTTCTCGCCCAGCCGGAAGGGGGTCTCCGGACTGGTGGGGCCAGCGATCACGTCCACCTGCCCGAAGGCGCGCCTGAAGTCTTCGGCAATCAAGCGGCGCACCTTCTGTGCCTTCAGGTAATAGGCATCGTAGTACCCTGCCGACAGCACATAGGTTCCGATCATGATGCGGCGTTTGACCTCGGCCCCGAAGCCCTCGGCCCGGGAGCGGGTATACAGGTCCGTCAGGTCCCGGGGCTCGTCACACCGGTGGCCGAAGCGCACCCCGTCGTAGCGGGCGAGATTGGAGGAGCACTCCGCCGGGGCCACCACATAATAGGCCGGCACCGACAGCCCACTGTTGGGCAGGCTGATCTCGATCAGCTCGGCACCACGCTCGCGCAGCACCCCAAGGGCGGCCTCGATCACGGTGCGCACGTCCGGATCCAGACCCTCGCCGAAGAACTCCCGCGGCAGGCCGATGCGCAGACCCTTCAGCTCGGCACCCAGACCGGCCGTGAAGTCCTCCGCCGGCCGCTCGACGCTGGTGGAGTCGCGCGGATCGAAGCCGGCCATCGCGTTCAGCATCAGCGCGCAGTCCTCGGCACTCGCCGCCATGGGCCCGGCCTGATCCAGGCTGGAGGCGAAGGCGATCATGCCGTACCGGGAGACCCGGCCGTAGGTCGGCTTGATGCCGGTGATGCCGCAGAAGGCGGCGGGCTGGCGGATCGAGCCACCGGTGTCGGTCCCGGTGGCGGCCGGCACCAGGCGCGCGGCCACGGCCGCCGCGGACCCGCCGGAGGAACCGCCGGGCACCCGCTCCGGGTCCCAGGGATTGAGCACCGGGCCGTAATGGCTGGTCTCGTTCGACGAACCCATCGCGAACTCGTCCATGTTGGTCTTGCCCAGCATCACCGCCCCGGCAGCGTTCATCCGCTCGACCATGGTTGCAGTGTAGGGCGCGATGAAGTTATCGAGCATCTTCGAGCCGCAACTGGTGCGCACACCGGCGGTGCAGAAGATGTCCTTCTGCGCCACCGGCAGGCCGAGCAGCGGGGCCTCCTCACCGCGAGCCAGGCGCTCGTCCGCCGCGTCCGCTGCCGCCAGCGCCAGTTCCGGCGTCACGGAGATGAAGCTGTTCAGTTGCGGATCCAGACGATCGATGCGTCCCAGGTAGAGTTCGGTCAGCTCCCGGCTGCTGATGTCGCGGGCACGCAGCCGCGTGGCCCAGCTTGCGAGGGTATCGAGTTTCATGGCCTGCCGTTCCGTTGCTGGATCCTGGCGTCGATCATTCGATGACGCGCGGCACGAGATAGAGCCCGCCGTCCACGGCCGGAGCGATCGTCTGGAACCGCTCGCGCTGGTCGGGCTCGGTCACCGCGTCGGGGCGCAGGCGCTGTTCGGCGTCGAGCGGGTGGGCCATGGGTTCGATGCCGCCGATCTCGGCCGCGTTCAGGGCCTCGACGAAATCGAAGATGTCGCTCAGGCCGGCCGCGAACTCGTCGGCCTCACGGTCGTCCACGGCCAGACGCGCCAGGTGGGCGATCCGGCGCACTTCATCACTGTTCAGGGACATGGTTCAAAGATCAACGTATAGTACGGGGGAGCGCAAAGTTACCACAAAGCCCACCTTGCCCAAAGCAGCGGGGCCTTGCTAGAGTTTCGCGTCCTTCCCGCCCGCTTCCTTCAGGTCGAGCCATGTTCAAGCGCATCTTGGGGCTGTTCTCCAACGATATCTCCATTGATTTGGGCACCGCCAACACGCTGATCTACATGCGCGGGCAGGGCATCGTGCTGAACGAGCCATCGGTGGTGGCCATTCGCCAGGACCGCGGGCCGGGGGGCCCCCGCTCGCTCGAGGCCGTGGGCACCGAGGCGAAGAAGATGCTCGGACGGACACCCGAGAACGTGATCACCATCCGGCCGATGAAGGACGGCGTGATTGCCGACTTCACCACCACCGAAAAGATGCTGCAGCACTTCATCA
The DNA here is from genome assembly GCA_041685565.1 of Thioalkalivibrio sp. Classification (GTDB taxonomy): domain Bacteria; phylum Pseudomonadota; class Gammaproteobacteria; order Ectothiorhodospirales; family Ectothiorhodospiraceae; genus Thioalkalivibrio. The sequence continues at coordinate 12,792 of JAWLFM010000025.1, forward strand.
AGAAGGTGCACGAGCGCCGCGTCTTCCGACCGAGTCCCCGGGTGCTGGTCTGCGTGCCCTGCGGGGCAACCCAGGTGGAGCGGCGCGCGATTCGCGAATCCGCCTTCGGTGCCGGCGCGCGCAAGGTCTACCTGTTGCAGGAACCGGTCGCGGCGGCGATCGGTGCCGGGATCCCGCTGGACGAGGCGGTGGGCTCCATGGTCCTGGACATCGGCGGCGGCACCTCGGAGGTCGCCGTGCTGTCGATGAACGGCATCGTCTACTCGGAATCCGTGCGCATCGGCGGTGACACCTTCGACGAGGCCATCATGGCCTACGTGCGCCGCAACTATGGCGTACTGATCGGTGAAGCCACGGCCGAACGCATCAAGCATGCGATCGGGTCAGCCTATCCGGGAAAGGATCTGCTGGAGATCGAGGTCAAGGGCCGCAATCTGGCGGAGGGTGTACCGCGCTCATTCACCCTGAACAGCAACGAGATCCTCGAGGCACTGCAGGACCCGTTGCACGGCATCGTCTCGGCGGTGCGCACCGCGCTCGAACAGACGCCACCCGAACTGGGCGCCGATGTGGCCGAGCGGGGCATCGTGCTGACCGGGGGCGGAGCATTGCTGCAGCAGATCGACCGGTTGATCATGGAAGAGACCGGCATCCCCGTCGTGATCGCCGAGGACCCGCTCACCTGTGTCGCGCGCGGCGGCGGACGCGTTCTGGAGATGCTGGACGAGAAACGGGTCGACTTCCTGGCCAGCGAGTAGTCACCCGCCTGCCGGAGGAGCTGTCATCGAAAAGCCGCTGTTCAGCCTCGGGGCGTCGCCGATCCTGCGCCTGCTCGCGGTGGTCCTGGTCGCCCTGGCCCTGATGGCTCTCGACCACCGCTTCTACCAGTTGCAGACCCTGCGCAGCATCCTGGCCAGCGTTGCCTACCCTTTGCAGGTGGCCGTGGATGCGCCCATCCGGGCCGGCAGCCGGATCCTGGACTCCTTCTCCCGGCACGAACAGCTGGTACTCGAGAACCGCCTCCTGCGCTCGGACCTGATGGAGCTGCGCGCGCGGCAGCTGCGTTTCGATGCCCTGCAGGCCGAGAACGACCGACTGCGGGCGCTGCTGCATACCTCCGCGCAGGCCACCGAGCGGGTGGAGATTGCCAAGCTCCTGGCGGTGGACCTGGATCCCTTCCGGCAACAGATCGTGATCAACAAGGGCCGGCTCGACGAGGTCTATTCGGGCCAGCCACTCATCAACGCCGAGGGGGTCATCGGCCAGATCCTGACCCCGAACTGGACCAGTTCCACCGCGCTGCTGATCTCGGATCCGGGCCACGCCCTGCCGGTGATCGTGGCCCGCACCGGCCTGCGCGCGCTGGCTGTCGGTTCGGGCAACCCGCGGCGCCTTCATCTGCGTCACGTACCGCCGCAGGAGGACATCGAGGAAGGCGACCTGCTCCTGACCTCCGGTCTCGGCGGCCGCTTTCCCCCCGATCTGCCGGTCGCCCGCATCGTCTCGGTCGAGCACCTGCCGGGTCAGCCGTTCCTCGCCATCGCGGCGGAACCCCTTGCCGCACTGGACCGCTCGCGCGAGGCGCTGCTGCTGTGGACCGATACCCCGGAACCGGAACGACGGCCGGCTGAACCCGAATGAACCCATGGATGGCGATCCCGGCCCCTGTGCTGCTGTCTCTGCTGGCCGCCTTTGCCCTGACCATCGTTCCCCTGCCCAGCGCCATTGCGCCCGCCCGCCCGGAATGGGTGCTGCTGGTACTGGTGTACTGGGGCATGGCCTTCCCGCGACGGGTCGGTATCCTGGTGGCCTTCCTCGCAGGCCTGTTCCTCGACGTGCTGCAGCACCAGCTGCTCGGACAGAATGCGCTGGCCATGGCCCTGGCGATGTTCATCGTGCTCCAGATCTACCCGCGCATGCGCGTGCACCCCCTGTGGCAGCAGGCCGTGGTCGTGGCCTTCCTGGTCGGGCTGACCCGCCTGCTCAACATCTGGATTCAGGGCGCGATCGGATTCCCACCGGGCAGCGGCCTCTACTGGAGCCCCATCCTGACCAGCGCGCTGTTGTGGCCACTGGTCTATCACATCCTGCGTGATGCGCGCAGACGCTGGCTTTTGCACCTCACCTGACACGCTGCTACAACTTCACGGCCCGACGGAGGCGCCTGCGGGTGCCGCCATCGAAGGCGACACCACCCCACGGTGATGCCTCCGACCCAACCAACAAAAGAACCGGATGACCTGTTGCCATGCAAGACAAGACCCGAACCGAAATTGAAGCCGAAGTATTCCGGCGCCTTTTGCAGCATCTGGACGAGCGCAAGGATGTACAGAACATCGACCTGATGAACCTTGCCGGCTTCTGCCGCAACTGTCTCTCAAAATGGTATGTCACCGCTGCCGCCAACCGGGGAATGGAACTCGATCTGGACCAGGCCCGCGAACGCGTCTATGGCATGCCCTACCCCGAGTGGAAGCGGCTCTATCAGCAGGAGGCAAGCCCGGAACAGGTGGCAGCCTTCAATGCCTCCGGGAAGGAACCCGGATCGTCCGATGCATGATCACGGACTGATCGATACCGAGGCCGCCCTGCGCCGTTTTCTCGATGCCATCCGCGATAGTCCATGGATCGCGGTGGACACCGAATTCATGCGGGAAAAGACCTACTTTCCGCAGCTTTGCCTGATCCAGATGGCGACCACCGATCATATTGCCTGCATCGACCCCTTGGCATTCGAGGATCTGGGTCCGCTGAAGACATTGTTACATGACCCAGCGGTCCTCAAGGTCTTCCACGCCGCCAGTCAGGACCTCGAGGTCCTCTATCTGGAAACGGGCCAGGTGCCATCGCCCGTGTTCGATACCCAGGTCGCCGCCAGTCTGCTGGGCCACGGGGAACAGGTGGGTTATGCCAACCTCGTCCAGGCGGTTCTGCAACACGAACTGGACAAGACGCAGTCACGTACCGACTGGTCGCGGCGCCCCCTGACCGCCGAACAACTGCAGTATGCCCGGGACGACGTCCGCTACCTTGTGCAACTCTTCATAGCCCTGCAAAGCGAACTCGAGGCGCTGGGCCGCATGACCTGGCTGCAGCCCGAGATGGATGCACTCACCCGGCCCGAGCTCTATCAGGCGGATCTCGAAGGCGCCTGGCGCCGAGTCAGTGGGCACAAGCGCCTCAAGCCCCGGGAACTCGCGGTATTGCGAGAGCTTGCAGCCTGGCGGGAGACCCAGGCGCGCGATCTCGACCGACCGCGCCGCTGGATCATCAGCGATGATGCCCTGCTGCTGATTGCGCGGACGCGCCCCACGAAGATAGCGGCCTTGCGGGAGATGCGTGGCCTGCCCAAGGGCATCGGAGACAGCCAGACCCGGCAGATCCTCGAGGCCGTGCAGAAAGGCTCAGAGGCGCCTCAGGAGACCTGGCCTGCACCTTCCAGACGACGGCCACTGGCAGAGGCGGAAGAAGTGATCGTCGATGTCGGAATGGCCCTGCTGCGCGAGCTTGCGCGGCAACAGCAGATCAGCCCGGAGGCAGTCGCCAGCCGCAAGGACGTGGTGGCACTGATGCGGGGGGAAGACGATGCTGCCCTGACGCGCGGCTGGCGTCGGCAGGTGGCGGGCGCCGAGCTGGGGCGCTGGCTGCGCGGGCACAGTGCACTGCGCTGCGATGGCGGACGCATCGGGTTGCTGGACCTTGCCGCAGCCGCCGGCAACGGCCACACCACCCCGTGAAGGAGGGCCGAGAGGTCACGGGCACAGAGGTTACCCGTGACCATTCCACCCCCATGGCCCACCAGTGGGCCATGGGGGAAGTTCGGTGACTATGGAGCACCGCCCGAAGGGCCGGAGCAAGGCATTCGCTCTCAGGCGCTGGTGTATACGCCGCGGCGCGGTGAAGCCAGGCGTCCCTGGCGCTTCAGGTAGGCAAGGGTCTGGCTGATGTTCTTGGTATCGATCCCCGCACCTTCGGCCTGCTCGCGGATTTCGCTGACCGTCATTTCCGGCTGGGTTGCGACGATCTCGCAAAGCCTCTGGCTGATCGTCCCCGCTCCGGACCCGGAACGACGGCGGGTTCTGCCCGCACGCGCCTTTGGTACAGAGCCCCCCAGTGCACGGATCTGCCGATCCAACTCGGATAGCTCCTTACGGTGCCGCGCCAGCATCTCCTTACGTGCAATCTTCAGCGCATCGAGTTTTTCCTTCATCTCCTGCTCGCGACGATCCTCCTCCTCCTGCTCCCGCTCCCGCGCCAAGGCGTATAATTCCTCAGCACTGAGGTCGGCGATGTTTTTCTTCTCGGCACTCATCAATGTTCCTCGTGTCGTTGTTGGTCCGTGTAAAGACTTCTCAGAATGAATTTTTGTTCCCAATTAATGTAATAAAAAGTGAAAAAAGAAACAACAAGCCGAGCATCCAGTGTGGCTGGAAGATGCGCAGCCCTGGATGCATCCCAAGGTCGGGCAATACGTGAGGCCGCCGCGGCGTTTTACTCCAGGACCGCCCACCTGCCGATCCCTGAGATCCGACTGGATCTTCGCGGGCGCGCCGCAGGGCAATGGCGGGTGAAGGATGGCGTTGAGACATTGCGCTTCAACCCCGAGGCCTTCATTAGGGACTGGCATGCCCACTTCCCGGCAACCGTGGCCCACGAGGTGGCACACTCCATCGTTTACCGGCGGTTTGGGCTGAAAGCGGTGCCACCGCATGGGTCGGAATGGCGCAAAGTCATGGCGGAGCTGGGCTTTCCCCCGCTCGTCACCCACCGTACGCCGCTATCCGGCCGACGAAGCCGCGTTTATATTTACAAATGCGAATGCAGATCCCATCGGCTGGGCCCGAGGAGGCATCACCTGATCAGGCAGCGGGGTTACCAGTATGCCTGCAGGGACTGCGGTGGCAGACTGGAGTTTCAGGAACGTGTGGAATGGCATGATCAACACAGTTGAGTCGCTGCCGCGCCAGGTGTGGCGGGCGCCGGGCCGGATTCAGCCACCCGCAGAGTCCGCCAGGGGCACCGAGAACGGATCGCGGTAACCGGCGCACATCTGCGTGAATGCCCGCTCCGTGAAGTGCCAGTTCGCGTGCAGCCGCAGGCGCTTGTCCAGGTCGCGCCTGAGCCGTTCGAGATTGCGCTCACGCCAGGCCCCCTGCGGCCGCCGGCGCCCGCGATCCCAGTCCAGTACCCAGACCCGGGAACACGCGTCCACCAGGATGTTGCGGCTGTTCAGATCCGCATGACAGTACCCGGCGTCGTGGAAGCGTCGGATGCAGCCTCCGATGCGGTGCCAGATGTCCGCGGAGACCGGACCCTCGCGCAGGCGCGCATCCAGCGATCGGGCATCGGGTATCCGCTGGGTCACCAGGTCCGCGCGGTAATACAGGCCCGTGCGCCACAGCCGCGCGGCGACCGGGCGCGGCACCGGAAGCCCTTCATCGCGCATGCCCGCAGTCAAGGTGAACTCGCGCCATGGGCGACTGCGCTGCAGCCCGGTCCAGAGATAGCGGTCCCCGAGAATCCTCGCGACGGAACCGCCGCGCAGGTAATGGCGCAGGACCCATTGTCCGCCCGAACCGGGAACCGGGGGATCGAAGAACAGCACCTGCCCCCGACCGTCGTCACCGTGATCGACGGCCAGACCCTGTTCCCGAAGGGCCTCCGGGTCGAACATCCATGCCTCCGGCGCCCGGGGAAGGGCCGCGTCGTGAATCAGGAAGTCGGATCCCGATCGCTCAACTCGCCACTCCATCGCGCTGCCTCCAGGCCTCAGCCCGCCCGGGTGGTGGCCTGCCGGGCGCTGGAAGGACGGGCTAGTATAGACGGGCCAAGTATACAGGACGCCGATGGCGTCGCCGGCCCGCGCATCGCCGCCGTCTCCCGCATGTTTCTTGGTAGACTCGAGGCCCGCAACGAGACGGTGGGACGATGACCCCGGAAACCCTGAGCGCAGTGCTGCGCGAGAGCGCGAGAGTCCAGATCCAACCGATCCAGGAACAGGCGCGCGCCCTCCTCGAGGGGACCGGCACCATGGTGGCCGCGCGCGTTCCGGGCGCCGCCGTCTGCTTCGGCGACGGCGGCAGCGCTGCCGATCGACCGAGTTCCTGCGGCGATCCAACCAACCGTTGCGCAGCGGACTTCGTGGCCGGAGACGAGGGGGCCTGCACGCCGATCATTCTTGCTTCCGGGACGCCCCTTGAACCCTGCTAGCTGGCGCTTCCGGTCGGCCCGTCTGGCCTACAACCTGCTGATCCATGCCTTGATCCCGATCGCGCTGCTGCATTTCCTGTGGCGCTCGGGCCGCGAACCGGGCTACCGCCGGCATCTGGATGAACGCCTCGGTGCAGGCCCGGACCCGGATCCCGGCCCGGACCTCTGGATCCACGCCGCATCGCTGGGCGAGATGCGAGTGGCCGGTATCCTGCTGGATGCACTGTGCCGCAAGCACCCAAGCCTGCGGATCCAGCTTACGACCCTGACCCCGGCCGGGCGCGCCGAGGCGGAACGCATGCGTGCTGCCGGCCTCCCGGTGGCCGTGCGCTATCTGCCCCTGGATTCGCCGGCGCTGCTACGGCACTTCATCCGCCGCCTCAAGCCCGGGATTCTGGTCCTGATCGAGACCGAACTGTGGCCCAATCTGCTCTGGCGGATCCATCGTGCGGGCATTCCGGCGGTACTGGTGAATGGCCGGCTGAGCCCGCGGCTGCGCAATACCTACCGTCGCCTTCAGGCACTGTATGCACCCTTGCTGGCCACCTTGGAGTGGGCGGCGGCACAGACACCCGAGGATGCCGAGCATCTTCACAGCATCGGCGCACGGAAGGTCGCGGTCACCGGCAATCTGAAGTTCGATCTGCCGAGCGGCCGCAACGAGAGCGCGCTGGCCCGAGCGCACTTCTCCGGCCGCTGGCTCTGGGTCGCCGGCTCCACCCATCCGGGAGAGGAAGAACAACTGCTGGACGTCCACCGTCGGCTGCGTGACGCCCACCCGGAAATCCGCATCCAGTTGCTGCTGGCGCCCCGGCACCCCAGCCGCGCCCCGGAGATCCTGGACCAGGTCGGGAGGGCCGGTCTTTCGGCCGTCCTGCGTTCCCGTTTGTCCGCATCGGGAAGCAGCGAGGACGTGATCGTGCTCGATACCCTGGGCGAACTCGCCGGGCTCTATGCGCTGGCCGACGCCGCCTTCGTCGGCGGCAGCCTGGTCGACCACGGCGGCCAGAACCCCCTGGAGCCCATTGCCGCCGACTGCCCCGTGATCGTGGGGCCGGACAGCCGCAACTTCGCCGACATGGTGCGCAGGCTCGTGGCGGATGGGGCAATCGTGCAGATCGCGGACGCAGAGGGACTCCGAGACGTCCTGGAGGACCTGCTCCTGACCCCCGGCCACGGCGCGGCGATGGTCCATCAGGCACAGCGGACCATCGCCGCGAACCGCGGGGCGACCGCGCGCACCCTGGAGCTGCTGCGCCCGCTGCTGCGATCCCCCGGGTCCGCCGGGCAGTGAACCGGGCGTTCGAGCCTGTACACTATCGCTGAACCACCCCCTGCGGAGTCGACCCGGGCGTGACCCAGACCAAACCGAGATCATCCCGGCTCAAGGCGCCACTCGGGCCCGCCACCTGGCCCTTCTGGGTGCTTGTCGGGTTCGCCTGGCTCGTGACCCGTCTGCCGCTGCCGGCCCAACGCCGGATCGGCCGTGCCATCGGCCGGGCATTCCGTCTTCTCGGCCGGTCACGCCGCCATGTGACCCGGGTGAATCTGCGCCTGTGCTTCCCCGAACAGACAGAGGCGGAGCGCGAGGCGCTGCTGCGCGCCCACTTCGAGGCTGCCGGCATCGGGGTTCTCGAGACCGTCTGCGGATGGTGGTGCCCGAGCGCAAGATTCGAAGGCATCTACCGCCTCGAAGGGCTGGAGCACCTGGATCAGGCGCTGCAGAAGGGCCGCGGGGTACTGCTGGTCAGCGCCCATTTCACGACCCTGGAGTTCTGCGCGCGCATCCTGACCCTGCACCGCCCCTTCGCGGCCATGTACCGGCCCAATGAAAATCCCGTGGTGGACTACCTGTTCAAGCGCAACCGTGAACATCACACCGAGGGCGCCATCGACCGTAACGACATCAAGGGGCTGTTACGGTCGTTGAAGCGAAATACGGTGGTCTGGTATGCCCCGGACCAGGGCAAGAGCGGCCGCCACAGCGAGCTGGTGCCGTTTTTCGGGATTCCCGCCTCGACCCAGACCGCCACCCATCGTATCGCCAGGATCAGCCAGGCCCCCGTACTGCCGTTCTTCGGTCGCCGGCGCCCGGATGGCGGGTACGACCTGACGATCCAACCGCCGCTGTCCGACTTTCCCACCGAAGATGCGGTTGCGGACACGGCACGGATCAATCAGGTGATCGAGAGGGCAGTGCTGGAGGCGCCTGAGCAGTACTTCTGGAGCCATCGCCGCTTCAAGAACCGTCCGGGCTTCGCGGATCCCTACCGGTAGACGACAGGACCGCAGGAAGGCGCATCCCGGATCGGGCGAATGACCGAATCCTTGCCTCGTCCTGCTGCGCCGGCACCAGCAGCCGGTCGGACCGGCGAGCCGCGTGGGAGAGTGGGGCGGTTTTTCATGATATCGAGGCGCAAGGGGGTTCTATGCAACGGCAAATCCGGGAAAGATGCCCCGCTGGCCCACCGGCGCGGCAGGAGCCGCCCAAGTCCGATCGTCTGCCAGCGGCTATACTGCCCCGACAGGGGGCCGGGCAACGCCAAGGCGACCCGGGAACCGGATGACGTGGGATGGGACATGCGCCTTTGCGCCTTGCTGGTCATGGGAATCTGGCTGTTGTCGGGGCAGT
>JAWLFM010000188.1:0-5280 GCA_041685565.1 Thioalkalivibrio sp.
GGGGCCCATGACCCGGCCCTGGAATCCGTGCACGTGCCGAGCCCCGGCATAGGCCACGAGCTGCACCGTCCGGCTCTGCCCCGGCTCGAAGCGCACGGCTGTGCCCGCGGGGATGTCCAGACGAAAGCCGCGCGCCGGATCACGATCGAAGTCCAGCGCCTTGTTGACTTCGAAGAAGTGGTAATGGGAACCGACCTGCACCGGCCGGTCCCCGGTGTTGGTCACCGCCAGCGTCACCGTCGGGCGCCCGGCATTCAATTCGATCTCGCCCTCTTCGAGCAGGTACTCACCGGGTGTCATGATGTTCCTTTGCCTCGTCGTCGATTCAGTTCGGCCGTGCCCGGGATGCAAGCCCGGTGATCCGTCAGCGGGACGCCGTGAATACATCCCTGTAGGCTTGACGGCAGCATCCATGCAGCCGTCACCCGCTGACGGATCACCCGGCTTGCACCCTTCGGCCCTCGGGTCACGCCCCGCGTTCAGCGGATGGGTTCATGCACCGTGACCAGCTTGGTCCCGTCGGGAAAGGTGGCCTCCACCTGGACCTCGGGAATCATCTCGGGCACCCCCTCCATCACGTCCTCGCGGCGCAGCACCTCACCGCCCAGCGACATCAACTCGGCGACACTGCGGCCGTCGCGTGCGCCTTCCAGAATCGCGGCCGAGATCAGCGCGATGGCCTCCGGGTAGTTCAGTTTCAGGCCGCGGTCGCGGCGGCGTTCCGCGACCAGCGCCGCGGTGAACAGCAACAGCTTGTCCTTCTCTCTGGGGGTCAACTCCATGTGCGGCTCCGGCAGGTTCAGGTGGACCAGATACGCGGCAGACAGGGTTCACGCCCGAGCACCAGCGGGCGCAGTAGTGCCCAGGCCTCGACCATCGATTCCCACAATGCCTCCCCGGCTGCGGCCAGCCAGCGGCAGACCAGGAGACCGGTGAGGGTCTGCCCCTGCGGTCCCGGGCCCGGTACAGGCAGGAGGGTGCAGCCGAAGACGGCACCCGGCAGCTGTCGCAACCGGCTGCGCAGGGCCACCAGCGTCTCCGGCGTGGCGGGGGCGGCCAACAGCGTCGCCAGATAGCCGCGGCCCTGCAGCCCCCAGGCTGCCTTGAGCATGGGATCGCCACCGTCCGTCCGCAGCCGCTCTGCGAGCAACGCCCGCCCCCCTATGCGGACCTGAAGGCTCGAGTCGCAATGCCCGCTCTCGAAGCCGTCACCGCTACCCGGGCGGCCCAGACCGAGAAGGTCCCAGGCAAGGAGGCGCGCGTCGGGCGCGAGCTCGAAGCGGTTGCGCAACGCGACCCGGGCGCCACCATGGAGGATGTTCAAGGCGGGCAGCCACTCCAGCGTGCCGCCAGCGGCAACCCGAAACGACTGCCGCTGATGCGCCAGTGGGCCGGCCGAACGGTAGAACTTGGCCGCCGCGGGAGTCGTGAGCAGGGCATGGCCGCCGCCTGCCACCCCCACCTCGAGATCCAGCCGGTCGCCACCGACGACGCCGCCGGGAGGATGCAGCAGATAGGTATGGCAGGGGACTCCCTCGGGGTGAAAGGGGCGTTGCACCCGCAGGGGGCCGGCATGACGCCGATGCCGCAACACGGTGCAGTCCGGTCCCGCCTCAAAGCCCAGCTCCAGTCTGGCGTACCAACCCTGTCCGGCCGGTTGCTGCTCCGGCAACGACGGGATGGGTGGTCCGGCCTCGGAACGGAAGAATGGCAGCGATGACATGGGCAGCACAAAGCAGGAATCGGGCCATTCCATGGAAACCCAACAGCCGGAAGGCCATCGGGCCTGAACCGTCATGCCAGACCAGCCGCGGGCATCGCTGGCCGCCCCGCGGCCAGCTGCGATTCCCTTACTTGAGCCTGCCGTCGTGCAGGCCCATCAGCGGCCGATTGCACGCCGCCGGTGCAGGCCATGCACCATTTTGATGCATGAAGAATGGTCGTTGGCCTCAGACCAATTCGGCGCGGACGCGGGTGGCAATCTCCTCGACCGACAGATGGGTCACCTCCAGCCGCGGGATGCGTTCCCGGTACAGGAACTCATCGATGGCGAGACACTCCTGACGGCACTGGGGCAGGCTGGCATAGCGGCTGCCGGGACGTCTCGCTTCGCGGATATGTGCCAGTCGCTCGGGCGAGATCACCAGACCCAGGAGGCGCCCGCGCAGCCCACGCAGCGAACTCGGCAGGCGCGTGTCCCCGATCATGTCCTCGGGAATCAGCGGGTAGTTGGCGGCGAACATGCCATAGTTCATCGCCAGGTAGAGGCAGGTCGGTGTCTTGCCCGACCGCGATACGCCCATCAGCACCACCTCGGCATGACCGATGTCGCCGGTAGCCAGGCCGTCGTCATGCGCCAGGGTGAAATTCAGGGCCTCGATGCGCCGGTCATAACGGGCGAGATCGCCCATGCCGTGGGCACGCCCGGATACCGACTCGGCCTTGCGCTCGAAGACCTGTTCCAGCTGTTCCAGGTGATCCGAGAAGATATCCAGAACCGGCACGGGGCAATCCTTGAGCTGCGCCCTCAGGGAGGCATCCGCGAAGGTGGCGACGACCAGTGCCGGCTGCGGCCCGTTCCGAATCCGCTCGAAGAAGTCCTCCATCTGCTCCGGACTGCGCACGAACGGCCGCAGGTGCCAGCCGGGGTGGAGACCCTCGAACTGGGTCAGCAGCGTGCGCGCCAGGGTCTCTGCGGTGATGCCGGTGCCATCGGACAGCAGATAGACCTGGGGATGGTTCGGGTTAGTCACGCGCCATGGTCTCCGCCAGGCGCTCCCAGGTCGGGATCAGCGAGTCGGGATTCAGGGACATGCTCTCGATGCCCTCCGCCACCAGCCACTCGGCCAGGTCCATGTGATCGGAGGGACCCTGGCCGCAGATACCGACGTACTTTCCGTTCCTGCGTGCGGAGCGGATGGCCATGGAAAGCAGGGCCTTGACCGCACCGTCGCGTTCGTCAAAACAGGAGGCCACCAGCGAGGAGTCGCGATCCACGCCGAGGGTCAACTGGGTGAGGTCGTTGGAACCGATGGAAAAGCCGTCGAAGAATTCGAGGAATTCATCCGCGAGCAGCGCATTGGACGGGATTTCGCACATCATCACGATCTTCAGCCCGTTCTCACCGCGCTTCAGCCCCTCTTCCTCGAGGACCCGGATCACGCCGCGTGCCTCTTCCAGGGTGCGCACGAAGGGCACCATCACCTGCACGTTCTCCAACCCCATCTCCTCGCGCACGCGCTTCAGGGCCCGGCATTCCAGCGCGAAGGCCGGGCGAAAGCTGTCCGACAGGTAACGCGCGGTGCCGCGGAAGCCCAGCATCGGGTTCTCCTCCTCCGGCTCGTAGGCCCTGCCACCCAGGAGATGCGCATATTCGTTGCTCTTGAAGTCCGACAACCGCACGATCACCGGCTCCGGCGCGAAGGCCGCCGCCAGCGTCCCGACGCCTTCGCTGAGCCGGCGCACGAAGAACTCCACGGGGTCGTCGAAGCCGGCAATCCGGGTCGCGATCTCGGCGCGGACCTCCTCGGGCAGCCTCGGATAATCCAGCAGGGCGAGCGGATGGATGCCGATGTGGCTGTTGATGATGAACTCCAGCCGTGCAAGGCCGATCCCGGCATGGGGCAGTCGCGAGAAGGTATACGCCCGTCCCGGGTTGGCGACGTTCAGCATCAGCTTCACCGGCAGCGGCGGCAGATCACTGGCGCCGCTGCGCTGCACCCGGAAGGGGATCCTGCCCTCGTAGACAAAGCCGTCATCACCCTCGGCGCAGGAGACCGTGGCGTCCATGCCGTCACGGAGGACCTGTGTGGCATCGCCACAGCCCACCACGGCAGGAATCCCCATCTCACGCGCGATGATGGCCGCATGGCAGGTTCGGCCGCCACGGTCGGTCACGATCGCCGCGGCCCGCTTCATGATCGGCTCCCAGTCCGGATCGGTCATGTCCGCGACCAGGATGTCGCCGGGTTCCACGGTGTGCATCGCCTCCGGGGAGTCGACCACTCGAATCCTGCCCGAGCCGATGCGTGCGCCGATGGCCCGTCCCGTGGCCAGGGGCGTCCGGTCATGAGACTCGAGGCGGTAGGTCTCGTTGACACCCAACTCCGCCCGACTCTCGACCGTTTCGGGGCGTGCCTGCACGATCATCAATTCGCCGGTCTCGCCGTCCTCGGCCCACTCGATGTCCATCGGCATGCCATAGTGGTCCTCGATGGAGACCGCATACCGCCCCAGCAGCTGTACCTGGTCGTCATTCAGGCAGAAGCGCGAACGCAGGTCGTCCGGGGTGTCCTCGAGCCGCGTGCCACCCCCGTCGGTCAGCACCATGCGGATCGCCTTGCTGCCCAGCGTACGCCCGATGATGGCCTGCTTGCCGGCGCGCAGCGAGGGCTTGTAGACCTGGTATTCATCCGGGTTCACCGAGCCCTGGACCACCGTCTCGCCGAGGCCCCAGGCGCCGGTGATGAAGACCGCGTCGCGGAAACCCGTTTCGGTATCCAGGGTGAACATGACGCCGCTGCAGCCGACGTCGGAACGCACCATGCGCTGGACTCCCGCCGACAGCGCAACCTCGTCATGCGCAAAGCCCTGGTGTTCGCGATAGGCAATCGCCCGATCGTTATAGAGACTGGCGAAGACCTTGCGCAGTGCGATCAGCACCTCGTCGATGCCGCGCACGTTCAGATAGGTTTCCTGCTGGCCGGCGAAGGAGGCCTCAGGCAGGTCTTCCGCAGTCGCGGAGGAGCGCACCGCAACGGGCACGTTCTCGCCCATTTCGGCGTAGTGCTCGCGGACGGCCTGCTCCAGTGCCGGCGGCAGCCGCGCCTCTTCGATCCAGCCGCGGACCTCCCGGCCTGCGGCCTGCAGCGACTGGATGTCGTCGATGTCGAGACCATCCAGACGCCTCTTGATCCGTTCGTCGAGCCCGTCCTCCGCCAGGAGGGCACGAAAGGCATCCGCGGTGGTGGCGAAACCGCCAGGCACCTGCACACCCGCCTCGGCAAGGTTGCCGAGCAACTCGCCCAGCGAGGCATTCTTGCCGCCCACCTGGGCCACGTCCTTCATCGTGAGTGCGGCCAGATCGATTACCCAACTCATTCCCGTCTCCTTCAAGGATCGTCTTCAGCGAATGGATGCCATGCAGGCTGTTTAGCATATTCCCGGCGCTCAGTCGTCACCGCTGAGGGTGGCCTGATCCTCGGTCAATTGCACATAGGCCTTGAACCGCGCGCTGATGTTGTTGATATACGCGACCGGCTCGCTGCCCCGCACGTAGCC
>JAWLFM010000189.1:0-5262 GCA_041685565.1 Thioalkalivibrio sp.
ACTGCAACCGGACAGGTGCCCGCCGGCAGTCCGGTCGAGGCCATCACGACCGTGTTGAACACATCCCCGGCCAGCACGCTGGAACCGTTCATCATGGATCTGCTGCAGGGTCTGTTCGACCTGATCCTGAAGCGGGACGACCTTAACCCGGCCCTGCGTGAACCGCTTTCCGATCTGCAGTTGCCACTTGTGCGTATCGCGATGCGCGAAACCCACTTTTTCCGTGATCGCGCGCACCCGGCGCGCCAGATGACCGGCCTGCTGCTGAACATTGCGTTGCGCATCGACCCCGACCTGCCCCTGGACGAGGCCCGACAACTGCCGCTCACCCGCCTGGTGTTCGAGAACGTGGAGCGCGTGCGCAACGGTGGCCTCAGCGACAGCGCAGCCTTCGACGAGGCCCTGGATCGACTGCGCAACGAACTCGCGACGGCCGAGGACCAGATCGCCCACCAGGCCGCGAGCGAGCAGGCCGATGCACAGCAGGAAGAACGCACGCTGGAGATCCGTTACAGCGTTGAATCCACGGTGGAGCGCACCGTGATCTCCATGGGCCAGGACATCCCCGACGAGGCCCGCGAACAGTTGATGGATGCCTGGGTACCCCTGATGACGGCCCAGAAGACCACTGACGCCGAGGCTTCGGCAGCCGGCGATGCGCCCCCGGACCCGGCGAACCCGGACAACGATGGCATGGCTCTGCTGCACGAACTGCTGGCGCTGATGCAGAAGGAGCCGGACTTCCAGTCCTCCGCCCCGCTCCTGGCCCGCATCCGCGCCTTCCTCGATCGCGCCCCACTGTCGAAGGAGGAGCGCGCCCGCATCAAGCAGGACCTGGTCAGCGCCCACCTGGTCGCCGCCGGGAAACGTCGTTCTGCCGCCGCTGATCGGCATTCGCCAGCCGAACAGGCGCCGACTGGGCCAACCGGCGAGGCTGGCACCAGCGAAGAACGATCGGAGCCGGCGCGCAAGCGAGCCAGCGCCCGCCCGGGTTCCATCTTCGGCAGTTCCCCGCGCCATCCGGACGACGACCCGTCCCTGATGCGCGACCACGACGACGAGCATGTCGAGCATGCCGACAACCTGCTCTCCGGCACCTGGATCCAGTTCACCTCCCCCGCCGGCACCAAGGTCACGCGCATGAAGCTGGTCTGGCGCGGCAGTCACGCCGGACGCCTGCTGTTCACCGATGCTGCGGGACGGGCCAAGCGCCAGCACAGCATTCAGGGCCTGGCGCACGAATTCCGCAGTGGTCGCGCCCAGATCATTCCGGAAGAATCGCTGTTCGATCACCTGATGGACCAGCGCCTCGGCCAGACCGCCTGAGTACCCGCCGCCCCAACCGGTGGATCCACACGGACCTTTCCCGCGCCGCGGCGGTCCATCTTCCGGGACCATACGGAAGACACCGATGACGCGCTCACTGGCGGCCCTGTTCGCGGGCCTGGTACTGGGGATCCTGATGACCGGATGCAGCAGCCCGCAGAAGATGCCGACCGTGGACCACGTCGACCTCGACCGCTACATGGGCGACTGGTACGTGATCGCGAACATCCCCACCTTCCTCGAGCGCGATGCCTACAACGCGCTCGAGCAGTACACGCTGAACGACGACGGCACCATCGCCACCACCTTCTCGTTCAACAAGGGCGGCTTCGACGGGCCACGCCGCGAGTACAACCCGACGGGCTTCGTGCAGAGCGAAGACAACGCCGAATGGGGCATGCGCTTCCTGTGGCCGTTCAAGGCCGAGTTCCTGATCGTCTATCTCGACGAGGCCTACAGCCAGACGGTCATCGGCCGCAGCAAGCGCGACTACGTCTGGATCATGGCGCGCGAGCCGGAGATGCCCGAGGACGACTACCAGGCCATCCTCGCCTATCTCGACGAACTCGGCTACGACACCGACGAGATCCAGCGCGTACCCCAGCGCTGGGACGACTGACGTCCCCTTGGGAAACACTGATCAATGCACACGCTCGCGCTCGAGTCGCTTTTGCGTGCCAACAAGGCGCGGCGACTGCCGTGCAGTCATTCTGCACAAGGGAGCCGCCACGCCGTGCGCGCGCCCGTTTTTGATCAACAACGGGCGGCCAGACCCCTCAGGGGTTGGCACCCCAGGTTCCCCGATCCTGCGTTGCGCCGCTTGCAGGTAGAACCACTACCCGCTGCACGACGCGTCTTGTCTCGGAAAACCTGGGGTTCCAACGCGAGCGCGTACATTGATCAGTGTTTCCCTTGCTGCGGCGGGCCTAATCCCTGACGCGCCCGTAGCCGCCGCCGCCCGGAGTCCGGAGTTCCACCGCATCCCCCGGCGCCACCGACTGGCGATCACAGCCTGCCATCGATTCGCGCGTGCCATCCGCGCGCAGGATGGCGTCCTCGCCCAGCGCCCCCGGCTCGCCACCCGCCAGCCCGAACGGGGGTACGCGGCGGCGGTTGGCCAGCAGCACCACCTCCATTGGCGCGTCGAAACCCAGTCGGCGGATCACGCCATCGCCACCCCGATGCTCGCCGCGACCACCGGAGCCGTGGCGATAGCCGAACTGCTCCACCCGCACCGGGAAACGGCTCTCCAGGACCTCCGGGTCGGTCAGGCGCGAATTGGTCATGTGCGTTTGCACGGCGCTGGCCCCGTCGTAGCCGGGCCCGGCCCCGGCGCCACCGGCGATGGTCTCGTAGTACTGCCGCCCGGCATCGCCAAACGTCAGGTTGTTCATCGTGCCCTGCGCTGCCGCCTGCACACCCAGGGCACCGAACAGCGCATCGGTGACCACCTGCGAGGTCTCGACATTGCCGGCGACCACGGCCGCGGGCGGCGCCGGGTTCAGCAGGCAACCCTCCGGGATCGCCAAGTCTACCGGCGCCAGGCAGCCATCGTTCAGCGGGATCGTGTCCTCCAGCAGCGTGCGCAGCACGTACAGCACCGCCGCACGGACGATGGAACCCGGGGCATTGAAGTTGTCCTCACGAGCTGGCGAGGTCCCCGCGAAATCGATGTGCAGGCGACGCGCAGCCGGAAGGGGGCTCACGGCCACCTGGATCGCGGCACCATTGTCCAGCGCATAGCGGAACGTACCGCCCTCCAGTCCCACGATCAGCCGCTGGACCGCCTCGGTCGCATTGTCCTGCACATGCCGCATGTAGGCCGTCACCGTGGCCGCCCCGTACTCGTCCAGCAGCCGGCCCAGCTCCTCCAGCCCCTTGCGATTGGCCGCCACCTGGGCCTCCAGGTCCGCCAGGTTCTGGTCGGGGTTGCGGGCCGGCCAGTCACCCGAGGCCAGTAGCGCCCGGATACGCTTCGTGGCAAAGCGCCCGTCACGGACCAGCCGGGTGGGGGCGATCAACACACCCTCTTCCTCCAGTCGCCGCGAGAAGGCGGGCATGGAGCCCGGCGTGATGCCGCCGACGTCCGCGTGGTGCCCGCGCGAGGCCACGAAGAACGCCGGCCGCTGGACCCCGGCCTCCGGGTCTTCGGTCACCACGCCGCCGGGTGCCACGAACACCGGCGTGACCACCGTGATGTCCGGCAGGTGGGTGCCGCCATTGTAGGGATCGTTCAGTACCCAGGCGTCCCCCGGGCGCAGATCCTCGCCGGCGGCCGCGACCACCGCACGCACGCTGGCGCCCATCGAGCCCAGGTGCACCGGCATGTGGGGAGCATTGGCGACCAGATTGCCGTGGGCATCGAACAGCGCGCAGGAGAAATCGAGGCGCTCCTTGATGTTCACCGAATGGGCGGTATTGCGCAGGGTGAAGCCCATCTGGTCGGCGATCGCCATGAAGCGATTGTTGAACACCTCCAGCAAAACGGGATCGCGCGGGATCGCGCCCGCATCGGTTGTCGCAGGCATTACCCGCCGCCCGGCCCCTGCCTCGCGCTCCAGGCGCAACGTGCCCTCGTGCTCGATCCGGCCTCGCCAGCCCGGCTCCAGCACCAGCGTCGCGGTAGCCTCGATCACCAGGGCCGGACCTGCCAGCGTCATCCCGGGGTTCAGGGCCTCGCGCCGGTACAGGGGTACGTCGTGCACCTCGCCCGCCACGACCATCGCAACCGTATCCGCCTCCGGTGCGGGACGCTCGACCATCGATTCCGGTACCCGATCCAGCGGCAACTCGGTCCCGGTCGCGATGGCCTCGGCCGCCGCGACCGCCACCACCAGCTCGCGATCCGGGGGCGCGAAGCCGTAGCGCCCACGCCAGGCCGCGGCGAAGGCCTCCATCAGCGTGTCGAGCGGGCCGTCTGGAATCTCCAGCGCGGTATCGGAGCCGGCCAGCCGCAGATGCAGCCGGCGTTCGATGCGCATGGCCCCGGGTTCCACCCCCTGTTCCGCCAGGGCCCGCGCCGCCGCATCGGCCTGGTCGTCCAGTGCGGCCTCGATCGCCGTGGCATGCGCCTCGTCCAGCGGCCATTCCAGGCTCCGCTCGCGCAGGGCCCGCAGCTCGCCCAGCCCCATGCCATAGGCCGACAGCACCCCGCCCAGTGGGTGGAACAGGATGTGGCGCATGCCCAGCTGCTCCGCGACCCGACAGGCATGCTGTCCGCCCGCCCCGCCGAAGCAGACCAGGGCGTAGCGCGCGACGTCGTGGCCGCGCTGCACCGAGATGGTCTTGATCGCCTGGGCCATGTGTTCCACCGCGATCTGCAACAGCCCCTCGGCCAGCCCCTCGATCGTCACCCTGTCACCCGACCCGGCCCGGACCTCGGCCGCCAGCGCCTCGAACTGCCGGCGCACCGGCTCCGGATCCAGCGGGCGGTCGCGAGCGGGACCGAACACCGCCGGGAAATACTCCGGTCGCAAGCGCCCCAGCACCACATTGCAATCGGTCACCGTCAACGGGCCACCCTGGCCGTAACAGGCCGGGCCGGGCTGGGCCCCGGCCGACTCCGGCCCGACTCGCAGGCGGATACCGTCGAAGCGGCAGACCGAGCCACCGCCAGCAGCCACGGTATGGATATCCAGCATCGGCACCCGCAGGCGCGCACCCGCCACCTCGCTCTCCTGGCGGCGCTCCAGCTCCCCCGCCAAGTGCGCGACATCGGTGGAGGTCCCGCCCATGTCGAAGGTGATCAGACGCCCGAACCCCAGCGGCGCGGCGGTCTTCAGCGCCCCGACAATGCCGCCGGCCGGCCCGGACAGGATCGCGTCGCGGCCGCGAAAACGCGCCGCATCCACCAGCCCGCCATGCGACTGCATGAAGCGCAGCGGCACATCCCCCAGTTCGCCGGCGATCTGATCCACATAGCGGCGGAGCACCGGC
>JAWLFM010000190.1:0-5260 GCA_041685565.1 Thioalkalivibrio sp.
ACCAAGGGATTGTGTAGAAAGTAAGACTGATTCTCAGCTAAAGATTTGGGCAAGTTTTGGGCGTTTTGTCCCCAAGAAGGGGTTTGACCTGCTATTGCGGGCCTTTGCCGGTTTGCTCACTGAGTATCCCGACGCACGATTAGTGCTGGCTGGAGACGGCGAAGAGGCAGAACGGCTCAAAGCGCTGGCTTTGAATCTGGGTATCGGACGGTCTGTCGAGTTCCCCGGGTGGGTGACAGACATCAGGGGCCTGCTTGAACAGGCGGATGTCTTCGTGCTGCCATCTCGTGATGAGCCATTCGGCATTGCCATTCTGGAGGCCATGGCGTGCGGTGTCCCGATTGTCTCGACGAAAACTAAAGGGCCGCTCGAGATTCTCGGTGAACCGTATGCCTTTATGTGTGAAGTCGACAGCATGGAGGACCTAATGCGGGCAATGCGAAGTGCAGCTGGGTCGCCGGCTGAATCCAGGGGACGTGCCCAGTCTGCACTGACCCAATATCGCGAGACCTATTTCGAGGGATCCGTGCTGCCGCGAGTCGTCGATCTGTACGCCGATATGCTGGTGGCTGCAAGCGTCGGGCGGGATGGTGGCAAAGAGCCTTCGAGTCCTTGAAGAGTATTCGGCTCGCGGGATGGCGCCGATATAGTGGTTCTTGCCCGCGTTGAGAGGCTGACTTGGGAAAGCCGAAGGCTAGTGCGAGAGATGAGTGCCAAAAGAGGGATTGATGCTGCCTGATTCGCTTCAGAGCCTTACGCTATGACTGACGCGCCGCATTGCTGGACACTGACGACCGGCGAAGCCGGGATGACCAGTCAGGCCCGTGGCCTGGCCGAGGCCGTGGGGCTGCCCTACGAACACAAGACAGTGGGGCTGCGCCCGCCCTGGCGCTGGATGCGCGGCTCCTTCGCGCCCGGCGTATTGCAAGGGCTGACCTCCGATAGCGATTCTCTGGCGCCGCCCTGGCCGCGACTGCTGATCTCCTGCGGGCGCCGCGGTGCCACGGTGGCTGTGGCACTCAAACGCGCCAGCGGGGGTGCCATTATGACCGTGCATATTCAGGATCCGCAGATTGCCCCGCGGCATTTCGACTGGGTGGTGCCGCCGCGCCACGATGGGCTGACCGGCCCGAACGTGATCGCGACGCGCGGCGCCCTGCACCGAGTGACGGCCGAGCAGCTGGAGTCGGCGCGTGCGGACCTGGGGGATGCCTGGGCTGCATTTCCCCGGCCCTGGATCGCGGTGCTGATCGGGGGTGCCACCCAGCGGGGAGATCTGGGCCAGGAGCGGCTGGATGCCCTGATCCGTGACCTGCGTTCGGCGGCCGGAGCCTCCGGGGGTAGCGTGCTGGTGACCCCTTCGCGGCGTACGGGCGAGGCCAGTACCCGACGACTGGTGGAGGGGTTGGCGGATGTCCCGGGGTTTGTCTGGGGCGGGCAGGGCGAGAACCCCTTCATGGCGATGCTGGCAACGGCCGACCACATCGTGGTCAGTGCCGATTCTGTATCCATGGTCTCGGAGGCGGCGGCGACCGGTGTCCCGGTGTACACCGTGGCCCTGGGGCCGCTCGGTCGTCGTCTGCAGGCTTTCCATTCCGCCCTGGAGGCGGAAGGGGTAGCCCGGCCATTCGCCGGCGCGCTTGACCAGTGGGTGTACACGCCAGTGAATGACACGCCGAAGGTGGCTGCGCATATCCGCCGCGAACTGGGTCTGGGAGACTGATCGTGCGCGAGAGTCAGCTCGCGTAGGGGTCGGGCAGGCCCGCGCGTTTCTTGAAGCGCTTGTGGGTCCAGAAGTACTGCCCCGGGGCATCCATCACGGCTTCTTCGATGATGTGGTTGATGCGCAGGGTGTCGGCGTGGGCGTCCTCGGTGGGGAAGCCCTCTACCGGGGGGTGGATGGTCACGACGTAGTGGCCGTCTTCGCGCCGGTAGCCGAAGAAGGGGAGGACTGGGGCGCCGCTGACCCGGGCGATGCGATGCGTTGCGGTCTGCGTGTTCGCGGGTTCGCCGAAGAACGGGACCAGCTCGGTCTGGCGCCCGCTGGTGGCCTGGTCGGGTGCATACCACACCGGCATGTTCTCGCGCAGGGTGCGCAGCAGTCCCTTGACGTCGTCGCGTGCGATCACGCCGGCCGTGTGGCGGTTGCGATTGACCCTGAACAGGTAGTTGATCAGCGGGCGTTCGCTGGGGCGGTACATCGCGGCAAACTCCCGGTGCAGCGCCAGCAGGCGCCCGCAAAGCTCGAGTGTGGTGAAATGGGCGCTGACCAGCAGGGCCCCCTTGCCTTGCTCCAGTGCCTTGTCCAGATGTTCCAGCCCGTGGATTGTGTAATGCCCCTTGAGTTGCGCGTCGCGTCCCCACCAGGCCATGGCCATCTCGAGGACCCCCATCCCGGCCGCCTCGAAGTGCTCGCGCAGCCACTGTTCCAGCCGTTCCGGCGGCTGGTCGGGAAAGCACAGTTCGAGGTTGGTGCGGGCGATCGCACGGCGCTCGCGGCCGAAACGGTAGAACAGTCGCCCGATGCCGCGGCCGAGCGCCTGCTGCCAGCGGATGGGCAGCTGGATGACCAGCCGTGCCAGGCCGATGACCGCCCACATGGGCCAGGTGGCGGGACTGCGGGGTGGGCGTTCGGTCGCACTCGGATGTTCGGGGCGGGCCGTCACGGATCGGAGTCTCCCTGCGAATGACCCGCGTAGTCTACACGGCGCTGCTTGCGTTGCTGACCCCCTTGCTGCTGATTCGCCACGGACTGCGCAGTCGTCGGGCATCGGTGCGTGTGCGCCCGGGCGAGGTGATGGGCTGGGCCCCTCCACCAGAGCTGGCGGAGATCTGGATCCATGCGGTCTCGGTAGGTGAAGTGCTGGCGGCGGAACCGCTCATTCGTCGACTCCTGGAGTCCGGTCCGCGTCGCATCCTGGTAACCACGACGACGCCGACCGGCGCCGCGATGCTGACCGAGCGGCTCGGCGATCGCGTCATGCATCGCTTCATGCCTCTGGATCTGCCCTGGCTACAGGGGCGCTTCCTGCGAGCGGCGCGACCACAGTGCATCGTGGTGATGGAGACCGAGATCTGGCCCAACATGCTGGCGATAGCGCGGCGTGCGGGCATCCCGGTCGTGCTGGCGAACGCCCGCATGTCCGGGCGTTCGGCCCGGCGTTATGCCCGTATCCCCCGGCTGATCGGACCGGCATTGAGCGCGTTTGACTGGATTGCCTGCCGCAATCCGCTGGACCGGGAGCGTTTCGTCGCCCTTGGGGCCGTGCCCGACCGCGTGACGGTCAACGGTGACATCAAGTTCGATATCCGCATTGAGGCAGCCGATCGCCAGGAGGTTAAGTCCCTGCGCCCGGTGGTTGATGGTCGCCCGGTGGTTATTCTTGCCAGCACACATGCCGACGAAGAGGCCCAGTTGCTCCCGGGACTGCGCGCACTGCGCGCCGAGTATCCACGCCTCCTGGTGATCGTGGCGCCACGCCATCCGCAGCGGTTTCCCGAAGTGGCGGATTTGCTGGAGCGTTCCGGTCAAACCTTCGTTCGTCGCAGCGACGGTGTCCCGGATGCCAACACCCATTTCTGGCTGCTGGACACGCTCGGCGAATTGAAACGTTTCTTCGGGCTGGCCGATGTCGCGTTTATTGGCGGTTCACTGGTGTCCGTTGGCGGGCACAATCCGCTGGAAGCGACGTTGTGGAAATGTCCGGTTGTCATGGGGCCGCACGTCGACAACTTTGAACTTCTGGTGGAGCGCATGGAGAGCGCAAATGTGCTGTGGCATTCAAAGAATATCGAAGAGGCTGTTGCGCGGATGGGGACGTTGCTGGGAGAGGATGAAGCCCGGCGCGAGATCCTGCGACAGCGTGCAACCGTTTTTATTGGAGAGCAGCAGGGTGCAACCGCGCGCCTGCTGGAGTATGTGAACCGCCATGCCGCCCGGGATGATGGGGACCGGGCTCGGAGAGCCTGACGCTCGTTGTACGGGTGCACCCGAATGTGCGCGCCGACACGGTGATGGACCACCTTCTATCCCCAGCTGCCACCGTCGGACCGCCGTAGCCACTGACCGCATTGGCGGCATTGGTACCGATAGCCGCGCTTGTTGATAAGAAAATGCCGGCGGGCGCTCAGGGGTTGGGAGCCGCATCCGCATGCATAGTCGTACTGGCGCATCTTGCGGGTGGTGAGCGCCGTTGCATGTGTAATCCGCGGATTCGGAAAACCCATTGTCCCCATTAGCCCCTTCCATTCGGGACCGTGAGGACGCACCTTTCGCATGCCGTGGGTGCGGTAGACTAGTGAATGGGCCACCTCGTGCGCCACGGTTTCGGGAAAGTGCTGATCCCATTCCCGGGTGAAGGCTTCCGGATTGAAACGCAGGGTCTCCGAGTTTTTTCTCAGGCGCCACTGCCCGGCGGCCCGGCCTTTCAGGTCAAATCGAATAGCCGGAAGGTCTTTCCCCGATGTATCCGCGACCAAATGATAGAGCCGCGCGACTTCATCGCATATCCTCTTTCTTTCTTCGGGAGAGAGAATGGACGTGGGCTCTGGTGTTCCGCGTGTATTTTTATAATCTTTCTGGCATCGTTCCATGGGTTCGTATTATTCTGCCGTGGCGAAGTTTTAGACATTGGGGCGAGGTCGCGATGTCCTTTCGTCTAGGGAAACGCTGATCAATGTACGGGCTCTCGTTGGTGCCCCCCTGTTTTCCGAGACAAGGCGCGTCGCGCAGCGCCGTAGCGATTCTACGGCCAAGAGGCGCAACGCCGGATCGGGGAACAGGGGGCACCAACCCCACAGGGGCTCGGCCGCTTTTGTGCGCGCACGGCGTTGCGGCTCCCTTGTGCAGAGTGACTGCACGGCAGTCGCCGCGCCTTGTCCGCACGCAAAAGCGACTCGAGCGCGAGCGCGGTCATTGATCAGTGTTTCCCTAAACCTGTCATTGAATCGATTTTCAGAATCCGGGAGTTCTGCATGAGCATGGATAACAAGAAGGCCTCCGATCTGTCGGCCGAAGAACTGTACGCCCTCGCGCGTCAGCGGGAAAAGGAAGAGGCCGAGCGCAAGGAGGCCGAGCGCCGTAAAAAGCGCGAGAAGCTGATGGAAAAGCGCAAGGAGATGCTGGCGCGGCATCGTAAGGAACTCAATGAACTCGAGCGCAAGATCCGCGAACTGGGCGGCCGCGTGGGCCGCACCGGGAGTGCCGGCGGCGGGCGTCGCGGGCGCCGGGCCGGGGGCGAGTCCATCAGTCAGAAGCTGT
>JAWLFM010000191.1:0-5243 GCA_041685565.1 Thioalkalivibrio sp.
CGTGAAGGATCCAGCCACGATCCGGGCCATGCGCAAGGGCATGATCCAGTGGGGCTACGCCGCCCAGCGCCTGGGGCATGCCACCTTCCGGAGGCTCAGGCTCCTGAACGAGAACAAGGCGCCGCGCGCCACCACCGGCAAGGCCTCGATCCAGGCACAGGTCCTGCACTTCGTGAAGAAGCCAATGCCGGCGGGCCTGCCCACCCAGACGACCCGCGCGATGCTGGGGCTGGAGGACGCGCGCTACGTACCGGTGCTGCGCGACCCGGTGAAGACCGACATCGACTCCGAGGCGGTGTTCTACTTCCCCGGGTGCGGCTCCGAGCGCCTGTTCAGCCAGGTCGGTCTGGCCACGCTGGCGATGCTCTACGACAGCGGCGCCCAGACCGTACTGCCCCCCGGCTACCTCTGCTGCGGCTACCCGCAGCTGGGCAACGGCGACACCGCCAAGGGTCAGGCGATCACCACCGAGAACCGGGTGCTGTTCCACCGTGTGGCCACCACCCTCAACTACCTGGACATCAAGACCGTGGTGGTCTCCTGCGGCACCTGCATGGATCAGATGCTGAAGTACGAATTCGAGCGCATCTTTCCCGGCTGCCGTCTGCTCGATATTCACGAGTACCTGATGGAAAAGGGCATCACGACCGAGGGTGTGCCCGGGGTGCAGTACCTGTACCACGATCCCTGCCACTCACCGATGAAGACCCACACCCCGACCAAGGTGGCGCATGCGCTGCTGGGGCAGCCCGTGCTGCAGTCGGACCGATGCTGCGGCGAGGCCGGCACCTTCGCCCTCAGCCGCCCGGACATCGCGACCCAGGTCCGCTTCCGCAAGCAGGAGGAGTTGCACAAGGGCATCCGTGCGCTGACCGGCGAGGACCGGGCACAGGATGGCAACGTGAAGATCCTGACCGCCTGCCCCGCATGCCAACAGGGGCTGTCACGCTATCGGGAGGACACGGGTCTGGACACCGACTACATCGTCGTCGAACTGGCCAACCGCCTCCTCGGTCAGGACTGGCAGCAGGAGTTCATCAATCGCGCCCGCGCCGGCGGCATCGAAAAGGTCCTGCTGTAGGAGGCGAGCCCCTGGCCGATTGGAGGGATTGCATACGCCCAATCGGCCAGGGGATCGCCTCTTACGGCGGATCGATGGCCATTGCCGGGTCGGGATCAGGCCGTGAGTTTGGTCACACCCGTCGCGGTGCCCACCAGCAGCACGTCCGCCGGGCGCCTGGCGAACAGGCCGTTCGAGACCACGCCGGCGATATGGTCGATCTCGCTCTCGAGTTCCACTGCGTTCATGATCCGCAGGCCATGCACATCGAGGATCACGTTCCCGTTGTCGGTACGGAAGTTCTCGCGCAGAACGGGGTTGCCGCCCATGCCGACCAACGCCCGCGCGACATGGCTGCGGGCCATCGGGATCACCTCCACCGGCAGAGGAAAGGCACCGAGATAGTCCACCTGCTTGGTCTCGTCGATCACGCAGATGAAGGTCTCCGAGGCCGCCGCCACGATCTTCTCGCGGGTCAGGGCACCGCCGCCGCCCTTGGTCAGGTGCAGGTATTTCGTGGCCTCGTCGGCCCCGTCCACATAGATCGGCAGGGGTCCGGCACTGTTGAGGTCCATCACCTCGATCCCGTGACCGCGCAACCGCTCCGCGCTGGCCTCGCTGGAGGCTACCGCCCCGTCGATCCTGGACTTCATCTTCGCCAGCGCATCGATGAAGTGGTTGGCGGTCGAACCGGTGCCGATGCCGACGATCCAGCCGCTCTGTACATATTCGAGGGCCGCTTCGGCGACGGCCTTCTTCATTTCATCCTGTGTCATCGTTTTTTCCGGAGGTGACTGAAACCGGACGAGCATACTCAGCCGGGAGGCCCCTGTCCAAGCCTGGGGAAGTGCCGATGACGGCGTTGCTCTGCTTTTTGCGTAACTGCGGAGCTTCCGTGCCAATCAGGAATAACAATGGCCCGGATGGCCCGACCCCGGGCATGCCTCTTCTGCCCGAATGCTATAAACCTATCGTAATTTACTTATGAATTATGATGCTCAAACACGGTGAATGTGTTCCTCGACACCTCAAATCTTGCCCCGCCGACTCACAAAGGCTTGACTTCAAAACTGAACCACCCGAATACTAGGAGCAGACGTTTGGATCTGCGACCCTTTTCCCTATGCTATAGATCCTACGCATCGATCTTCCCTTTCCACCCAGGAGAATGAGATGACACGAGTTGGTCTTCACCGGATGGCTGCAGTGATCCCGTCCCTTCTATTGGCCCTGTCCGTGGTTTTTCCCGCCCCGGCCTTTGCCGAATTACCCCCGAACGTGGCCGCTACGGTCGAAAAATACAAGGTCCAGCTCTCCGAGTGGGCAGCGAACCCCGCGGTAGTGGCCGCAGTCAAGGCGTCCAATGCCCAGGGAGGCACGATCCCTGGCATGACCAACGGCAAGTGGGATCAGCTGACGGTAGACGATCCGCAGGTCACCGCGATCCTTACCAACCCCGTCAGCGAACTCGTCAAGGAGTGGGAACGTGACGATTCCATCAACAAACTCTTCGTGCGGGACGCGAACGGGAACCTGGTCGCGGGGAGCAGCAAGACGTTGCTGTACAACGCAGCGGCGCGACCACCGATCAAGGAGGCGCTGAAGGGGGAGCCATGGGGCGCCAGCCAGATCCGTCCGGACCCCACCACCCAGATCAACAGTGTGCATGTCTCGGCTCCCGTCCTGGACAATGGTCAGGTGATCGGGGTACTCCACACGGCGGTCACCGCCGAATAGGCCCTGAAACCAGCACCCGGACAGCCGACGGGCCGACGGGCCGCGGCCCGTCGGCTGGTCGTGCCCTACGGATACCAGGCGGCCTCCTTGCCCGAGGTGGGCAGATGGGCTTGTCGTTCTGGATGAACGACGGCTTCCACGCGCAGGCACAAGAAACGTACGGACTCAAACATGAACATGCTTATTCGTTTACGTGTTGGCGCACGGCTGATGTCGGGCTTCGGTCTGGTGCTGATCTTCATGCTGGTGATTCTGACGATTGGCCTCAGTCGCATGGCCATGATGCAAGCCAACCTCGATGCCCTCGTGCTGCAGGATTACGCCAAGATCACGTTGTTGAACACCATGCGCGATGCCGTCCGCTACCGTGGCATCGCGATGCGCGACGTCGTGCTGCAGGGTGAATTCGGGTTCATTCGCAATGAATCGAAACGCATGCGGGAGGCCCGCACCGCCTACGGGGAGGCGGAAGAGGCCCTGGCCGAATTGGCCACGGATCCCGAGGAACAGCAGTTGCTGGCCACGATTCGATCGGTCGAGGCGGAGGTTGCCGAAAAGACCCTCGAGGTCATGGACGCCGCCCTGTCCGAGGACATCGAGACCGCGCAGGATCTGATTCGCGACGTGGTACGGCTGCAGCAGCAGCGCCTGGTGGAGGCGCTCGATCAGATGCTTGGCTCTCTGGAGGAAAACAGCCTTCGCCGAACTCAGGAGGCCACAGCGGCCTATGATTTCGCCCGCATCACGATGCTGGTCCTGGGCGGGGTGGCGCTGGTGCTCGGGATTGCGGTGGCGATCCTGATCACCCGCAGTCTGACTGGTCGTCTGGGAACCGCGGTTCGCTTCGCGCAGGGCATTGCCGGCGGGGATCTCAGCAACAATGTGGAGGATAAGGGCCGCGATGAGGTTGCGGAATTGCTGGCTTCCCTGAACGCGATGAACCGATCCCTGGCAAACCTGATCGGCGAGACCGCGCAGGCGTCCCATCAGGTGCATGACGCCACCAGTCAGATGTCGAGCACCATTCAGGAAGTCACGGTGCTCGCCGACGATCAGACCGCCCAGGTGATGCAGATCAGTGCCGCGATGGAGGAAATGGGTGTATCGATCAGCGAAGTGGCCTCCGATGCCGAAGCGGTGGCCAAGTCCGCTGCACATGCCAGGACGATCGCGCAGGACGGCAACCAGAACATGCAGCAAAGTGTCGCGGCAACCCAGCGCATCGTGGAAAGTGTTGCCAGCTCAAGCAGTGCGATCAAGGAACTGAGCGAACAGGTCGGCCGCATTTCGGAGATGACCCAGGTCATCCGGGACATCGCGGAACAGACCAACCTCCTGGCCCTGAACGCCGCCATCGAGGCAGCGCGGGCGGGTGAACAGGGGCGCGGCTTCGCGGTCGTCGCGGACGAGGTCAAGAAGCTTGCTGAGCGCACGGCCGCCAGTACCGTGTCGATCACAGAGACGGTCAGTCATGTCAGCGGAAAGACATCCCAGGTGGTTTCCGCCATGGCCAAGGTGAGTGCGGACGTCGATGACAACGCCCAGACCAGTCACACCACGCGCAAGCTTCTGGATGACATCGTCGAGGCCGCAAGCGACGTGAGCCGACTGATCCAGCATATCGCCGATGCTACGCGAGAACAGAGCAACGTCAGCCAGTCCACCGCCGAGGCGATGGACCGCATCAGTCAGATCAGCGAAGGCAACAGCGCTCGCCTGCATGAGATCAACGCCGCCACCGCGAGTTTTCAGGACACCGCGACGCGGCTCAATCAGCAGGTGGATCGGTTCCGTCTTGGCTGAGACGGAACCGGTGCCCGCATCCATCCCGCATACTCGGGGGTCGGACCAAGCCAAACCCATGATATGAAAAGGAAACCCCTCCATATCGCCCCCCGCAACAGGCCTTAGAGGGCCCATTTGCCACCCGGAATGGGTCGTCCAGGAGCCTGACACCACGGGATGGTGGCGACCACGGTTCACCTGATGAGCCGAGCCGCCTCCCTTGGACAGGCATTTACGGGCGAAGAACGAGCGTTGAAGGCCGAAAAACACCCCAAGAACGGGCCTATCCCCTGCCGAAAACAATGCCTTGGCTTGGTCCGACCCCGTAGCGAGCTGCGAATCTTCGCAAGTGACGCCTGAGTTGTCACCCTCAGGGCAGAGCACAGCTTTCAGCCGCTACGAAGTGCACACGCCGCGCCCCACCATCGCGCCAACCCTTTCCCACGCCGACGCCGACACCGACGGGCCTTCGAGGCCTGTTTCTGACCCCGAAAACGAGCCTCTAAGGCCGAAAAGCGGCCCCCAAAGTGGCGATCTCGCTTGCGAAAACAAGCAGTTGGCTTGGTCCGACCCCGAGGGCCGAGCGCGTGAACAAACCGACTGATGGATCAGGCCCCGAGGAGCCTGCGGGCCAGCACCGACTGCATGTCCCGCCGACCAT
>JAWLFM010000192.1:0-5222 GCA_041685565.1 Thioalkalivibrio sp.
GTAGGGCGAGAACTCTGTCCGTTTTGTCGGCAAGCTGAAGCGACACGATCAGTTCACTTCAGACCCCTTCGTGATCTTCGTGTCCTTCGTGGTGCAAATACCTTTGAAAGGGTTCCGGCCAGGCTGGCCACGCTTTGGTGTGCATACGCACGATCGAGTGGCGTGACTCGGTTCTCTCATTGCTTTCGACGCTTTGCCGGGCAAATGAGGTTGGTTTCTTCAGCGCTGACAAATCGGGCAGTAGGCGCTGGCGCGGTTGCCGATGCGGCGGTTTCGGATCGCAGTCGCGCAGACCACGCAGGATTGGCCCTCGCGGCCGTAAACCCGCAGGTGCTGGCGGAAGTAGCCGTGGGTGCCGTCTTCGTGCACGAAGTCGCGCAGGGTCGTGCCGCCCTGGGTGATGGCATCGCTGAGCACCGCGCGGATGTGCCGGACCAGCTCCCGGTACTCGGCCCGGGATACCCGTCCCGCTGCCCGGCCCGGCCGGATGCCGGCCAGGAACAGGGACTCGCTGGCGTAGATGTTGCCGACGCCGACGACCACCTGCTGATCCATGATGAAGGACTTCACCGCCGCGCGACGGCCACGGCTGAGCCGGTGCAGATACGCCCCGTCGAAGTCCTCGCCCAGCGGTTCCGGACCCAGCGAGGCCAGCAGGGGATGCACGGCCGGGGCCTCCGGCAGCGGCAGGCAGCAGCCGAAGCGGCGCGGATCGTGCAGGCGGATCTCGAAACCGTCGTCGAGCCGGAAGATCAGGTGATCGTGCGTCCGTAGCGGGGTGTCCGGAGCGCAGCGGCGCAGGCTCCCCGACATGCCCAGGTGCAGCAGAAGGGCGGGGCCGTCGGTCGTCAGCAGCAGGTACTTTGCGCGCCGGGTCAGGCCGCGGATCCGGTGCCCCGCCAGGCGCCCGGGCAGATCCGCGGGGACCGGCCAGCGCAGCCGGCCGTCGCGCAGGGTCAGACCCTGGATGCGCCGGCCCAGCAGGTGGGGTTCCAGCCCGCGCCGGGTGGTCTCGACCTCAGGCAGTTCGGGCATGCACGCCCTCGATCTCCACCAGGAGTTCGCGTCGGCAGACATCGCCCAGGACCCACTGCAGGGCCGGAGGCCGGGGGTAATGTCCGGCCAGGATTGCCGCGACCGCCGGCTGATCTTCCGGTCGACGCAGATAGATGCGCAGCCAGGCCGGGGGCGGCACATCGGCGCCTGCCGTGGCGTGCAGGGCATCCAGGTTGGCGAGGATCTCGCGTGCCTGGGCAGCGCAGTCGCCGATGTGCCGGCTCTCGTGCCCGGTGATGCTGGCAGTGCCCGACAGCAGCAATTGCGGCCCCTGCCCGGTCTCGATACGGGTCGCGCGGGCGAAGGCCGGACTCTCCGGGCTGTACTGTTCCGGGTAGCGGTAGGCGCTGACCTGGCGCGGGTTCTCGATCGCCCGTGCGGGGTTGCGGGCGGCGATCAGGTAGACGAAGAGGCCGGCGGCGCGGGTGCCGATCGCGGTGGCGGCGGGCATGCTCTGCTCGGTGACCGCCAGTTCGTCCAGGGCCTCACCGCGACCGATACAGAAGGACTGGTAACGCTCCAGGCCGCATTCGTCGCCGTGCATGCGGCTGAAGTAGTTCCAGATGCGGATGGGGTGCGCGAAACCGCGCGCGCGGATGGCCTGGAAGAGTTCCAGGTAGGCCTGGCGGGCGTTCTCGGCAAGGGGATCGTCGGGCCGGTGCCACGCGGCGAACAGTACATCGGCATGTTCGAGCAGGTGGACGTGGCCCGTGCGCGATGCTCGGCCGGCCCCGTCGGCCTGCCATTCCTCGATGCCGCCCGGCGCTGTCAGCGATTCGAGCCCCGGGGCGACCGTGAGGCAATCGCCCTGCAGGTGGATGCCGGGGGCGTGATCCGCGCGCACGCGCAGACAGGCATGGCCTGTTTTCCCGGGGGCATCCGCGGGTAGCAGTCGGGTCTTCAGGGGCAGCGCCATGTTCGATGACTACTCGGCCTGTCCAGGGCTATGGATCGCAAGGCTGCCGGTCCGTTGTATCCGCAAGGGCGTATCGGTATCCATTTCTGCTCCCCGGCGGTCGGTATTCTGGGCCGGGCGTGGTCTGTGTGCGACGATGGCGATGCTCGGGAACGTCGCCCGCGGGCAAGCGTTGACCAGAAAGAGGATACGGCATGGATTCCATCGAAGCACCCTTCGGCGAAGTGATCGAACTGCGCCAGATCATCCACGATTCCGGTATGCCCCTGCTGCGGGTCCTGATCCGCGACGGGGGACGTTATACGAAACTCGAACTCGATCCGGCAACGGCGCATCGCTGGGGCCAGATGATGGTGCGCTGGGCGCAGATGGCGGCGGAGAAGGAGGTCCAGGGAACTGCTGAATGAAGGTCCTCGTCATTGCACGTGTGGCGCGACACCCATGCGTCCGGGGCCTTGTGATCAACCGTAGGCCGGCCTGCAGGCCGGGGGCAGCGAGTCATCCAGGAGGCGGCGGCTTGCGGGATGCACGGCCCGGTGGAAGACCACGTCGCTGCGCTTCCTGACATCACCGTCTGACTCGGCGTTTTCTCCCGGCACCAACGCAAGGGCCCGGCGTTAACCGGGCCCTGCTGGTCCTGCCGCGGCGCCTGCAGGACCTACTTGATCTTCGCTTCCTTGTACATCACATGCTTGCGGATGACGGGATCGTATTTCTTGATCTGCATCTTCTCGGGCATGTTCCGCTTGTTCTTGGAGGTGGTGTAGAAGTGACCGGTCCCGGCACTGGACACCAGTCGAATCTTGTCGCGTACGCCTTTGGCCATGGTGTTTCTCCTTTAGACCTTTTCGCCGCGAGCACGCAGGTCGGACAGCACGGCATCGATGCCGCGCTTGTCGATCACCCGCATCCCCTTGCTGCTCAGACGCAGGCGCACGAAGCGCTGTTCACTCTCCACCCAGAAACGATGCGAGTGCAGGTTCGGCAGGAAGCGCCGACGCGTTTTGTTGTTGGCGTGGGAAACGTTGTTTCCGGTGATCGGGCGCTTGCCCGTTACCTGGCAGACTCGGGCCATGGTTGAAGACTCCAGCAGAGGGTTCGGCCTTGACGAAAGGCGGTGAACGTTAGCAGAACGGACCTTGCCACGCAAGCACTCGTCTTTCACATTCTGGTGCGCCGCCGAAGCTTGGAGTGCTGATGTGGGGAGCGTCCGGTCAGGACCGTTGGCGGCCATGGATGGCTTGAGCGTGTCCAGACCGGACGCTCCCCACGTCAGCACGGGCTGCCGGGACGCCGGATCATGTCCGGTGCCCCGGCGGCCACTCCGTCAGGTGCGTTCGGGCGCGAGGCCCCAGTGCTTGGGTGAGCGCCAGAGGCTGGAGAGCAGCAGCTCGCGCATGAAGATGAACTCCTTCGGCAGCTTGTCGTAGAGCTCGGAGAAGAGTTCGTCCTGCGAGTGCACCTCCTTCTTCCAGGCCTCGCGATCGATGGACATCAATTCGTTGAACTGCTCGCGGGTGAAGTCTTCCAGGCCGCGCCAGTCGAGATCCTCGTATTTGGGCATGCGCCCGAGCGAGCTTTCCACGGCCGGGCGGTTGCCGTGCACCCGGTCGATCACCCACTTCAGCACCCGCATGTTCTCGCTGAATCCCGGCCACAGGAACTGTCCGTCCGCGCCGCGCCGGAACCAGTTCACCCCGAAGACCTTCGGCGGGTAGGCGAGTTCGCGGCCGATCTGCAGCCAGTGGTTGAAGTAGTCGGCCATGTGGTAGCCGCAGAAGGGCAGCATCGCGAACGGATCGCGGCGCACCTTGCCCTGTTCGCCGAAGGCGGCGGCGGTGGTCTCCGAGCCCATGGTCGCGGCCATGTACACACCGAAGTTCCAGTTGAAGGCCTGCACCACCAGCGGCACCGTGGTGCTGCGCCGGCCGCCGAAGATGAAGGCATGGATCGGCACCCCGGCCGGATCCTCCCAGGCGGGGTCGATGGTCGGGCACTGCGAGGCCGGCGCGGTGAAGCGTGCATTCGGGTGGGCGGCGGGCTTGCCGCTGAGCGGATCCCAAGGCTCGCCGCGCCAGTCGATCAGCCCTTCCGGCGGCGTCTTGGTGAGGCCTTCCCACCAGATGTCGCCATCTTCGGTCTGCGCCACGTTGGTGAAGATGCTGTTGCTGCGGATGGTGGCCATCGCGCTGGCATTGGTCTGTTCGTTGGTTCCCGGGGCGACCCCGAAGAACCCGGCCTCCGGGTTGATCGCGCGCAGGCGCCCGTCCGGGCCCGGCTTGATCCAGGCGATGTCGTCGCCCACCGTGGTGATCTTCCAGCCGTCCTCGCGGAACGGCTCCGGCGGCACCAGCATCGCCAGGTTGGTCTTGCCGCAGGCGCTGGGGAAGGCGGCGGCGATGTAGGTGCGCTCCCCGTCCGGCGCCTCTGCCCCCAGGATCAGCATGTGCTCGGCCAGCCAGCCCTCGTTGCGGGCCATGGTCGAGGCAATGCGCAGCGCGAAACACTTCTTGCCGAGCAGGGCGTTGCCGCCGTAGCCGCTGCCGTAGGAGACGATGCTCTTCTCCTCCGGGTAGTGGACGATGTACTTGGTTTCGGGATTGCAGGGCCAGGGTACGTCCTTCTGGCCCTGTTCCAGCGGCGCGCCGACGCTGTGCAGGCATTTCACGAAGGGGCCGTCGCCGAGGACGTCGAGCACGGCGCTGCCCATGCGCGTCATGATGCGCATGTTCACCACCACGTAGGGGGAATCGGTCAGTTCGACGCCGATCTGTCCGATCGGAGAGCCCAGCGGACCCATGCTGAACGGGATCACGTACATGGTGCGGCCGCGCATGCAGCCCGCGAACAGACCCTTCAGCGTCCGCTTCATCTCGCGCGGTGGGACCCAGTTGTTGGTTGGACCGGCATCCTTCTTGTTGACGCTGCACACGTAGGTGCGGTCCTCGACGCGGGCGACGTCGCTGGGGTCGCTGCGGGCGGCGAAACAGCCTGGCCACTTCTCGGGATCCAGCGCTCGGAAGGTTCCGGCCTTCACCAGTTCCGCCGTCAGTCGGTCGTATTCCTCCTGGGAACCGTCGCACCACTGGACGACATCGGGTTCGCAGAGGGTGGCGATTTCATCCACCCAGGCGCGGAGTTCGGGGTTCTGGGTCTGGGGTCGGTTCATGCTGTGCCTCGTGTTGGAAGGTGGCAAACGAAAAACGGGAATGGGTGGCGCATTGAGCCTTGGTCGGCGGCCCGGGCCGCA
>JAWLFM010000193.1:0-5219 GCA_041685565.1 Thioalkalivibrio sp.
CTCGCTACGCGCGTCCCGTGGGCCAGCCGGCGGCTGTTCGACCCGCGAAGCGCGTCAGTGCCGCGCTTCGCTCGCAATGACAGGATGGATGGACTAGCGGCCCCGGAAGCTCCGGCGGTCACGAATGTACTCCTCGGACTCCGCGTCGGATTCTTCCGTCCCGGACTCCGCTTCGGGCGCCTCCGGTTGCGCTTCGGCGTCATCGGGCTGCCCCTGAGGACGCACCGGCCGGCGCAGGATCTCCTCGGCGTTCGGCAGCGGGACCGCGCCGGCCGGGGGCTGGATCTCGATCGGTTCCGCGGATCGGTTGACCGGGGGCCGATCCCCGAAGTGGACGATGCCTTCGGCATCCACCCAGCGGTAGACCTCGGTCGCCTCGGCCAGAATCGGCATCCAGACGCAGCCTGCCAGCAGGGACACCGCCAGCACGGCCTTCGGCCAGCGTCTGCGCTGCCGCCCCGTCACCATTGGAACAGCATCCACTGCGGCGGCACGAAATCGGGCCCCAAGCCGGCGCGGTGCGTGTCCAGCGTGCCGTCACCGGTGGTGTCCATCAGGTAATAGGGAGGCCCCCAGCGGGGTATCACCTGAACCATGTACAGGCGTCCGTCGATCCGGAATTCACGGATGACCCCGTCCGGTCGCTCGATCAGGGTGATGTCGGCCTCTTCGAGAAGCTGCAGCTGCCGGGCGCGCTCATCGAGTACGGGGGGCGGCGCGGCCTCGGCCTCCTCCAGCGGCGGGGCGTCTTCCGCCATCGGCGGTGGCGGTGGGGCCTCCGGCCACGGATCGTTCTGGGCCATCGCCCCGGTGCCCAGTGCCAGCAGGGCCGCGCTCATCATCCACCGCATCGCTATAGCTCCATCAGGCGTTGCTTCTCTTCCGCGGAGGGCTCGAAACTGCGCGCCTCGTAGTAATCGAAGATCGCATCGACCACGGCCTCGGGGGTGTCTACCAGCGAGTATAGCCCCAGGTCCTCCGGTGAGATGGTCCCGCGCGCCACCAGGGTGTCCTCGAACCAGTCTAGCAACCCGCGCCAGAAGCTGCTGCCGACCAGCACGATCGGGATGCGCCGGGACTTGCCCGTCTGCACCAGGGTCAGGATCTCCGCGAGTTCGTCCAGGGTGCCGAAACCGCCCGGCAGGACCACGTAGGCCGAGGCGTACTTCACGAACATCACCTTGCGCGCGAAGAAGTGCCGGAACCCCAGTCCGATGTCCTGGTAGGGATTCGCCTGCTGCTCATGCGGCAGCTGGATGTTCAGGCCAATGCTGGGCGACTTGCCGGCAAAGGCCCCCTTGTTCGCCGCCTCCATGATCCCGGGTCCGCCGCCGCTGACCACCGCGAAGCCGGAATCCGAGAGTTGCCGCGCCACCGCCTCGGCCAACTTATAGTCAGGGTGCCCTGGAGGGATGCGTGCCGAGCCGAAGAAGCTGACCGACGGCTTGATCCGCGCCAGGCGCTCGAAGCCCTCGACGAACTCGGCCATGATCTGGAAGATCTTCCAGCTCTCGCGCGTGAGTTCGGAGTCGTCGATGGGGGCGAGCCCCGGATGGTGGGTTCGTTCGCGCCCGTTCTTCGGCGTGGGGCCTTGATCATTGTTCATCGCGGTAGCGTAACCCTGAGCGATCCTGGCGAACAGCCCCGTGCTGGCGTCCGGAGGGCCCTGCCACGGGATCATTCGCCGCCCGTCGGAGTGACCCCCGGTCGCGATCCCGAGCCCGGTCCTGCACCATCGCGGGGCCTGGTGCGGGACCGGGCACGGGTACGGTGGCGGGCATCCTGCGGGGTTGGTTCGCGGCCTGTACGGGTCCGCAGTACACTGGGCGGCATTCCCCACTGTGCCTGCATTCATGAGCGATGATGCCCCCCTGGTCCTGGTGGACGGGTCTTCCTACCTGTACCGCGCCTTCCACGCGCTGCCGCCGCTGACCAGTCCCGATGGCCAGCCCACCGGCGCCCTGTACGGGGTGGCCAATATGCTGCGCAAGCTGCGCGCCGATTACGCGCCGCGGCGCATGGCGGTGGTCTTCGACGCCCCGGGCCGGACCTTCCGCGACGACCTCTACGCGGCGTACAAGGCCAACCGGCCGTCGATGCCGGAGGAACTCGCGGTACAGGTCGAGCCGTTGCATGAGCTGGTGCGGGCGCTCGGCCTGCCGTTGCTGTGCATCGCCGGGGTGGAGGCGGACGACGTGATCGCGACGCTGTCGGCGCAGGCCGAGGAACGCGGAGAGTCCGTGGTGATCTCCACCGGCGACAAGGACCTGGCGCAACTGGTCAGCGACCGGGTGACCCTGGTCAACACCATGACCGGGACCGTCCTCGACCCGGCCGGGGTGCGCGCGAAGTTCGGCGTCGACCCAGGGCAGATCGTCGATTTCCTGACCCTGGTGGGCGACAGCGTCGACAACGTGCCGGGGGTGGACAAGGTCGGCCCCAAGACCGCGGCCAAGTGGATCGACCGTTATGGCAGCCTCGATGCGGTGCTGGAGCACGCGGACGCCATCGGCGGCAAGGTGGGCGAGAACCTGCGCGCGGCCGGCCCGCAACTGCCCCTGTCGCGGGAGCTGGTCACGGTCCGGCGCGACGTGGACCTCGGTATCGACGAGCACGAACTCACCCTGGGCGAGCCCGATACCGAGGCCCTGCGCGCCATGTACACGCGCTTCGGGTTCCGCCGCTGGCTGGAGGACCTGGGCCCGACGGGCGCCAATCCCGGGGCCGCAGCCCTGGAGACCGCGATCGACGCGAAGGCGGAGTACCGGGTCGTGCGCAGCGATGCCGAACTCGAAGCCCTGGTCGCACGGCTGCAGGCGGCCGAACTGGTCGCCTTCGACACCGAGACCACCAGCCTGGACTACATGCAGGCACGCATCGTCGGGCTCTCCTTCAGTGTCGAGCCCGGCCTCGCCTGGTATGTGCCCCTGGCCCACGAGGGCGACGATGCCCTCCCGCAGCTGGACCGCGAGCAGACCCTGGAGCGCCTGCGCCCCTGGCTGGAGTCCCCGGAGCGGGCCAAGCTCGGCCACCACCTGAAGTATGACCGCAACGTGCTGGCGAACCACGGCATCACCCTGAACGGCATCCGCGAGGACACCATGCTCGAGTCCTATGTGCTGGATGCCGGCGCCAACCGGCACGATCTGGACACGCTTGCGGAGCGGCACCTCGGGCACCGGATGATCACCTACGAGGACGTGGCCGGGAAGGGCGTGAAGCAGATCCCGTTCGCCCGGGTCTCGGTGGCACGCGCCGCTGAATATGCCGGCGAGGACGCCGAGGCCTGCCTGCGCCTGCACGCGGTCCTGGCGCCCCGGCTCGCCGAGGCCGAGGGGCCGAAGTCGGTGTACCGGGAGATCGAGATGCCCCTGGTCCCGGTGCTCTCGGACATGGAGCGGACCGGCGTGAAGGTCGATGCCGGGCTGCTGCGCGTGCAGAGCGCGGAACTCCTGAAGCGCATGGAGGCGGTCGCGGAACAGGCCTATTGCGAGGCGGCCGGCGCCTTCAACCTGGGCTCGCCGAAGCAGATCCAGGAAATCCTCTACGAGCGGCTGGGGCTGCCGGTGCTGCGGCGCACGCCGAAGGGCCAGCCGTCCACCGCGGAGGACGTGCTGGAACAGATGGCGGCCGAATATCCTCTGCCCCGGCTGATCCTCGAGCACCGGGGCTTGAGCAAGCTGCGCAGCACCTACACCGAGCGGCTGCCCGAGCGGGTCGACCCGGACACCGGACGGGTGCACACCTCCTATCATCAGGCGGTCGCGGCCACCGGCCGGCTCTCCTCCTCCGATCCCAACCTGCAGAACATCCCGGTGCGCAGCGAGGCGGGTCGGCGGATCCGGCAGGCCTTCATCGCCGAAGACGGCTTCGTGCTGCTGGCCGCAGACTACTCCCAGATCGAGCTGCGCATCATGGCCCATCTGTCCGGGGACCGGGGCCTGCTCGAGGCCTTTGCCGCGGGCCAGGACATCCACCGCGCAACGGCGGCGGAGGTCTTTGGCGTGGCGACGCCGGAGGCCGTCAGCGGCGAGCAGCGCAGGGCCGCCAAGGCGATCAACTTCGGCCTGATCTACGGGATGTCGGCCTTTGGGCTGGCGCGCAACCTGGGGATCGACCAGGGCAGTGCCCGGGAGTACATCGAGCGCTACTTCGCGCGCTATCCGGGCGTGCACGAGTACATGGAATCGGCACGCAGGCTGGCCCGGGACCAGGGGTATGTGGAGACGCTGTTCGGGCGCCGCCTGTATCTGCCCGAGATCGGCAGCCGCAACGGCGCGCGCCGCGCACAGGCCGAGCGGGTCGCGATCAACGCACCGGTGCAGGGCACCGCGGCCGACATCATCAAGCGCGCGATGCTGAAGGTCGCGGCACGCCTGGCGCGCGATGGCCTGCCCGCCCGCATGATCATGCAGGTGCACGACGAACTGGTGCTGGAGGTGCGCGCGGACGCGGTCGAGGCGCTGCGCGCGGCGATCACCGAGGACATGGCCTCGGCGGCGCAACTGGCGGTGGAACTGGTGGTCGACATCGGTACGGGGGCGAACTGGGATGCAGCGCACTGATGGCAAGGCGGGACGGGTGATGGGGCGTCTGGCGCCCTGGGTCGTGGGCGTGCTGGCCCTGGCGGCGCTGTGGGTCTGGGCCGATCGTCTGCTGCCCGGGGGCGAGCCGGCGGGCATGGCGGTGCTCGGTCCGGAGGACTGCGACCTCAACCTGCAGGCCTGTACGGCGGAACTGCCCTCGGGCCGTCAGGTCACCCTGGACCTGCAGCCGCGGCCGATGCCGGCCCTGCAGCCGCTGGAGGTCAGGCTCGAGCTGACCGGCCAGGATCCCGAGTGGGTGGAACTGGACCTGGCCGGCGTGGAGATGTACATGGGCTTCAACCGTTCGCGCCTGGAGCGCGTGGCCCCCGGCAGCTATCGCGGCCAGACCGTGCTGCCGGTCTGCGCCAGCGAGGCCATGACCTGGGCGGCCACCGTCTTGCCGGACGGCGCGCAGGACCGGGGCGAGGTGCAGTTCCGGTTCCTCACGCGCCGCTGAGTGGCCCGGGCATGTCGAGAAACCGGGTCTGGTCCGTTGCCGCCGTCGCCGCCCTGCTCCTGCTGGCGGCGGGCCTGTTCTGGCCGGACTCCCGCCATCCCGCCGAGGGAGAGGGCGCCGCCGGCCAACATCGTATCCTTCCGGCCAATGCCGAGGACCCCGGCGGGGGTGATGCA
>JAWLFM010000026.1:0-21273 GCA_041685565.1 Thioalkalivibrio sp.
GAGCCCCATCCGTTGCGTTACAAGCTCAGACTGCCATCAGCGTCTAGATCATTGCACGCAGCGCCTGTCCGTTGACGCGGGCCAGACGCAGGTCGGGTGATCTGCACTCTACCGAGGGGATTCGCGATGATTGACATGATCACGATGTGGTTCTGGGCGTACGTGATTGGCGTGGGCCTGGCCGCCGTCATTACGGTCTTTGCCATCGTGGTGCTCATCCGCGCCGTAATGCAGACGCAGGAGCGGGAGTCGGCCCAGAAGCCGAAACGAGAAGAATCGCCCTTGGAGCGCTGGAAACGCGGTGGCTAAACTTGCGGAAAGGTGAGCCTGCATCTGGTGATCCAAAACCGAGCCCAGTCTGAAGCCTCACTCAAGCGGAAAGATCCAATGAAGCAAACTCTCCTGCTTCTGGTTCTCATCGCTGTGCCGCTGTCTGCTGCCGGCAGTTGCTATCAGATCATCGACAGTAGTGGCAAGACCATCTACCTCGAAAACACGCCCCCATGGTCGCTGGAGTGGCCCCCGACCGATACCAGCGTGCGTGACGCATCACGAGCTCGAGGCGAGCAATTCCTCATTCACCGTGGACGACCCTGCGGTGACTTCACGGCCTCCAGCAGTCCCGATCCCATGCGGGAGGCAGTCCGTCAGTCGAACGTCGATGCGGAAAGAACCATGAGGACACAACCTGCAGCACCCGCGCAACGACCATGGCCAGCCCCCACACGCAGTGCGGCGCCGCCCGCCGCCAGTGGTAGCAACCCTGCGTGCCAGGTATCGGAGTCCCAAGCGCGATCGGATCTCGCTGAAGGTTTGAGCGCCAGATATCCAAACGCTTACTCCACGCAAAAGATGCTCTTGGACGCCGGCATGGAGAAATTTGGAGCGCTTTGCGCCATCCCGTGCCGGTTCGATTCCGGCCGTCCCCACCATCGCGGAGCGGGGCCTGACGGCCCCGAATCCACGCCGGCCGAGGTCAGCCTGCGTCACGTACGAGGCGGACCTCGAAACGCTGGCGCTTGTGCCGCCAATTGCTGAAGCCATTGGCAAAGTGGACGCTCCAGGCATAGAAGGCGTCATAGGCGGCTTCAGAGGATGACCAGTAATTCGACGGGGGGGTATTGGGGAACGCCTCCGGATTGATGGCGGGGTTGAATACCCGGTATTCGACCAGCGTCTGTAATTCCTCCACCGTCGGCAGGCGCCAGTCGTCGTTGCCAGCGATCTCGGAATCCAGCCCGTTGGCCTGATCCCAGGTGAACCGGTTGGCGATGCCCGCACACCCGGTTCCGGTCGGATTCTGCCCAATGCTGCAACGCGTCCATTCCAGATCGGTTTCGCGATCCAGGACCACGGCGCCGTCCTCGGTGATCTCAAAGCGCGTTTCTGCCGAGGCGACCGGATGACCAGCCAGCAGCAGTGCGAACCCCGCGATCAGAAACTTCATTCCACTCTCCTGTTCTTATTGGTTTGATGCCCCCGGAGGTGCCTGATGCCCCTCGGGGGGTCTGTGCGTCTGGGCCGTGAAGGGCCCGCCAACGGCAAAAATGAGCATAGCAAAAGCCGGAGCGGACGGGGTTGCCGGGGCCGGTCTTGGGGCCGCGTTGCGCGGGTCTGCCGGCGCTCTCAGCGGTTCAGGTTGTGCTGAAAGTCCGCCATCATCTCGTCGATGTGTGCGCGCACCCGGGCTTCGTCCTGGATCGCGAACTCCAGGAAGGTCCTGGCGACGATGGACAGCACCTTGCGCCGCGGATGGACGATGTGCCACTGGCGGAGGATGGGGAATTCGGCAACATCCAGGAGCGCGATCGGGCCACAGGTGCCTTCGGCACTCAGGGTGTGCAGCGAAAGGACGGCGATCCCGAGGCCGCCGATCACGGCCTGCTTAATGGCCTCGTTGCTGCCCAGGTCCATCCGGATCTTCGGCTGCATGCCGTGCTGCTCGAACAGCTTCAGGGTCGCTTCGCGAATGCCCGAGCCCGGTTCGCGCATCAGGAAGTACTCCCGCGCGAGGCGATGGATCGGGATGTTCCGCTTGCCGACCAGCGGATGATCCCGACGGGCCATCACCACCAGGGGATTCGGCGCAAAGGGATAGACGGCCACGTCGGTCAATTGCTCGGGTACGTGGCCGATGATGTAGAGGTCGTCGTCGTTGTTGGCGAGCCGCGCCAGCACCCGATCGTAGTTGCTGACCTCCAGCGAGAGTTCGACATGGGGATATTTGCGGGCAAACTCCCCCAGGATGCTGGGCGCCAGGTATTGCGCCGTGGTGATCACCGCCAGCCGCAGGCGCCCGCGCTTGAGGCCGTGGAGGTCCGCCAGCTTCATCTCCAGGTTGGTCAGCGATCCGAGGATTTCCCGGCAGGTGTCATAGAGTTCGTGGCCGACCTCCGTGGGGAAGACCTTGCGGCCGATCTGTTCGAACAGGGGCATGCCCAATGCATCCGAGAGCTTCTTGATCTGGATGGATACGGTGGGCTGGGTGAGGAACAGCTCCTCGGCGGCCTGCGTAAAGCTTCCCAGGCGCACGATCGCCTCGAAGACCTGCAACTGCCGGAGCGTGGCGTGCCGGATGAGGTGCCCCGGCAGTTCCGACTTGAGCATGATCTGCGGCTGCGCCGGATCCTTGCCGCTCATGCCGCCGGCCTTCGGTTCTCGATCACGGCCGGCGCGGGGGCCGGACCCCTGGCGTGAGCAGTCAATTCTGTAATTCGATCGGCGTGGTGTACATCAGCAACCCGTAATTCTGCTCGTAGGCTGACTGGAGGCGCTGGACGATGCGTTGGCACAGTGCTGCATTGCCGATGACCTCGATACGGATGTTGCCGCCCTGGGTCCACCTCCCGGCGCGGGTTCCGTGCGTTCCGCGGCCGCGGGCATCGGTAATGGTATAGCCCCTGGCGCCCAGATCCATGATCTCGTCGATCAGGATGTCTTCCAGGACGGTCTCACTGATGATCACGAGGAGGGTCATGGGCTGTGAAGTCATATCAATCACGCTCCGAATGAATGCACGAACTGAGCCATCCACAGATAGATTGGGATTCCCAGAAAGATGTTGAACGGGAAGGTGATGCCCAGCGCCGCGCCGATGGAAAGCGCCGGATTGGCCTGCGGTACGGCGATACGCATGGCGGCTGGCGCGGCGATGTAGGACGCGCTCGCATAGAGCGTCGCCAGAAGCATGGTGCCTCCTATCGACAGCCCGAGCATCCAGCCCAGCACGGTACCCAACATGGCGGAGAGCAGCGGCGTGAGGACCGCATAGCTCACCAGGAAGACGCCGTAGGTGCGCAGGCTTGCGATGCGCGCAGCAGCCACCAGACCCATCTCGAGCAGAAACAGCGCCAGAATCCCCTTGAACAGATCGAAGAACAGGATGTCCAGCGGCTTGATACCTTCGCTGCCCGCGACGAAGCCGATGACCAGGCCACCGGCGAGCAACAGGATGCTCTTGCCGAAGAAGACCTCGTGAAACAGCTTGCCCCAGCGCACACTGCCAACCCCGTACCGGGCCAGCATCACCCCCATCACCAGCGCCGGCATCTCGAGAAGGACCAGGAAGACGATCATGTAGCCTTCGTAGTCGATGTCGTCCTTCATCAGCAAGGCGACGGCCACCGAGAAGGTGACGACGCTGACCGAACCGTAATGGGCGGCGATGGAGGCCGAGTCCGCGCGGGTCATCCGGCCCAGCACGCGCAGCACCGGGAAGGAGAGCAGCGGGATCAGCGCGCCGACCGCGAGGATCAGGAGGGCGGGGATCAGCAACTGGAT
Organism: Thioalkalivibrio sp.; assembly: GCA_041685565.1. Taxonomy (GTDB): domain Bacteria; phylum Pseudomonadota; class Gammaproteobacteria; order Ectothiorhodospirales; family Ectothiorhodospiraceae; genus Thioalkalivibrio. Next base: position 3,781 of record JAWLFM010000026.1, read on the forward strand.
CAACGAGAATTCGGCCAGTTTCACCCCGCCCTGGAGACCGATCGCGAGCAGCAGGAAGATCGACAGGGCCTCGTAGATCGAGCCGGGGATCTTCAAATCCGACCGGACGAGACCCGCGAACACACCGAGCAGAAAGAAGAGCACCACGGGTTCAAATTGCATCGCCGGTTTCCTGTGCAAGCGGGTCGGAGAGCTGGATTGCAGGTGTGCCGCAGACTGACGAGTATATCCCGCAGCTGGAGGGTTCCCACATGGTCATTCGGCCCAGCGGCCGAGGTAGGCTTCGATGATATCGATGACGGCCTGTGCCTTGATCACCAGACCCAGGTCGATCATTTCCGCGGTTGTGACCGTACCTCCCGGGGTCGAGGGGACGGGTCCGGGGACGAGCTCGTTCGTCTCTTCGCGGAAGAAGACCGCGGCAATCACGCCGGCAAACAGGAACTTGCGGCCCACGCTCTGGCTCGGGCGCATGAAATCGGGCTGGTAGACGAAGACGGGGCTGCCGCTGGATCCCGGATAGACAGCGGCATCGATCAGAAATTCCGGGCGCCCCTCGAAGTCGAGAAACATCGGGGTGGCGGTCGTCCCGCGGCGTAAGATGGGCATCAGATTCACGTGGTCCCAGACGCCGCTGGGGTACCCGACGAACAGGACCTCTTCGAGTGCATCCAGCGCCCGCAGCGCCGCGGCGTCGGGGCACAGCCGGCTGTCGATGACGTGGTAATAGAGCTCCACGCCCTGATCGCGTGCCGCCTGCTCCAGGGGCCGCATCGGAACGATCGCAAGGTCCACCTCGGGATCCGGATGCAGGAACCAGGCGTGCGGGAAGTCCTCGATGTTCAGCTGGAAACGCTGTCCGATCAGCGGCTGGCCGTTGCGTTTCTGGGTAAAGACCAGCCCTCCGCTGCGCACATCCTCGACGAGGTGACGATTGGTGACGATGAAGGAGAAGTTACCCCGACGGTGGGTGTGACTGACGATGAAGGCGGTACCGGAGCCCTCGCTGCCGTCCTCCAGCACGGTATCGACCCGGACAGTGTTGAACAGCAGCTTCTTGCTCAGCGAGTTGACATCCATCAGGGCTCTACCGGGTCAGGCCCATGTACAGCATGGGCAGCTTCTCGGGCAGCCGCTCCACCTGATCGAGCACGGTGAAGTGGTTCATGCCAAAGATCCTGGAGACGTACTGATCCGCATGAGGATCCAGTGACAGCGCATAGGTGGTGATGCCGTTGCGCGCCAATTCCTCCACGGCGCGCTTGGCATCGTGGCGCAGATACTGTGGATCCCGTACGTCGTTGTCGGCCGGCTCACCATCGGTGATGATGAACAGGATCTTCTTGTTCTTCGGCTGCTGCCCCAGGACCGTCCCGGCGTGGCGCAGCGCCGCGCCCATGCGCGTCGAGTACGAGCCCTGCATGCCGGCCAGTCGCGCCTTCACCAGGTCGTTGTAGGGCTGGTTGAAATCCTTGAAACGGTAGTAATGCACGTCGTGCCGGCCGTCGGAACAGAAGCCGTGGAGGGCGAAGGGATCGCCGATCCGATCGAGTGCGTCCGACAGCAGCACCGTGGCGGACCGGGTCAGGTCCATGATGCTGTATTCCTGGCCGCGCACCTTGTCGTTCGCGGATTCCGACATGTCCAGGAGCACCATCACCGCGAGATCCCGAACATTGCGCTTGTAGCGCATCATGATCCGGGTATCGGGATGCTGTCCGGTACGGATGTCCACCATCGCGCGGACCGCCGCGTTGATGTCCAGCTCGTCCCCGTCCTCCTGGCGGCGCAGGCGCTGCATGCCCTGCGGGATCATGGACTCGATCAGGAACTTCAGGCGAGAGATCACGGGCTTGTGGTCCTCGATGATCTGCTCGATCAGTTCCAGATCTCCCAGCTTGGGCTGGCGTTCCAGCACCGTGACCCAGCTTGGCCGTTCGAGTTGGATCTGATAGTCCCATTCGGGGTAGTGGAAGGGGTCGGAGACGGGTGTCTTGCCTTCGAGTTCATTGATGGTCACGCCTTCCTGATCGAGGTAGAACTCCGTCGTCAAGACCCAGACCTCCTGGGCGTCGTCCCCGGCAAACTCGTAGTCGAGCGTGTTCACCATCTCCATCAGGGAGACCTTCTTGCGCACCTGCTTGGGTGCCCAGGTGGCCTCCAGGGCAGCCTCCACGTCGTATTCCTCGGACTCCCACACGGTGCGGTTGTCGTCGCGATAGATCGCCCGGAGCACATCGGTGCGGGGATTGAACTCCGGGAGCGGGAGCTCCGCGAGGCTGTGGGCCAGGGCCACGCCGATATTCCAGCTGCTCTGGTTGCTGGACAGGTCCTCTTCTGCCCGGAACAGGGCGACGCCCTCGCGCACCCAGGGGTGCGGGTCGGTGGACTCGGGATCGAGCAGCGCCCGAGCCAGCCGGTTCAGCAGATCGCCCACGCTTTGCGGTTCGCGGTGATCTTCCGGCGGATGCAGGGCCAGCCAGGCCGCGCGCATGCCCGGAAACTCCTGGCAGGCGAGGGTCTCCACGCGGGCATCCTCGATCGCCTCGATGATCGCCATCTGCGTGTTGTCCAGTGTCTGCATGGACAGCGGCGCACGGGTGAAGACCAGATGCGCGGCGCAGTGATTGGCCGCCGCCCGGTAGATCTCCAGGCCGGTCACGACCTGCTCGGGCGGGGTTTCCTCGCCGTGTGGCCGGTAATCGTCGTAGGCATCGGCGATGTGGATGATGAAGTGTTCGATGTAGGGCTTCAGGCCCTCGCGGCTCTCGTAGTCCCCGGCGGTAGGGCGCAGGAAGAAGTCGCGTCCCCACATGGCGCGCAGGTAGATGTTGAGGCGGCGCTGCACATCGACGAACAGGGTGCCCTTGCGCTCCGCCTGCAGTACCGACAACGCATCCGGGCTCTCCAGCGAGAAGAACCGGACCTGTCCATCGAAATCGGTCTTGTAGGCCTGGGCGCCCCAGTTCACCCAGCGACGCAGCCCGCCGAGGGTGAGCTGGGTCAGCAGCCGGTCGAGGTTCCGCAGCATCGGCCGCAGACCGCGCGGGGCCTGTGCGGCCATGACCTGCAGGACATTGAGGTAGTTGCGGAACAGGCTCTCGTCGCCCAGCCGCTCGGCAGCGAGAGGTGCGGTGCCGACGATCAGGGTCAGCACCTCGCCGGAGGTCTTGGAGGCCATGCCCAGCACGAAGTTGACGACGTCGGGGGCCACATCCTCGCCGATGGCGCGTGCCACCTCCGGCATCTCCTGGAGGTAGGTGACCACGAGATCCTGGCCCCGATCGAGATGATGCAGGGCGACGGCACCCTTCAGGTAGTTGTCCAGGCCCCGTGAAGAGAACACGCGCGCGGCCTCGTTCCAGGATGCGCGCAGCACGTCCTGGGCGTCGTGCGGAAGATCCTCGAGGATCTCCTGGTAGTCTTCGAGATGAATGGCCATGGTATCCGGGTGCGCGCCACCGAGGGGCGGCGCACGGGCAGCTTCAGAAGTAGGTCGTGACGGCCGAATCCAGGGCGTCGCGCATGTCGGGGTCGTCGGTGATGGGGCGGACCAGCGCCACACGGCATGCCGCCAGAGCCGGGACGCCATTGGCAATCAGCGAGCCGGCGTAGATCAGCATCCGGGTGGACAGGCCCTCGTCGAGACCGTGTCCCTTCAGGTTGCGCGCACGTTCGCCAATATGCACGAGGTTCTTCGCGATCTCGATGCCCACCCCGGACTCGTGGGTAATGATTTCCGCCTCGACGTCGTGCTCGGGGTAGTTGAAGTCCAGCGCGCCGAAGCGCTGCTTGGTGGACTGCTTGAGATCCTTCATCAGCGACTGGTAGCCGGGGTTGTACGAGATCACGACCTGGAAGTCCGGGTGCGCCTCGATCAGCTCCCCCTTCTTCTCCAGGGGTAGCACGCGCCGCGCGTCGGTCAGGGGATGGATGACCACGGTGGTGTCCTGGCGTGCCTCCACCACCTCATCGAGATAGCAGATCGCCCCGTGGCGTGCCGCCACGGCCAGCGGGCCGTCCTGCCAGCGCGTGCCATCGGCGTCGAGGAGGAAGCGGCCGACGAGATCGGAGGCGGTCATGTCTTCGTTGCAGGAAACCGTGATCAGCGGCTTGCCCAGCTTCCAGGCCATATATTCGACGAAACGGGTCTTGCCGCAGCCGGTGGGACCCTTGAGCATCATCGGCATGCGTACGGAGTAGGCGGCTTCGTAAAGCTCCACCTCGTCGGCAACGGGAAGGTAGTACGGTTCTTCCCTGATCACATAAGGCGCGAGGATCTCCGAGGTCGCATGATCGGCCGCGGGCCGGTAGGCAGCGGGCTGCCGGGCGGCGGAGCGGGCGACGGCCTCGCGGCGCGGGGCGTAGGTTCGCATGGTGGGTCGATTGGGCATTTCAGGTCACCTGCAGGGTTGCGTTCAGTCAGGCCAGACGCGCTTGGGGAAGAGGGCGCTTCCGCTTTCCGGGATTTCATCCGATTGAGGCTTCTTCCGGGCGCCTGCCTTACGGGAGCCACTGGCCGTGCTTGTCTTGCGAGCGGAGGCTGCCGGCTTGCGGGCCGCGGGCTTTCGCGCTGCGGGCCTTTTCCGTGCGGCCTGCTTGAGCGGGGCCGACTGCGGCTTCGCCGTGGTTGTCGCCTTTTCCGCGGGCTTGGCCGTCTCGGCGGCGTCTGCCGGAACGTCGGTCTCGGGCGTCTGGTCCGCCTTGGCCTGGCGCACGCTGGCGGACAGCTTGTCCTTGGTCTTTATCATGGTGTGATCACCTCGTTAATGACGGCTTCGATTTCGGCTGCAGCCTGTGTTCCTCGGCCACCCAGTTGATACACGGACACCCCGTCCAGCGCCGCGCCCCGGTATACCGCCCGGCGGCGCATGGCGGCAACCAGCACCGGAATATCAAACTCTTCCAGGGCCTCCCGCATGGACGCCGACAGGGCACTCCTGGGCTCCATCTGGTTGAGGACCAGAAAGGCCCTGAGCTTCGGGTTCACCTTGCGGGCCTCTGCGATCTCCTGGGGCAGCCGCAGACTCGCCCAAAGATCCACCGGCGACGGCAGGATGGGGATCAGCGCGATGTCGCAGGCGCGCAATGCCTGCAGGGACGCATGGCTGTCGAGCGATGGCGGACAGTCCAACACCGTGTATTTATAGGCCTGGAAGCCCTTTTGCAGCGAGCGGGCATCCCATTTGCCGCTCATCTGCTTGACGGTTGCCGGAAAGGGTGCATTTCCGAGTGTGGCCCACTGGCGCGACGAACCCTGTGGATCGAGGTCGATGACCACGGTATCGCCGCGGCGGGAGAGGCCCGCGGCAAGATTCATCGCGAGCGTTGTCTTGCCCGCGCCACCCTTCTGGTTGACCACCGCGGTTACGTGCGTGGGCATGTCAGGTGTCCGCCGTTCCCGTGAGCGCGTTGATGCGCGCGGCGATGTCCCGTTCGACCGACCCCGGCTCGCTGCCATCCTCGGATTCCAGGGTGATGTTCACATAGGTGGTGCCGAAGCTGATGTTCTGCGGATGCACCCCGACTTCTTCCGTCAATGCGGCCAGGGCATCGAGGAAGGCACGCGTCTCGCCGTAGTGCTCGAACTCGAAGCGCCGAAACAGTGCCGGAGGCCTGCCCCGCGCGTCCCATCCCTGCGGCAGATCAGCCATGCTGACGCCGTTCCGCCATCATGCGGTCGATTTCCTGCACATGCGCCAGTTCGTCCTCCAGGATCTCCCCGAAGAGTTGTGCGGAGTCCGCGTCGCGCATGCGCGCGGCGTGGGCGACGGCCTCGCGGTAGACCCTCACCGCGTCGGCCTCGAGGATGCGGTCCGCAGCCAGCAGCTCATCCACGCTGCGGCCCAGGCGCGCGGGGGCCAGATTCGCGGCGGAGGGGGTCACCCCGACACGGATCAGACGCTCCATCAGGCGCTCCGCATGCCCCAGTTCCTCCACCGCCTCCGCCCGCAGATATGTCGCGAGTGCCTCATCCCCCCACAGGTGTGCAAGCACGCTCTGGGCAAGGTATTGCTGCACGGCACTCATCTCATGAGTGAGTGCGCGCGACAGCCAGCCGACGGTCCGTGGATCGACGCTCATCGAGCGTCGCCCTAGCTGCGCGTCGAGGTGAGTTCGGCATCCCGGCCACCGCCAACCGCGGACGGTTCGGTCGGCAGGATGCCTTCCACTTCGTTGTGCACACGGGCGATGATGTGCGCGGCCACCAGGCCGTCACCGACACGCTCGCAGGCATCAGCGCCCGCACGGACGGCCGCGTTGACGGCGCCGGTCTCACCACGCACCAGCACGGTGACGTAGCCGCCACCGACGAACTGGCGACCGATCAGACGGACTTCGGCGGCCTTGGTCATGGCATCCGCCGCTTCAATCGCGGGAACCAGACCACGGGTCTCAATCATGCCAAGGGCAATACCAGCCACGTTAGCCATGCACTCTCTCCATTACAGTGTTACGAAACCGGCAAGCCCGTGGATCAGGCGGACGGTTCGGTCGGCAGGATGCCTTCCACTTCGTTGTGCACGCGGGCGATGATGTGCGCGGCCACCAGGCCGTCACCGACACGCTCGCAGGCATCGGCACCCGCGCGGACGGCCGCGTTGACCGCGCCGGTCTCACCGCGCACCAGCACGGTGACGTAGCCGCCGCCGACGAACTGGCGGCCGATCAGACGGACTTCGGCGGCCTTGGTCATGGCGTCCGCCGCTTCAATCGCGGGAACCAGACCGCGGGTCTCGATCATGCCAAGGGCAATACCAATCATGTTTGCCATCTCTACAGCTCCTGAATAAATGCGTACTGCGGTGTTGAAAGAAAATCAGGCGGACGGTTCGGTCGGCAGGATGCCTTCCACTTCGTTGTGCACACGGGCGATGATGTGCGCGGCCACCAGGCCGTCACCGACACGCTCGCAGGCATCAGCGCCCGCACGGACGGCCGCGTTGACGGCGCCGGTCTCACCACGCACCAGCACGGTGACGTAGCCGCCACCGACGAACTGGCGACCGATCAGACGGACTTCGGCGGCCTTGGTCATGGCGTCCGCCGCTTCAATCGCGGGAACCAGACCGCGGGTCTCGATCATGCCAAGGGCAATACCCATACGTTCAGCCATTTCATTACTCCTCGTAAAAGAAAACGTTAAAAAAAGCGATCTGTACCCACCAAATCAACTGCCTGGGAAACCGCATGCAAAGCCACATTGCCTGCCGCCCCCTCTTCACCTACCTTGTTCCGTTCAGTTCGTTGCCTTCAATGTCATTCTTCCCACTGGTCGATGATTCCGCAGATCGTCAGATCCGTCATGACCTTGGCATCCGGCATCGCCCAACGCGCCGCACTGCCACTCGCGGTGAACACCCACTTGCCGGGTGGCACGCCCACCGGATCGGTTGCCACGAACAGGCTTCCGCTCTGGTTCTGCAACACCCGGAGCGACGAGGCCTGCAAGCCGGGTACACGGCGCGTACACACCAGATCATCCTTGACGCGCATGATCTCCATCAGGCGTTCTCTCCGGTCCAGTGATCGATGATGCCAACGATGGTCAGATCGGAAGGGAACTCCTTGCTTCCCGCGGCCTCGCGAGCCGCCGACGAGCCGACGCAGATCACCCAGTCGCCCGGGATGCAGCCCACCGCATCGACCGCCACGCTACGGGAGCCGCCTTCCTTTTCCTGTACGACCAGCAGCGGACGATGGCCAAAGCCATCGATGCGATTGGTCGAAACCAGCGTTTTTTCAACCCGCATGATCTTCATCGTGCCATCTCACCAAACCCGTTCATTCAATGTCCGACCATCTCGGTTTCGTCGTCCACGAAGGCGCAGCGCTCACTGCCGTGGATGTCGCTGACAGCCATCTGGCAAAACAGCAGTTGGCTCTCGTGTAGTTTCTGGTAGCGTGATTCGATCGCGGCCTTGACCCGCCGGCAGTGGGTCACGGCCCGTTCCCGCGCGCCGGGTACATGCGACGAGTAATGGAAATGGATCAGAATCGGCACCCCCAGGCCATGGCGGATATTCAGCCCGGTGAAGATCCGGATGCCCACGTCCATGTCGTTGGCGCCTTCTTCCACGGTGTCGAGATGGGCGAAATAGAATTTGTTGCGCAGCTGCAACTCGCTCATGGCCTCGCCGGCGCAGATGAAGCGTTCGTTGTGTCCAATCACCCGGTAGCGGCCGTCGTGATGCTGGATCACGTACTCGATCTGCGAGAGATTGGCCTCGAGCAGGTGCTGGATCAGCCGGCGCATGCCGGGCGGGGTGGTGCCGGAGCCCCGGGCCCAACCTTCCGCCTGCTCCGCCTCCTCGATCGAACGGTCGATGTGAGCGCGCGCGTCCCCGGCGCCCATGCCGAGCGTCTCCTGGTAGATCCGGAAGCTTTCCACATAGCGGTGGGGATTGATGTCCCCGTTGCCGTCCGGAAGGTGAATGCGGATTGCATCGATGTCGGTGTCGACGCCGATCAGGAGAATCTCCGGTGCGGCCCCCAGACCGAAGGTGTTCTCGACCGCGGCGCGCAGCTCGTTCAGCCTTGCCAGGGCGAGTTCGGTGGCCAGGTGGTCATTGCTGCCATGCGCCGCACAGCCCTCGTGATTCGGGTTCGAGGTACTGAAATGGTAGACCGCGACCTTCAGATAGTTGGCATCCTCGCCGCCCGGAATGCCACCACTGAGGCGGCTGAGTTCGCGGTGGGTCCAATCGGCGATATCCGCCTCGATATCGAACAGCGCGCCGGCATAGGCCTTGACGTACACCGAATCGTTTGGCGCCATCCGCAGCACGAAGGGCACCAGCCCCTGGAGGCGTCCGTCGGCGCAGGGGCTGATGTCCAGGGTGTGGTAACCGCAGGACTGGATGAAGCCGGCATCGAGCAGCGAGCGCTCACACAGGGGCCGCTGATCGATGTGCGCCCGGTCGACACAGATCTTGAAGCTGCGAAAGGTGCAGTAGGCGTGCAGGGCGCGCAGGTTGAGTCCGGACACCCAGGCATCGTCCAGAAGCTCATGGGGAAGTTCGAAGCCGAGGCGTTCCTGCGCGATCCGCTGCGCCTGGTCCACGAAGTCCAGGGTGTGGCGACAGTCGGAGAGGGTCTTCAGGGTGTCCACGATGGCCGTGAAGCGGCCTCGCACACGCTCTTCGTACGCGTACAGCTGACGGTTGAGTTCGCGGTCCACGAGGCTGTGCTGGCAGGGTTGATCGGGCGCAATCACGCACGCGGGGTTGGCCGGTGCCGCTGCCTGTTGTGGCAGCGCCCCAGCCCTCCGCATCGCAGCGAGTCGTTTGCGCGTGTTCACCCGTTCAGCCTCAGCCGCGCGCGCCGCCGGAAAGCGTCACCAACGGACCCTTGCCAAAGTTGCCTGCAGATCCCGTGATCCGGCTTTCAGGCGCGGGCGGCTGCTCCACCTCTCGGAAGCGGCGTGCGTTGGCGCCCTCACCACGGGGTTGCCCGCGCTGGGACATGTTCCGGGCCAGGCTCGAGGTCCCTTCCGTTCCGGTCACGCGGGTTGACGCGTCCCAGGAATCCCCGGTGATCTTCCTGCCCGACTGACTGCCTTCTCCGGTCAGCCGACGGGCGGCGGCGATGCTCTCCTGCTCGCTGGCCTGCAGGCTTACGGAGTCCCGATGCCGGAATTCCGGGGTTCCGGTGATGAGCCCCGGAGCCTTGTTGACCGGCCCGGTGATCCGCTCACTGCTGTAGACCGACCCCGTGATCTCGTCCGCGGCCCGGCGATCCCAGGCGGCCCGCGCGGGCGACTGGATGCTGAAATCGGCCGGTGGTGCCGGGCGTGCGGGTTCATCCCACTTCTGGGTGCGGGACACGAAGCGGCCGCTGGTCATGCACTGGGAGACGATGTTGTCGGCCCCCACATAGGGCGTGCCGCTCACGGGTTCGCAGGCGCCGCGTTCATCACCGGTCATCACCGTGCCGCCGGCCCCGGGCCGATCGCCCGTGACGGTGGTGGCGGAGATCAATGTGCTGGAAGGAATGACGGCCTCCTGTGCGGTCATGTCCGGCGTCTCACAGAAGTCGCCGTACTGGCTGCGGCCGATGTAGGGCGTACCACTGATCGGCGAGCAACCACCGGACTCGTCGCCGGTGACCTTCGGCGCACGGCCAATGGGGCTGCCGGTGATGGCCTGGCCGCGCCAGGTCTTGTCGGTCGCGACCTTGTCCACTGCGGACACTGGGGTGCTGTCGGCGCAAACAGCCTGAAGCTGTTCCGCACCAACATAATCGGTACCGGTGACGGGCATGCACCCCCCTTTGTCGTCACCGGACATTTTTGGGTTGCGGTGGACCTCCGTACCCGTGACCGTGCCGCCGGCAACGGTGTGCATGGTGCCGACCTTCCTGGGTCCGCCCACGCTGCACAGGTCGCCAAAGTCGGACGCGGTGTAATACTGGTTGCCGGAGATCTCCCGGCAGGACCCGGCCTCGTCCCCGGTCACCTTCGAGGAGCGGCCCACCTCCGTACCCGAGACCGGCTGCTGGCCATGCGAGAGCATCACGCTGACCTTGCGGGGCGTGGTTGGCGGGGTGGTATTGCACTCGGTCTGGAACTGCTCCGCGGACAGATACTCGGTGCCGGTGATGCCTCGGCAGGCGCCGGGTTCGTCACCGGTAACCCGGGAACTCTGTCCCACGGTGGTCCCGGTCACGGTCCTGCCGCGCGCGGTATGGGTCAGGGCCACCTTCTCGGGAACGGGCGCGGGTGCCGTCGGCAGGGTGTAACCGGTGCCGGTAACGGAGCGGCCGCTGCCATACTCATTGCCGGTGACGTTGGATGAACGATCGACCATGGTGCCGGTTACGGGCTTTCCCTTTGCCGTGTCGGTAGCGCCGACCTTGACGGGGCCGGGGGCGGGCGGCGTCGGGCAGAATTCCTCAAAGCGCTCTGCGGCAAGGTATTCGGTCCCGGTGATGCCCCTGCAGGCCCCGAGCTCATCACCGGTCACCCGCATGGAGCGTCCGACCTCGGTGCCGGTGACCTTGTGTTCGCGGGTGGTGCTGCTCACGCCCACCTTGGTTGGCGCGGGCGCGGGCCGGGTCGGGCATTCACGCTCGTACAACTCCGCCCCGATGTATTCGGTGCCGGTGATCTCGCGGCAGACCCCGGGTTCGTTTCCGGTCTGCTTGTTGCTGCGTTCGACCATGGTGCCGGTCACGGTCTGGCCGGAAAGGGTATGCCCCTTCTCCACCTTCGGCGGCGCGGGAATCTCGAGACGGGTGCGCTTGCGCCCGCTCGGGCGCGCCTTGGTCGACGACTTCGCGCTGCCGGCCCGACCCGCCACGGACTGGACCTTGCGGCGCTGCATGGCGATCTGACGCCCGCTGGCGCCGTTGGAGATCGCGGACTGCCAGTCCTGGTCCGGCATCGCGGCTGCGACACGGGCCATGTGAGCGGCGCGTACCAGCCCCGCCTTGCCGTTCTGGGAAAGGGCCTCCCGTCGTGCGCGTGCCAGGGCACGGCCCTTGGGAAGCGGGTTCATGGGTTTGTTGGTGGCGGGCGGCGCCGAGGAGGCCAGGGAGGTCGGACGGCTCTCGCTGGCGGGACGGGCTTCCTGGTCGTGGCAGTCGCAGGGCTCACCCTGGCAGTCGCAATCCGCGCTCGTGGCGGCGGCCGGAGTGCGCGCGGCGGCGGGCTCCGTCAGGTGCGCTGTCTCGGGCTTGGGCCGCACGCGACCGCTGGGCCGACTCGAGGTGGGCTTCATTGCCGCCTTGCCTGCAACGCTGAGCGCCTCCCGTCGGGCGCGGGCAGCCTCACGGCCCGGAGAGACCGGAGGCTGGAGAACGCCGGCGGTGGCCCGCTGCGCGTGCGCAGCCGGCTGTTTGGATGCCGCCTCCCTGGTGGCCGCGGGCGGTGCCTGCCGGGACGATGCGCCCTGCCGGTTGGCCGCGGTCTTGACGAATGCGGACTTGCCATGCAAAGCCATCGCCTTGCGGCGTTTCCGGGCCAGCTCGCGCCCGGAAAGGGTGGCGCTGGCCGTGCTCTCATTGGCTTGTGGCATCACGTACCTCGATCGGTTGGGGTCTGCGGGAGTCGCGGTGCTTGGTGTCCGCCACCACGGCAAACAACTTGCGGAATGGTGATCCACGGGTGGCCAGAGGCCACCCGATGTCATTCCGTGACGGATTAGCGGTACACCACGAACGCCATACCCTGGCTCTGCGCATAGTTGTCATAGGCGATGAAGCGAACCAGGTGACCCGGGAACTCGCGATGGCAGGCTTCCAGCTCCTGCAGGACGGCATCGACGGACTGTTCGCCGAACAGCGGCAGCTTCCACATGTACCAGTAGTTGCTCATGGAGTTGTCCTTTTCGGTGTGCTCCACGGCCGGGTTCCAACCCTGGCTGATGCAGTAGGTGATCTGCTGCCGAATCTGCTCCGGGGTCATCGGGGGCAGATAGGAAAAGGTCTCGTACTTCATCGAGGACTTGTAAACTTGAACGGCCATATCGGTCTTCCTCTATTGAGCGGTTTAGCCCGGTCTGGTCCACCCAGGGATTCTTGTCGCCACCTGGTGGAACCAGACGCCAGGGCGCCATTACTTGTTCGAGATATCCAGCTTGTCCACGGTGTCGAATTCGAACTTGATTTCCTTCCACGTCTCCATGGCGATCTTCAGTTCGGGGCTGGACTGGGCCGCGGCGGTGAGGATTTCCTTGCTTTCCCGCTCGATCTGACGGCCTTCGTTACGCGCCTGGACGCAGGCCTCCAGTGCCACGCGGTTGGCGGCCGCGCCGGCCGCATTGCCCCAGGGATGGCCCAGGGTGCCGCCGCCGAACTGCAGCACGGAGTCGTCGCCGAAGATCGCGACCAGCGCCGGCATGTGCCAGACATGGATGCCGCCGGAGGCCACCGCAAAGGCGCCGGGCATGGAACCCCAGTCCTGATCGAAGAAGATGCCGCGCGAGCGGTCCTCGGGAACAAAGGATTCCCGGAGCAGATCGATCCAGCCCAGGGTCGAGGCGCGGTCGCCTTCGAGCTTGCCCACCACGGTGCCGGTATGCAGATGGTCGCCGCCGGACAGCCGCAGGATCTTGGTCAGTACGCGGAAGTGGATGCCGTGGTGCGGGTTGCGGTCGATGACCGCGTGCATGGCACGGTGGATGTGCAGCAGCATGCCGTTGTCACGGCACCAGTTGGCCAGGCCCGTATTGGCGCAGAAACCGCCGGTGATGTAGTCGTGCATGATGATCGGGGCGCCGATTTCCTTGGCGTACTCGGCACGCTTGTACATCTCTTCGGGCGTGGGGGCGGTCACGTTGAGGTAATGCCCCTTGCGCTCGCCGGTCTCCCCCTCGGCCTTCAGGATGGCCTCCATCACGAAGTCGAAGCGCTGGCGCCAGCGCATGAACGGCTGGCTGTTGATGTTCTCATCGTCCTTGGTGAAGTCCAGACCGCCACGCAGGCACTCGTACACCGCGCGCCCGTAGTTCTTGCCGGACAGGCCCAGCTTGGGCTTGATGGTGCAGCCGAGCAGGGGACGCCCGTACTTGTTCATCACGTCGCGTTCGACCTGGATGCCCATCGGAGGGCCGCCGCAGGTCTTCACGTAGGCGATGGGGAAACGCACGTCTTCCAGACGCAGGGCGCGCACGGCCTTGAAGCCGAACACGTTGCCCACCAGCGAGGTGAACACGTTGACCACCGAGCCCTCTTCGAAGAGATCGATGGGGTAGGCGATGAAGGCGTAGAAGCAGGAGTCGTCGCCGGGGACGTCCTCGATGCGGTAGGCGCGGCCCTTGTAGTAATCCATGTCCGTCAGCAGGTCGGTCCAGACGGTGGTCCAGGTACCGGTGGAGGATTCGGCGGCTACGGCTGCGGCGGCCTCTTCACGATCGACGCCGGGCTGCGGGCTGATCTTGAATACCGCCAGGAGATCGGTTTCCAGCGGGATGTAGTCCGGCATCCAATAGGTTTCGCGGTAATCCTTCACACCCGCGTCGTATTTCTTGACGGCCATTGGTTGTCTCCTGCGCGTTGTGGAATTCGGTTGGTGAGCGTCGTGGAATTCGGTTGATGAGAGTAGAAAGACCGATAGCCGATAACAAATAGATAGTTTAGATGATATAGATTGCTAATCGTCTATACGATGCGATCGGCTGAGGCGATCCTTTTGACGGTCGACCGAGGGGAGCCCCCGGTATCGGGGGCTGATTATCACCCAATTCACCTGTGGTTGGAATGGCTGCGGGGCCAGTTTCCGTCCTGACCGCACCAGAATCAGCCGGCGTCGCCCCGGTTGGCGGGCGCGGGTGCCGCCGCTGCGCTGCGATTCCGCGCCAGGTACAGATACACCGCGGGGACCACGAACAGGGTGAACAGCGTGCCGATGGTCATGCCGCTGGCGATCACGAGCCCCATCGCAAAGCGCGATCCGGCACCGGCCCCGGTGGCGATCAGCAGCGGCACCATGGCGATCACGGTGGCCGCGGTGGTCATCAGGATCGGACGAAGGCGGAGGCTGGCCGCCTCTTCGATGGCCTCGCGCACCGAGCGTCCCTCCGTCTGGAGCTGGTTGGCGAACTCCACGATCAGGATGCCGTGCTTGGCGATGAGTCCGATCAGGGTCACCAGGCCGACCTGGGTATAGATGTTGAGCGAGGTGAACCCGAGGCTGATGAAGATCAGCGCCCCGGCGATCGACATCGGCACGGTCATGAGCATGATCAAGGGGTCGCGGAAGGACTCGAATTGTGCCGCGAGCACCAGATAGATCACGATCAGTGCGAAGAAGAAGGTCACCACGAACTGCGCACCCTCGGCCTTCAACTGCCGCGACTGGCCCGAGTAATCCACGCTGTAGCCCATGGGAAGCACCTCGGCGGCGATCTCTTCGACCACGGCCAGTGCCTCGCCCAGGGTGATGCCCGGTCGTGGAACGCCGGACAGGGTCACCGCGTTCAGCTGCTGAAAGCGTTGCAGGCTGCGTGGCGCCACCGTCTCCTCGAGCGTCACGATGTTCGACAGCGGCACCGGTTCCCCGTCCTGCGTGCGGGTGTAGAGCTCACCGAGCTGGTCCGGATTCAGCCGTTCGTCTCGTTGCACCAGGGGGATCACACGGTAGCTGCGATTGTCCAGCGCGAACCTGCCGGTGAAGCCGCCCGAGAGCAGCGGAGAAAGATCCGCGGTGAGGGTGGCCATGTCGATGCCCATCTGCGCCGCCTTGTCGCGGTCGATGACGAGTTCCACCCGCG
Organism: Thioalkalivibrio sp.; assembly: GCA_041685565.1. Taxonomy (GTDB): domain Bacteria; phylum Pseudomonadota; class Gammaproteobacteria; order Ectothiorhodospirales; family Ectothiorhodospiraceae; genus Thioalkalivibrio. The sequence goes on from JAWLFM010000026.1 coordinate 18,993, forward strand.
GGTTGTCGAAGTCGAGGTCCGAGTCCATGAAGATGAAGCGTCCGCTCGCCATGGCGCGGGAGATGATCTCGTCCGCCAGTTCCCCCAGGTTCTCGATCGGCCCGGTGGATCCGATCACCATGCTCACCGGCGTCCCGCCGCCGCCGGGGCTGGGTAGGCTGGGAGGCTCGATGGCGAAGATGCTCAGCGCAGGGATCCTGTCGAGACGCGGCTGCAGGTCCTGTTCGAGGATGACACTGGTCGCGCGTTCGCGCTGATCCCAGGGGATCATTACGAACCCGGCGATGGCCGCGTTGGTGCTGGGCGTGGCGCCGCCGCCGAAGCCGTTGACGATGAAGGTGTTCTGCAACTCGGGAATCTCGTCGGCAAAGCCATCGAGCAATCGTGTGTTGCGTTCCAGCAGGTCCAGACCCAGGTAGGCGTCGCCCTCCATGATCGAGAACACGAAGCCCTGGTCCTCCGGCGGTTCCAGTTCGGTGTCGCTGGTAATGAAGAGGAAATAACAGGACACGAGCACGATCAGCCCGAAGGCCAGTAGCGTGAAGCGCTCGTTCAGCGCGCCGTGCAGCCGCCGTCGGTAGGCCTGCTGCAGCCCATTGAAGCGGGCATCCAGCCAGCTCTCCAGGCGGCCTCCCGCACGGCCGCCTTCATGTCCGCGCAGGATCTTCGAACACATCATCGGCGACAGGGTCAGGGCGACGACGCCCGAGATCAGCACCGCACCCGCCAGGGTAAAGGCGAACTCGATGAACAGCGTGCCGGTCAGTCCGCCGATGAAACCGATCGGGAGGAACACGGCGATCAGGGTGGTGGACATGGCCACGATGGGCCAGGCCAGTTCGCGGGCGCCCCGGATGGCCGCGTCGTAGGGCGCCATCCCGTCCTCGATGTGCCGATGCACGTTCTCCAGCATGATGATGGCGTCGTCGACCACGATGCCGATTGCCAGGACCATCGCCAGCAGGGTCAGAAGGTTGATGGAGAAACCCATCAGCAGCATGAGCAGGAAGGTGCCGATCAAGGCCAGCGGGATCGCCACCGCCGGGATCAGTACGCTGCGCAAGGAGCCCAGGAACAGGTAGATCACCAGCAGCACGATGGCGAGGGCAAGGCCGATGGTCAGGATGACCTCGTCGATTGCGCTCTCGATGTAATCCGTGGAGTCGTAGACGATCTCTGCGTTCAGCCCCTCGGGGAGCTGCGGTTGCACCCGTTCGCGGAAGGTCTCCCGGACCTCCGCGATCACGTCGAGGGCGTTGGCGTCGGGGGAGAGCTCGATGCCGATGAAGGTCGCGGTCTGGCCATTGAAGCGCACGGAGGTGTCGTAGTTCTCGGAACCGAGTTCGACGCTGGCGATGTCCTCGATGCGCACCAGCGCCCCGTCGTCCTCGCTCACGATGAGGCGCTCGAATTCCTCCGGTCGCGACAGGTCGGTGGCCGCGGTCAGATCGATGCTGACCATCTGCCCCCGCGTTCGCCCCACCGCGGCCAGCACATTGTTCGCCTCCAGGGCCGCTCGGACATCGCGGCCGGTGACGCCGTAGGCGGCCATGCGTTCGGCGTCGAGCCAGAGTCGCATCGCGAAGGTCTGGCCACCCAGGATCTCGGCGCGCTGAACGCCCGCAATCGTGGACAGTTCGGGTTCCACCACCCGGGTCAGATAATCGGTGATCTGGTTGTTCGCGAGCCGTTCGGAGAAGAAGGACAGGTACATCGCGGCGATGCTCTCGCCCATGGAGAGTTCGACCACCGGATCCTCCGCCTCCGCGGGAAGATCGCCCCGGACCTTGTTGACCTGTGCTGCGATCTGGGTCAGCGACTCGTTCGGTTCCTGATCGAGGCGCAGATGGGCCTGGATCACGCTGATGCCTGGTACGCTGGTGGAAACCAGGTAGTCGATCCCCTCGGCGGCGGCCACCTCGCGCTCCAGCGGGGTGGTGATGAAGCCCTGGATCAGGTCCGCGTCCGCGCCGATGTAGCTGGTGCTCACGGTGACCACGGCATTCTTCACCTCGGGAAACTGGCGCACGTTGAGGTCGAAGATGGCGCGCATCCCCAGGAGCAGGATGAACAGGCTCACCACGGTGGCCAGTACCGGCTTGTTGATGAAGATGTCCGTGAAGCGCATGCGGGGTCCCGGTCAGCGTGGGTTCAGGCGTTGGGCGGACTGGGTGCGGGATCTTCGGTAGGCCGGGCCTCCTCGGTGATCTCCACCGGCGTCTCGTTCTGGAGCTTCAGCAGGCCGCTGCTTGCGACGCGCTCGCCGGCCACGAGCCCCTCG
>JAWLFM010000194.1:0-5183 GCA_041685565.1 Thioalkalivibrio sp.
GCAGTACCGGGCGGGTCACGACGGCCCCGGACCCGGCCCGCGTCCGCGCCAGGATGCGGCCGTCCTCGACGCTCAGCCAGTGCAGATAGCCCTCGAAGTCGCCCACCACGGCCTGATCCCCGATCACGACCGGCCCGGTGACGTCGCGCAGACGCAGGCCACTCTGCTGCCACAGATCGCCCCCGTTGCGCGGATCGAGGCCCCAGACATGGCTGTCCGCAGCCGTCATCACCAGGATCTCGGAATCGCCATGAATGCCACCACCCTGATAGGAGGAGAAGTCACGGGCCCAGATGAGGTCACCGCTGTCCAGGGTCACCGCGACCAGACGCCCCTGATAGCTGGAGGCGAAGGCGACACCGCGATAGACGGGGACATGGCCGTCGGCATCGATCAGGCGCTCCAGCTCGGATCGCCCCGAGGGGACCGCGATGGTGGCCTCCCAAAGCACATTGCCGCGATTCGCGCCGAGCATCAACAGGCGGCCCGTGTCGAAGCTGGCGAGCACCCTGCCCGGCAGCATCTGCGGGACCTGCACACCGCGCAGACTCAGCGCCGGCGTCGTGCGCAGGACCGTCCAGCGCACGCTGCCCGAGGGTGCCTCCAGGGCATGCAGACGGCCGTCATTGGTGCGCGCCACGACCATTCCACCCGCGACCGAAGACAGGGCCAGCACCTCGCTGGAGAGACGTGTACGCCAGATCTCTTCGCCATTGTCGAGGTTCAGGGCGATGGCGAAGCCATCCAGGGTCCCCACCACCGCAATGTCCGCTCCCGCGCCCACGCCTGCAGAGACTCGCACGTCACGCAGGCGGGTCTCCCAGCGCTGGGCGCCCGTGTCCCGATCCAGGGCACTGACACGCCCCCGGGAATCGGTGACCACGACCAGTTCGTCGGTCACCGCAGGCTTCATTGGCCATATCGAGCGGGCCGCCCCGCGGCCGATGGAACGTGACCAGAGGATGGTCGGGCTTCCGATCGCAGTAAATTCGGGCAATGGCGCCGGGGATTCAGTGGTGTCGCGCGTCCACAGACCGCAGGCCGACAGCGACAAGGCAAGGGCGGCAACCAGCCAGAAACGCAATGCGACGGGGATCATGATCGCCGATACCACTCAGGCAGGGAGTTCATCGAGTTTCAGGCGCAGGAATTCGGTGTCGTGTCCCGCGGCAAGGGCCTCTTCGTAGTGCTGGCGCGCGCGCCCGGAATCCCCTCGCGCCCGGGCGATATCGCCGTGGACCTCCGCGCGCAGGCCGGCGAAGGCCGCCGAATCGACCTCGGCCAGCAATGCCTCCGCCTCATCCAGACGCTCCGCAGAGACCAGATGACGGGCCAGCCGCAGGGTCATGACCTGCCGGTACCCCTCGTCATGCGCGGTTTCGCGCGCCTGTTCCAGGGCATGGATCGCCCGCTGCCCGTCCTCCTGGCGCACGGCCACATCGGCGACGATGGCCCAACCCATCGCCACATAGGGCGTGCCACGTCCCCTCGCGGTCAGGTCGGCCGCTACCGCAGCGGCCTGGGTATACTGGCCGGAATCGGCATGGGACAGCGCTACGGTGTACAGCTCGGAGGCCATTTCGGCCTGGCCTTCCTGCCGGTCCGTCCACCAGTTCCAGCCGAACAGGCCAGCGATGCCGATGGCCAGTCCCGCGATGAGGGCCATGGCATTCTCGGACCACCACTGCTTGATTCGTTCCGCCTTTTCCTCATCGGTGAGGTAACTCATCTGTCCCATCCTCCGGGTTGTCGTTCCAGCCTGTCCTGCATCAAGGTCGCCAGATCCTGTTGGGCCAGGGTCAGCTGGGGGCTCGCGGGATCGCGCAGCGCCTTCACCACGACCGTGCCGGCCGCGATCTCGTCAGGACCCAGGATGACCGCATAACGGGCACCGGCCCTGTCCGCCTTTTTCATCTGTGACTTCATGCTGCCGCCACCGCAGTTCATCAGCAGGCGCAGTTCCGGGAGTTCGTCCCGCAACCGCTCGGCGAGCGTCAGGGCCTGCGGGCCCAGCGCCGCATCTCCGGGTACCACCAGGTAGACATCAGGCCCGCCACGCGGCGTCACCGCTCCCTGATCGACCAGCAGGTTGACCAGCCGTTCCAGGCCCATGGCCAACCCGATGGCGGGCGTGGCGCGGCCTCCGAGCTGTTGCACCAGCCCGTCATAGCGACCGCCCGCACAAACCGTTCCCTGGGCGCCAAGCTCCTCCGTGATCCACTCGAAGACGGTATGGGTATAGTAATCCAATCCACGCACCAGGCGGGGATTGTGCGTGTAGACGATGCCCAAGGCGTCGAGATGGGCACAGAGGGCGTCGAAATGGGCGCGCGACTCGGCATCCAGGTCCTCGAGCAGGGTCGGGGCGGAGCGCGCGATCGCGGCCGTATCGGGATGCTTGCTGTCCAGCAGACGCAGCGGGTTTTCATGCAAACGGCGAACGGCCTCGGGATCCAACCCGTCCCGGTGGGCCTCGAAGTACCCGATCAGTCGTTCGCGGTAGCGCACGCGGCTCGCCGGTGTCCCCAGGGTATTGAGCTCCAGTCGCAGGTTGCGCAGTCCCAACGCGCGCCACAGACGCGCGGTAAAGGCGAGCAGTTCGGCATCGACATCGGGACCGGGTACGCCGAAGATCTCCATGCCCACCTGATGGAACTGCCGGTAGCGACCCTTCTGCGGCCGTTCATGCCGGAACATCGGCCCCTGGTACCAGAGCCGCTGCACCTGATTGTGCAGCAGACCATGCTCGATCCCGGCACGCACGCAGCCCGCGGTACCTTCGGGGCGCAGGCTCAACCGATCGCCGTTGCGGTCCTCGAAGGTGTACATCTCCTTCTCGACGATGTCGGTGACATCGCCAATCGAACGCGCGAAGAGTTCCGTGAACTCCACCGCCGGCAGCCGGATCTCCTGGAAACCGTAGCCGGCCAGCAACGCCCGCAGGCGGCCTTCCAGGAACTGCCAGGCGTGGATGTCATCGGGCAGGATGTCATGCATCCCGCGAATCGACTGGATGGCCTTCATGCCGGACGCCCCGTAGCGGCGCGATGCGTACCTGACCCTCGCATCAGTCGGCACCCAGGCTGAACCGGGCGGTGCGGTCGGTACGCGTGTGTGGTGCCAGGTCCACCGCCGCGCCATCGTGAACCACGCGGACCGCGGGCGCATTCCCGAGGACCACCCTCGCAGGAAGCGATACGGAGACCGTGCGTTCGTCGTCTGCATGGAAGATGCCCTGCAGCGCCACGCGATCCGATGCCGAACGCACCTCCACCCAGGACGTGGCGGCGAAGGAAAGGGTCAGCGTGCTCCGGGCATGAGCGGGCGCAATGGGCTCCCGTCCGTCCCCGGCGGCAGGCGCCGGGTCTGCCGGCGCCCGAGACGATGCCTCCGGCTCGGGCCCCGTGACCGCTTCCCCGGCCATGACCGGATCCCGCGGCGTTGCCGGCACGGGGTCCGGCAACGCCGGCTCGGGCAGGGAGTCCTGCTCCAGCGCAAGGCCCGGCTCGGGCCGGATGGCCTCGTCCCCTGCCGGCGGGGCGCCTGGCGGCACTGCGCGCGATCCCTCTTCAACGGACGACACCGCGGATCCCGATTCCGCAGGCGGCGTACGCTCCGCTTCGCCCGGAAGCTCGAGCAGCGGGTCCTGCACAGGCGCCGGGGGGGCGGTCTGCTGTACCCACTCCAGTTCGGTGATCGCCGGCTCGGGGGCAGGTGGCTCGGGTGCAGGGGGCTCGGAGGCGGTCGGCGTCGCCGCATCGGACCCTGAATCCGGCTCGGGCAGGGGTTCCTGCGTCGGGCTGAATCTCTGCTGCACTTCACTGAACCACAACGCCACAACGGCCAGGGGATTCTCGCGCTCGCCCTCGGTCCAGGCATACACCCCGAGCCCCAATGCCGAGAACAGGATGCCCGCAACCATCAGGGTCCAGAGACCGCGGCTCAGTCCCCAGCGGACGGACGCATTCTTATGCACCGTCGGCCGCAGTACCGGTTCGGTATAGCCCATGCCCTCGTAGGATCGGATCCAGCCGTCCGGATCCATACCCAGCTCACGGGCCACACCGCGGAGGTAACCTCGCACATAGGCCGGCGGCATCGAGTCGAAGCGGTTTGCCTCCAGATCCTCGATGATCCGCCGGGGCAGGCGGGTCCGGGATGCCAGAGCCGCCGTATCCAGACCAAGCCTCTCGCGCGCGAAACGCATCGCCGCTCCGGGATGACCCGGCCCCTCCGGCTCGAGGTCGACGGGCTGGGAACGCGTCGTCAGGCTGCTGGCGGCCGAAATGGCGGGCTCGGCCGGCCCTGGCCCCGCGTCCGCCGCCGCGGCACGCTCCGTCCAGGCGAGGGCGTCGCTGCCGTGATCGACGTCACCCGGATCGGAACGCAGACCCGACCCGTGCAGCCGGGAAGGCAGGCCGGCCTCCGCGTCGAGGTCGTCCAGCTTCCCGAAGACCGGCTCCTTGCCTTTGCGCTCAGCCACGACCCTGCTCCAGGCGCAGAAGCTCGGCCGCCGCTTCACTGTCGGGGAAACGCTGCCGCAATTGCTCGGCGCAGGATCGCGCTTCGACAGGATTGCCGAGCTGGGTCTCGGCCCGGTAACAAAGCAGCAGGGACTGCGGGGTCACCACCCCGAGCGAGGTCAGGCGGGACAGGAAGGCGCGCGTCTGGAACGGCCGCCCCTCCGCGTAGGTCAACAGGGCCATCTCGTACAGCGCGTCCGCATAGCGTGGATTCAGGCGCAGGGCCTCGCGGATCCGTTCCTCGGCACGTTCCATTCTGCCCATCCGGACATCACAAAGGCCTGCCTTCAGCAACGCGACGTCGCGCGCGGAATAGGAGGGGTCCGCGATGGCCTCGGTCAGCAGTTCCTGCCCCTCCTGGAACTGTTCCTGGCGACAGAGCAGATCACCCAGGTTGGTCTGCACGTACGGATTGTCGGGCTCCAGCGCAAGTGCCTCGCGATAGTGCCGCATGGCTTCGTCCGTCATCCCCTGAAGCTCTCGCAGCGAGGCCATGCCCAGATGCGCCATCGCCAGCCGCGGATCGAACTGCAATGCCCGGTCCAGGGCCCGCTGCGCCTGGGCCAGGTCATCCTGACGCAGATAGCTGATGCCCAGCTCCGCGTTGACTTCCGCCGCGCGCCTCTGGTCCACCGAGGCCTGCGGCTCCAAACCCGCGCA
>JAWLFM010000195.1:0-5181 GCA_041685565.1 Thioalkalivibrio sp.
TCGGGTTCGGGTTCGGGTTCGGGTTCGGGTTCGGGTTCGGGTTCGGGTTCGGGTTCGGGTTCGGGTTCGGGCTCGGGTTCGGGCTCGGGCTCGGGCTCGGGCTCGGGCTCGGGCTCGGGCTCGGGCTCGGGCTCGGGCTCGGGCTCGGAGGATGCGGCCTGGAACCGGCCACGCCAGAACCGGCTGAATACCGCATCCGGACCCCGCGGTGGATCGTCGTCCAGCGCGTTGGCCAGGCGCTGGAAAGGACGCGCCGACGGGTCTTCCTCCGCGAACAGGGCGACGGGGCGCTGCAGAGTGACGGCCGTGCGCAGACTCTCGTCGCGCTGAACGAAGCCGAGGAATTCGAGCCGGGTGTGCAGGTATTTCTCCACCGCGTTCCCGAACCGCTGGAACACACTGCGTGCCTCGACAACATCCACGACCATGTTGACGATCACCCGCACCTCCAGCGGCTGCCGGCGTAGTGCCAGCTTCAACAGCGAGAAGGCATCGGTGAGGGAGGTCGGCTCCGGGGTCAGCACCAGGAGGACCCGGTGGCTCGCGGCCAGGAAGTCGAGCGTGGTCTCGCCAATGCCGGCGGCGGTATCCAGCAACAGGTCGTCGAAACCCTGCTCGATGCGCGCCAGCTCCATGACCAGGCGCTGCTGGTGCGCATCGGATAGCTCGGCGTATTCGCCGATACCGCTGGCGCCCGGGATGATCTGAACCCCGTGCGGCCCGTCCAGCAGGATGTCCTCGATACCGCACTCGCCGGCCAGCACCTCGGCCAGGCCCCGCTCCGGGCGCAGGCCCAGCAGGATGTTGACGTTGGCCAGCCCGGTGTCTCCATCCAGGATGCAGACCCGACGGCCCCGTCGCGCCAGGGTGATCCCGAGGTTGACGGCAATGCTCGACTTGCCGACCCCGCCCTTGCCACTGGCCACGGCCAGAACCCGCGGCCGTGCAACTGCCCCGGATCTGGGGTCCGCCGGGGCACTTCCACCGGGCATTGTCGCTTCCTGCATCGCGCTCATCGGCATCGTCAGGGAAACAGTGATGAATGTACCCGCTCGCGCGCGAGTCGCTTTTGCGTGCGAACAAGGCGCGGTGACCGCCGCGCGGTCATTCTGCACCAAGGAACCGCCGCGCCATGCGCGCGCCCATTCGTATCAACAACGGGCGACCGAACACCTGCAGTCAATAGCCTTTGGCATCGGCAACCCAGGTTCCCCGGAGCTGCGTTGCGCCGCTTGCGCGTGGAACCGCTGCCCGCTGCACGAGGCGCCTTGTCTCGGAAAACCTCGGGTACCCCCGCCAGCGTGTACATGGATCAGTGGTCCTTGGGAGAATGATGGCGAATTCACGGCCGGTCTACCCCATTCGGTGGCACAAGGCAAGACCGCACAGTATAGTCGGTTATCAGCAACCGCCCGGCGACCACGAACCACGCGGTTCCAGCGCCGGGCCCGGGCATCGGGCAACAGGGGCGGCAGGTCTCCTGCAGCGTCACCGGGGAGCAGCATGGCGAGGGTCAACACGGCAACCGACGCACTACCCAGCCTGCCCCAGGCGCTGATTCCCGTTCTCGACGCGACCCAGGCCGACGAGGCCGATTTCCAGTCCCTCGCGCGTGCCATCATGCAAGATGCCGGGATGTCCGGGCGTGTGTTGCAGGCTGCCAACTCCCCCTTCTTTTACCGCGGTTCGCCCTGCCGCACCATCGACCGCGCGCTGTTCAGCCTCGGACTGGACACCGTCCGTAGCCTGGCGCTGACTGCGGCCATCCAGCAGCTGTTCGGCGAGTTTGGCCCGCGCCATCGCGCCTACCTGCGGGTTGTCTGGCGCCGCGCCCTGACCACGGCCAACCTCGCCCAGGTCCTCGCTACCCTGACCCGCTACCCGCGCCCGGAAGAGGCCTACCTGGCCGGGCTCCTGATCGACATCGGCCGCCTGATCCGGCTGGTGGAGGACGAGGGCCACTACTGGCCCATCCTGCAGTCCGCGGCGGACGACCCGCACCTGGCGGCCACCGAACGCGAGACGTACGGCCGCCACTATGGCGAACTGGGCGGGGACTGCCTGGAGACCTGGGGCATCGCCCCCTTCGTGGCCGATGCCGTGCGCTATCACATGGAGTCGGCCGAGCGTGTCCGCGATGCGCACCATCTGGTCAAGCTCGTCAACCTGGCCCATTCCCTCGGCTGCCTGCCGGCGACGCCCTCCGCCACCACCGAGGCCGCGTGCAACGAGACCGCGCTGGCCGCTGCCGATACCCTGTTCGGCCTGAACGAGGGGCTCGCGCGGGAACTCCGCGGGCGGGTGGCCGAGGACGTGCAGCGCATCGCCGGCTCGCTGGAGATTGCCCTGGACGATCCCGCACCGGAGCCCGCGACCGTTCCGGAGTCGGCGGACCGCGCCGCCGAACGCGCACTGGGCGCCCGGGTACGCGATCTCACCGAGCTGCAGCGGATGAACGGGGAACTGGCCCGGGGCGCCAGCCTCCAGGAACGCTGCGAGGCCGCGCGCCGTACCCTCTTTCTGACCCTGGGCGTGAGCCAGAGCCTGCTGTTCCTGATCGACGAGGATCAGCAGTCGGTATCCGCATGGGTGGAGGACGACGAGACACCGGATTTCACCCTCCCGCTGTTGCCCGGCCGCAGCCTCGTCACCGACACCCTGCTGGACCGCGAGATCCTGCGCCACGAGGAGGAGAACGCCGCCGGCCTCCCGGTGATCGACCAGCAGCTGTTCCGCCTGTGCGAGGCCGAACGACTATGGAGTTTCCCGCTGCTGGCCGATGGCCACCCGCCGGCCGGGGTGCTGATCCTCGGGCTGAGCCAGAATCAGGCGGATGCGCTGGAGGCCCGCAGCGACTTCATCCGCTCCCTGGCCCGCGAGATCGCCCGCGCCCTGATCCAGCCCACCCCCACCGCCTCCCGCGAGGACACCGAGGCTGAACAGCGCATCCGCGAGACCGTGCACGAGGCGGGCAACCCGCTCAGCATCATCCAGAACTACCTGGGGGTGCTGCATCACAAGCTGGGCGAGGAACACGAAGCGCGCCACGAACTGGGGTTGATCAAGGAAGAGATCGACCGGGTCGGCCGCATCCTGTTGCGCCTGCGCGACCCGGAAGCCGCCCCGGCCGGCGGTGCAGGCCCGGCCTCCCTGAACGCCCTGGTGCGGCAGGTCGCGGACATCGTGGACGGCTCCCTGTGCCGGACACGGGGGATCCACCTGCACCTGGACCTGAGCCCCTCCGATCCACCACTTTCCGTTCCGGCGGACCACCTGCGCCAGATCCTGACGAACCTGCTGAAGAACGCCGCGGAGGCCCAGGCCACCGGCGGCGAGATCACCATTGCCACACGCGCCCCGACCACCGTCAATGGCCGCCGGGTGGTACCCCTTTCCGTCACCGACAAGGGCCCCGGTCTGCCGCCATCGGTGCAGGCGGCCGCCTTCGGGCCGGTCGAATCCACCAAGGGGCCGGGCCATTCCGGGCTTGGGCTCAGCATCGTCAAGCGCCTCGCCGAAGAGATCGGTGCGGGACTCACCTTCACCACCGGAAGCGCCGGGACGCGCTTCGAGATCGCTCTGCCCCATCAGCCAGCGGGTCGGGCGGATGCAGATGCATCAGGGACGACGCGGCCATGACCCATTCCTGACCCAGGGAAACACTGCCCGATGACCGAACGCGACGCGCCGATCGACCCGCAGTCCGTCCGCATCCTCATCGCCGATGATGATCCCGGCGTGCTCGACAGCCTGCGCCAACTTCTTGCCCTGGAGGGCTATCCCGTCCGGACCGCTGCGGGCGGGGGCGCTGCCATCGAGGCCCTGCGCGACAAGCGCTACGATCTGCTGCTGCTCGACCTCGCCATGCCGGAACTCGACGGGCTGGACGTTCTGCGCTTCATGCAGGCCGCCGGACTGGAGACCCTGACCGTCGTCGTCAGCGGGAACAGCACGGTCGAGGACGTCGCCGGTGCGCTGCGCGAGGGCGCGCACGACTATCTGAAAAAGCCCTACGAACCCGCCGAATTGCTGGCGACCGTGCGCAACGCGCTGCAGCACAAGGCGCTGGAAGACGCCAACCGCACCATGCGGGCGCGTCTCGAGAAATCCGAACGCCTGCACCGCATGATCGTGAACAACTCGCCGGACATCGTGTTCGTGCTGGACCCCACCCATCGCTTCCGCTTCGTGAACTCCCGCGTCCACGAGCTGCTGGGGTATTCGCGCCAGGACCTGCTGGACACCTCCATCCTCGATCTGGTCGAACCCGAAGACCGCGACAAGGCCGTGTACTTCTTCGAGCAGGCGAGTCGCCGCCAGGCGCATATCCGCTCCGTGGAACTGGCTCTGAGACCGGCCCGGCCCTCGCACAGCCGGCACTACTTCGAGGTGGCCATCTGGCCCAACGGGTCGGGCGAGGAGAGTATCGATGGCGGCCATGAGGCACTGACCTACGGAACCGCCCGCGACATCACCGAACGCAAGGAATCCGAGGCCTTCATCAACTTTCAGGCCTATCACGACCTGCTCACCCGCCTCCCCAACCGTGCCCTGTTCCGCGACCGGGTGGATGTGGCCATCTCCCAAGCCCACCGCGCCGGCACCCAGCTCGCCGTGCTGTTTATCGACCTCAACCGCTTCAAGGTCATCAACGACTCCCTCGGACACACCGTCGGCGACCGCCTCCTCCAGGGGGTGGCGCAGCGCCTGCAGTCCTGCATCCGCAAGGGCGACACGCTGTCGCGCTTCGGGGGCGACGAATTCACGCTCCTGATCCCCGGCCTCGCCAGCAACGAGGCAGCCATCCAGGTGGCCGAGAAGATCCTGGAGAGCTTGCGGGAACCATTCGAGATCGGCGACCACGAGCTGTTCGTCGGGGCCAGCATCGGCATCGCGGTCTATCCGGAAGCCGGCGACAATCTCGAGGCCCTGATCAAGAACGCCGACATCGCGATGTACCGCGAGAAAAGCAGCGGCAAAACCGGGGTCCGGGTCTACAGTCCGGACATGGGCGGCCACCCCCCGCGGCGGCTGCAGCTGGAACAGGATATGCGCCGCGCACTGGAACGCGAGGAATTCCACATCCTCTACCAGCCCCAGGTGGATACCGAGACCGGGCGCATGGTCGGTGTCGAGGCGCTGATCCGCTGGGACCATCCGCAACTGGGGCTGCTGGGCCCG
>JAWLFM010000196.1:0-5153 GCA_041685565.1 Thioalkalivibrio sp.
GCCCGGCGAGTCGCTGCTGCCGGTGGGGCGCGTCACATGGCTGGAGGAACGACTGGAGGAATTGAATGCCGGGCTGCCGCCATTGCAGGAATTCATCCTTCCCGGCGGTGGCCAGGCCGCCACTGCGTGCCATCTCGCCCGCGCCGTAAGCCGCCGCGCAGAGAGGCACCTGGTCCACCTTGCCCGGGACGAGGTGGTGACCGAAGCGGCCCGGCAATACCTGAACCGCCTCTCCGACCTGTTGTTCGTGATGGCCCGCGTGTTGGCCCGCGAGGCCGGGGACGGCGAGCTGTTCTGGCGCAGCCGCCGGGTGCGGGAATCCGGATGACGGGGGGAGCGGGAGGGTCAGGGTGGGCGCCTGTTCCCGCCGACGCACGCGCGCGCCGCCGGTGTGTAGCAGGGCCGGCGCTGGCCCTCTGGCTTTGCCTGCCCTTCGCGCCGGCTGGAGCCTCGGCGCAGGATATCGTCGCGATCGACGATCGGGACCGCAGCGTACAGCTGGCGAAACCTGCACAGCGCATCGTCAGCCTGGCACCCCACCTTACCGAACTCCTGTTCGCGGTCGGGGCCGGAGACCGCATCGTGGCGACCGTCGCGCATGCCGACTTCCCGGCAGCGGCGCGGGAAATACCCCGCATCGGCACGGCCACGCAACTGGACCTGGAGCGGCTCCTGGCCGCGCGTCCCGATCTGGTCATCGCCTGGGACAGTGGCAACCCCCGGAGCCCGCTGGAGCGGCTGGAGCGCCTCGGACTGACGGTCTATTACAGCGAACCCAGCGACTTCGCAGGCATCGCCGACGACCTGCGCCGGCTCGGGCGGCTGACGGGTAGCGATGACCTGGCCGAGCGGACCGCGCAGGACTTCGAGGATGCCATCAACGCCCTTCGCGTCCGCTATTCCGAGCGCCCTCCGGTGACGCTCTTCTATCAGGTCTGGGACCGGCCGCTGATGACCGTGAATGACACGCACCTGATCGGCGAGGCCATCCGCCTCTGCGGGGGCCGCAACATCTTCGGCGACCTGGAGGCCCTGGTGCCACGCCCGGGGAAGGAGACGGTGCTGGCGTCCGACCCGGAGGCCATCGTCAGCGGCGGTCCGGGCGAGGATCGACAAGACTGGCTGGAGCCATGGGCGAAGTGGACGAGCCTCACGGCGGTGCGCCGGGACAACCTGTTCTTCATTCCGCCATCCCTCATTCAGCGCCATACCCCGCGCATCGCCAGGGGCACACGCATGCTCTGCGAGGCGCTCGAAACGGCGCGTTCGAGACGGGGGCCGGAAGCACCGCCGTGACCGCAGCGTCCACGTCACCTCCCACGCACGGCCCTGCGCTGATCCTCGGCACGCTGGGTGTCGTGGCAGCGTTCTCGGTGCTGGCCTCGGTCATGCTCGGGAGCGTGCCCCTGTCGCCGGGCGAGGTTCGCGCGGTCTTCCTTGGCCAGGGCAGCGATCTCGCGCGCATGCTGATCCTGGAGCTTCGGCTGCCGCGGACACTCGCCGCCTTCGCCACGGGTGGCCTGCTGGCGGTCGCCGGTGCCCTGATGCAGGTGCTGCTGCGCAATCCGCTGGCGGACCCCTATGTGCTCGGGATCTCCGGCGGGGCTGCGGTCGGCGCGCTGCTGGCAATGATCTCGGGCCTCGGGCTGGCCTGGGTCTCCGGCTCGGCCTTTGCCGGCGCCCTGCTGTCCACCCTGATCGTATTCGGACTGGCCCACGGCACCGGGAGCTGGACACCAACCCGCCTGCTGCTGACCGGCGTGGTGGTGGCAGCAGGCTGGGGTGCGGTCATCACCTTCCTGCTCGCGGTACGGCCCAGCCCCGAGTTGCCCGGAATGCTGTACTGGCTGATGGGAGATCTCGCCCACGCCCGCGGCAACGCCCTGCCCTGGCTGACGCTGTTCGTGACCATCGGGCTTGCGCTTCCGCTCGGGCGCAGCCTCAACATACTGGCACGCGGCCCCCTGCAGGCGGCCGTGCTCGGCGTGCCGGTCCGGCGGCTGGAATGGACGGTGTACCTGTTGGCGGCGCTGGTCACCGCGGTGGCCGTCACCACGGCCGGGACCATCGGTTTCGTGGGCCTGATCATTCCCCACATGCTGCGCCTGGTCATCGGCAACGACCAGCGCCTGCTGCTTCCCGCCTCGGCCCTGGCCGGCGGCGTCCTACTGACCCTGGCGGATACCCTCGCCCGCACCATCATCGCCCCGGAACAGCTTCCGGTGGGTGTGATCACCGCCATGCTCGGCGTACCGGTGTTTCTCTTCCTGCTGTATCGGAGCCGGACATGAGCACCACGCTGCTGACATTGGAAGACCTGGTGATCGACATTCCCGGGCGGGCCGCGGGCATGGCGCTGGACTTCCCGGTGCTGCCCGGGCAGTGCTGGGGTCTTCTGGGTCCGAACGGCGCGGGCAAGACCACCCTGCTGCACACCCTTGCGGGTCTGCGCCGCCCGCGTGCGGGCCGGGTTCTTCTGGATGGCAAGGGACTGCAGAACGTACCCCGGCGGCGCATCGCGCAACGGCTGGGGCTGGTCTTTCAGGACCACTACGACGGCTTTCCGTCCACGGTGCTGGAGACGGCACTGATTGGCCGGCATCCCTTCCTTCGCGCCTGGAACATGGAGAGCGCAGCGGATCACGACCTGGCCCGGCGTGCACTGACGCAGATGGACCTGGAGGCCCTCGCCGGCCGCCAGGTGCAGACCCTCTCCGGAGGTGAACGCCAGCGCCTGGCACTGGCGACCCTGCTGACTCAGGATCCGCCCCTCTGGCTACTGGACGAACCCACCAATCACCTCGACCTGCACCACCAGGTGGCCGTGCTGGACCTGGTGCGCCGCGAGGTTGGCGCCCGACGCCGCGGCGCGGTGCTCGCGCTGCACGACCTCAACCTCGCGGTCATCTATTGCACGCACCTGGTGTTGATGTATCCGGACGGCGGCATGTGCTGGGGTCCCACCGACGCTATCTTTCACGTGCAGGCGCTGGAGCGGCTGTTCCAGCAGAAACTGGCGGTGGTCGACAGCCCGGAAGGACTCTGGATACGGCCGGTGCCGGGGGCGTGATCCGCGTCGTTCCGTCCGGTTTCGCTGCGCGAACCCGATCCACGCAATCCCGGGGCAGCGGTCGAAGCCGCCGCCGCACCTCCCCTCGCTCCTGCTACCACCCGCCATGTGCTGCTACAATCCGCTCCCAATCCCACGCGCACCGGCATGCCCATGCAACGCCCTGACGATGGCCCGCGGACCTACTTCATTCTCGGCAACGTGATCCTCGCGCTGGCGGCCGTGATGCTCCTCTTCTTCGGGACGCTCTGGGAACAATTCGGCATCTGGGCACTGCTGGTCTGGATGGTGTTGGCCGTATTGGGCGTCTACTTCATCTCCAGGAGCAGCGACCCCTCGCAGCCCGGACCTCCGAACTGATCCCCGCGGTTTCCGGACGCTCGCCGGGCACTCCTGCCCCTATCCAACGGCTCGCCAACCGCCGGCACTGGCGGCCTTGACCCAATTCCGCACCAGCCCACGTCAATGCGTCCGCACCGGCAGGCAGGCGAGGTTCGCCCCCCCTGTCCTCGGCGCGCTTCGGGGCCCGACCGGGATTACGCACCGCAGGCGAATAGCGAAAGAGGCCGCCCTGCTCCCAGGACCCCTGTGACACCGATGGCCGCGCCGGCCGATCGACCTTGATCCGCCGCACTACCTAGGTATTGTCACGTAGATCCGGCCGCGCGCATTGACATCGCTCCACCTCATGCCATAAATTCCCCGGCGTCGGCCTCCAAGACGAACATATAATAGATCGCGAATATTAGATTCTTGAGAAGGCCTGCCGGGGACTCGTTGAATGCATGGTTTTTTTTGGCTTATTGCGTGCCTTTTCCCAAAGGGCGCTCTGCCCGGAGACGCTGATCCCGCATTCCGTAGGGATGCCCTCATCAGGGCAACAGAGATAGAAGACGGGGGAGGTTCATGAAGACACCCTTTCCGGGCGGTTCTGATCAAGCCGAAATGTGAACCCGAAGTCCCGGCGTACCGAAAAGACAAGCCACTCAGATGCACTCGGTCAGGACACAATGCCTGACCGCCGCAGCTCGGCTATGCAATTCGTTCAGCTTGAAAACGTACACCAGCAAAATAAGAAATTACATCAAAGGAGCAATATAGATGGTAGATTCAAAGAGCCGGCGCAGCATGATGACACTCGCGATGGGTGTGACGTTGAGTCTTTCCGGAGCCGCCCACGCCACCAATGGCTTTTTTGCGCACGGCTACGGCACGCAGACGAAGGGAATGGGCGGCGTCGGCATGGCGATTTCGCATGATTCCTACGCCCCCGGAACCAACCCGGCCGGCATCGCCGGCATGGGAACGCGCTTCGATGGCTCGCTCGCCTATTTCCGGCCCGAACGTTCTTATGAAGCGGGAGACCCGCAATTCCAACCTCCACCGCCTGACGGATTTCCCCTCAGGCCGGGCAGGGTCGACAGCAACAGCGAGGATTTCTTCATTCCCTCCCTGGGCTACGTGCGGCAGATCGACGAGGATCGGTCCTGGGGGATTGCGTTGCTCGCCAACGGCGGCCTGAACACCGACTACCCGGCCTTCGACAATCCGAACTTCTGCCCGGAACAATCGCCCCAGCAAGGCACCTTCTGCTTTGGCGAGACCGGGGTCAACCTGGAACAGTTGGCGCTCATTCCGACCTATGCACAACGCTTCGCCGACGGGCGCGTGAGTGTCGGGGTCAGCCCGATCATCAGCCTTCAGCGCTTCAAGGCCAAGGGGCTCCAGGCCTTCTCCGACCCCCGTTTCAGCGCAGACTCCGAGAATGTGACCAACGCGGGTACCGATAGCGATTTCGGCTTCGGTGGCCAGATCGGCTTCCAGGCCCAGG
This sequence comes from Thioalkalivibrio sp., assembly GCA_041685565.1. Taxonomy (GTDB): domain Bacteria; phylum Pseudomonadota; class Gammaproteobacteria; order Ectothiorhodospirales; family Ectothiorhodospiraceae; genus Thioalkalivibrio. The sequence continues at coordinate 4,902 of JAWLFM010000196.1, forward strand.
TGACGGATCGCGTGCGGGTGGGTGCGAACTACCGCTCAAAGATTCGCGGGACGACTCTTGACGACTACAGCGGCCTGTTTGCAGAGGGCGGCGACCTCGACATCCCCGAGACCTGGGGTCTGGGGCTTGCAGTGGACGTGACCCCGCGAATCATCGTGGCCGCCGATTATCAGCGCATCAACTATTCGGACGTGCCTGCGGTCAACAATCCGTTCTCCAACCTTTTCGACGGCAATCTCCTGGGCGAACCCA
>JAWLFM010000197.1:0-5122 GCA_041685565.1 Thioalkalivibrio sp.
TTGTCCTACGACGACGCGGCGGCCGTTCTGGACGAGCTCAGGGACGAGCACGCCGAGGCCATCCTGAGTGCGCTGCCGGAGGGCGATCAGCAGGTACTCAATACCCTGCTCGCCTATCCCGAGGAGAGCGCCGGGCGCATCATGACGCCCGAGTTCGTGACCGTGCAGCCGGAATGGACGGTGGCCGAGGCATTGGATCACCTGCGCGAGCACAGCGAGATCGCCGAGACGGTCAACACCGTCTTCGCGGTCTCCCCCGAGGGACAGTTGCTCGGCTGGATGCGCCTGAAGGATCTGCTGCTGAGCCGGCCACGCTCGATCGTGCAAGCCGCGCTGCGCACCGACATCGTCAGTATCGAAGCGCACGAGGATCAGGAAGAGGCCGCCAGGCGCATCAGCCACTACGACCTCGACGTGCTCCCGGTAGTCGATGAACACGGCGTGATCCTGGGGATCATCACTGTGGACGACGTCCTCGACATCATTCGCGACGAGACCACCGAGGACTTCCACCGCATGGCGGCCGTATCCGACCTGCCGCTGTCGATGCGCGACGCCAGCATGAAACTGCTGTATCGCAAGCGCATCGGCTGGCTGGTCATCCTGGTCGTCGTGAACATCCTGTCCGGCGCCACGATCGCCTTCTTCGAGGCCTCGATCGAGGCCGTGGTGGCGCTGGTCTTCTTCCTGCCGATGGTGATCGCCACCGGCGGCAACGCCGGTGCCCAGGCCTCGACGCTGATGGTGCGTGCCCTGGCCACCGGGGATATCCAGAACCGCGACTGGTTCCGGCTGGGGATGAAGGAGATCCTGGTCTCGGTCACGCTCGGGCTATCGATGGCGGCGGCCATCTGGCTTACCGGCAACTGGCTGGGCAACCTGGAGGTGGCGAACGCCATCGCGATCGCGATGTTCCTGGTGGTGGTGTTCGGGTCCTTGTTCGGAATGACCCTCCCCTTCCTGTTGACCCGTCTCCATCTGGACCCCGCGACCGCCAGCGCGCCGCTGATCACCTCGGTGGTGGACGTGGTCGGGATCCTCATCTATTTCGGCGTGGCCACCACCATCCTGCAGCTGACTTGACCGATCGCCGATGGCCGGGGCCGCCAATCGGCCAGGGGGCTGGCCTCCTGCGCCACGGCCCGGCCCCCTGCGGGCGGCGAGCCCTGTCGCCGATTCGGCGTAGGGGAATTCATCGGCCAGGGGGCTGGCCTCCTACGCTACGGCCCGACCCCCTGCAGGCGGCGAGCCCTGTCGCCGATCACGGCGCCGGAAACGCGGGGCTTCTTGCCGTTATGCGACCAGGCGGCAAGAATAGTCGGGTGAATCACTGCGCGGCGTACCTCCCATGAATGCAGACATCGTTCGCCACCGGACCACCGCCGTACGCGTGGGCCATGTCACGGTCGGCGGCAGTGCCCCCGTGGTGGTGCAGTCGATGACGAATACCGACACGGCGGACCCGGTGCGCACGGCCATCCAGGTCGCCGAACTCGCGCGTGCCGGCTCGGAGCTGGTACGGATCACGGTGAACACCGAGGAGGCCGCCGCGGCCGTCCCGGAGATCCGTGAGCGTCTCGACAAGATGGGCCTGGACGTGCCGCTGGTCGGCGACTTCCACTTCAACGGGCACAAGCTGCTCACCAGGCATCCGGCCTGCGCGGAGGCCCTGGCCAAACTGCGCATCAATCCAGGCAACGTGGGCAAGGGTTCGAAGCGGGATGCACAGTTCGAGTCCTTGATCGAGATCGCCTGCCGCTACGACAAGCCGGTACGCATCGGGGTCAACTGGGGCAGCCTGGATCAGGCCGTCCTGGCCCGCCTGCTCGACGCCAATGCCGCGCGTCCGCATCCGCAGCCGCTGGAGGACGTGACCCGCGAGGCCCTGATCACATCGGCACTGGAGAGTGCGGCACAGGCCGAGGCCCTGGGCCTGCCCCACGATCACATCGTCCTGTCGGCCAAGGTCAGCGGGGTCCAGTCCCTGATCCGCGTCTACACCGATCTCGCCGCGCGCTGCGACTATCCGCTGCATCTCGGGCTGACCGAGGCAGGCATGGGCACCAAGGGCATCGTCGCCTCCACGGCCGCCCTGGCGGTGCTGCTGCAGCAGGGCATCGGCGACACCATCCGCATCTCCCTGACCCCGGAACCCGGTGGCGACCGGACCCAGGAGGTGATCGTCGCCCAGGAGATCCTGCAGAGCCTGGGTCTGCGCAGCTTCCTGCCCTCGGTGGTCGCCTGCCCGGGCTGCGGGCGCACCTCCAGCGATTACTTTCAGCACCTGGCACAGGACATCCAGGGCTTCATCCGGCACCAGATGCCCACCTGGAAGCGACGCTACCCCGGCGTCGAGGAGATGACCGTCGCGGTCATGGGCTGCGTGGTGAACGGGCCCGGGGAGAGCCGGCACGCAAACATCGGCATCAGCCTGCCCGGAACCGGCGAGGTCCCGGTGGCCCCGGTGTACGAGGATGGCGAAAAGACCGTCACCCTGAAGGGCGACCGGATCGCCGAGGAGTTCCAGGCCCGCGTCGAGGCCTATATCGAACGACGTTACGGCAACGGCCCTGCCAGGCAGGCTGATCCCAGCATGTAACCGATTCATCATCCCGCCGTCACACGGTTGACAAGGGGCGGGCGCACAGTGCACGCATGAATAGTCCCATGCTGCATCTGTGCGAAGAGGCGCCGCCGATCGAGCATGCACCGGAGCGCCGTCTGCGGGTTGCGGTGGTCACCGAGACCTGGCCACCCGAGGTCAATGGCGTGGCGATGACCATCCACCGTCTGGTGGCATGGCTGGGCCGGCGTCATCGCGTCACCCTGATCCGGCTCCGCCAGGGCCATGCGGACCAGGGCACGACCATCCCCGGGGTCGACACACTGCTTCTGCCGAGCGTCCCCCTGCCGCGCTATCACGAACTGCGCATGGGGCTGCCGTCGGTGGGAAGGCTGCGGAAGCTCTGGCGAGCCCGGCGACCCGATGTCGTGCATGTGATCACCGAGGGCCCCCTGGGCTGGTCCGCGGTCCGCGCCGCCAACGCCCTCGGCATCCCGGTCATCAGCGACTTCCATACCAACTTTCATCAATACACCGCCCATTACGGCATGGGCCTGTTCAAGCCCGTGGCCCTGCGCTACCTGCGCAACCTGCATAACCGGACCCTGCTGACCCTGGTGCCGACCCGGACGCTGGCCGAGGGCATGACCCGTCAGGGCTTCGAACGCATGGACGTCCTGGCGCGCGGGGTCGATACCGAACTGTTTCATCCCGACCACCGACGCTCGGCACTTCGCGCCTCCTGGGGAGCGAAGCCGGATGACCCGGTGCTGTTGATGGTCAGCCGGATCGCCCCGGAAAAGAACCTGCCGCTGGCCTTGCAGGCCTACGAGCGGGCACGGGAGCGGGTTCCGGGGGCGCGCATGGTGATCGTCGGCGACGGTCCCGCCCGCGCCAGTACCGCGGCGGCACACCCCGACATCCATTTCGCCGGCATGCGAACCGGCCGTTCACTGGCCGAACACTATGCCTCGGCCGACATCTTCGTCTTCCCGAGTCTCAGCGAGACCTTCGGCAACGTGACCCTGGAGGCGATGGCCAGTGGCCTGGCGGTGGTGGCCTTCGACTATGCGGCGGCCCGGGAACACATCATCGGCGGCCGCACCGGGCGGACCGTGGCGTGCGGGGATGATCGCGGGTTCGTCGAGGCAGTGGCCGAGCTGGCCGGTGACCGGCTGCAGACGAACCGTCTTGCCACGGCCGCCCGGGAGCGGGCGCTGGAGATCGACTGGTCGCGCATCTGCGAGCGTTACGAAGCCTTCCTTGAGCAATGCCTGGAGACTGACCATGGCTGACTCGATGCTGACACCCCCTTTGGGATCCCTTGCACGCATGCGGGCCTGGGACCTCTCTCTGTGCAGGCTGCTCAACCGCGCCAACGGCCGCGAACACGTGGGCCGGGTCTTCGCACTGTTCAGCCGCCTCGGCGACGGCGTGTTCTGGTATGTCCTGATGGCGCTGCTGCCCCTGCTGCACGGGCCCGGTGCCCTGGCCGTCAGCCTGCAGATGGCGGTCACCGGAGCGGTCGGCCTCGCCCTCTACAAATGGCTCAAGGCGCGCACCAGCCGCCCACGGCCCTTCATGGTCAGCGACAACATCATCCGCCGGGTCCCGCCCCTGGATGAGTACAGCTTTCCCTCCGGCCACACCCTGCACGCAGTGGCCTTCTCGATGGTTCTGCTGAGCCATCTGCCCCAGTGGTTCTGGGTGGTGATCCCGTTCACGGCATTGGTGGCGATCTCCCGCCCGGTGCTGGGCCTGCACTATCCCAGCGACGTACTGGCCGGCGCGGCAATCGGCGCCCTGGTCGCCGGCACCTCCATTTCGCTGGCCTCCGTCCTGCCGGCCTGATCCCGCAGCCGCCACCGCCGCGGGCATGGGCGCCCGGCAGCGCGGATCCCTCAGCCTGGATGGGCCAGCTGCAGGGCCCGCAGTTGAGGCATCTTCTTGAGTTGATGGTCCTGCATACGGCGCAGGATGGCGTCGAGGGTGCGTACGGCGGACATGATGAACGGGCCCTTGTTCAGCATCACGCATTCGGCGCGGCCGGACATCGCTGCGTCACTCAACTCGGGGCGGGAGATGGCGCCGGTCTTCGCCAGGGTCTCCAGGACCTGGGTCGCCCAGATGACCGGTACGTGCCCCGCCTCGGCCAGCCACAGGATCTCCTCCTGGATCTCCGCCAGCCGCTCCCCGCCGATCTCCACCGCCAGGTCGCCACGGGCAATCATCACCGCCAGTGGATGCTTGCCGATGGTACTGAGCATGATCTCGGGCAGATTGCCGAGCGCCCGCTCGGTCTCGATCTTGGCGACGATCCCCATGTTGCCGGCGCCCCTCCGTTGCAGCTCATCCATCAGCACCAGCATGTCGCTGGCCGTCTCGACGAATGAAAAGCCGACGAAATCGGCATGGCCTGCCACGAAGTCCAGATCCTGCAGGTCCTTGTCGCTGAGCGGACCCAGTTCCAGGGCGGCGCCGGGCAGATTGATGCCCTTGTCGGCACGCAGACGGAAGCCGCCGGGCGGCGCCCGGGTCACCCGCAGCAGGACGGAATCC
>JAWLFM010000198.1:0-5119 GCA_041685565.1 Thioalkalivibrio sp.
CCCGCTCGGCCGAGCTTCAGCAACGCTGGCTGCGCTGGCTCGACACCCGCCGCTGAGCGGCGGATCCAGGGGCTTGGCTGGCACGGGGCAGCGCCCTCCGCAACAGGCCGGGTTCGGCTATGCGCCCGCTCGGGGTCACTCGCTCCGACGGCCCATTCCCGCTACGATGGCGGGCTGTTTGCTCCCTTTCAAGCGAAGATGACCAACACCATCGAACAACTGCTCGCCCAGGAACCGCACCGCCAGATCCGGATCGGCGAGACCGAGATCACCCTGCTCGGCACCGCACACGTATCGCCGGCCAGCGCACGCACCGTCGCGGACCTGATCGCCAGCGGTGCGTTCGATACCGTGGCCGTCGAACTGTGCATGAGCCGGCAACGCGCGATCGTCGATCCCGAGGCGATGAGCAAGCTGGACCTGTTCAGCGTGGTCCGCGGCGGCCAGGCGCCGATGGTCGCGGCCAGCCTGGCACTGGGTGCCTATCAGCAGCGGCTGGCCGACCAGTACGGCATCGAGCCGGGTGCGGAGATGCGGGCGGCCATCCACGGTGCGCTGGACAACGGACTTCCACTCGCCCTGATCGATCGCGAGATCGGGCTCACGCTGCGCCGCGCCTACCGCGCGGTGCCCTGGTGGCAGCGCATGGGCCTGATCGGCGGGCTGTTCGCGAGCGTAATGAGCCGGGAACAGATCGCCGAGGCCGAGATCGAGCGCCTCAAGGAGGGGGACATGCTGGAGTCCACCTTCAGCGAGTTCGCCGAACAGTCCCGTGAGCTGTATCTTCCCCTGATCGACGAGCGCGACCGCTACATGGCGGCGCACCTGCGCAAGCTGGCAGCGGAGGGTCACAGCCGACGCATCCTGGCCGTGGTCGGCGCAGGCCACCTGAAGGGCATCGAGAACTATGTGGCCCTGGACCGGCAGCAGCCCGAAGCCATCCTGGCGCAACTCGAGCAGTCGCCCCCGAAGGCGCGCTGGCCGAGATACATCCCCTGGGTGGTGGTCGGCATCATCCTGACGGGCTTCGTGATCGGCTTCACCCGCAATACCGGGCTCGGCCTGCAGATGGTGCTGGACTGGATCATGATCAACGGCGGGCTGGCCGCGGTCGGCGCCATCATCGCCCTGGCCCATCCGGTGACCATCGTGACGGCGGCCCTGGCGGCTCCCCTGACCTCGCTGAATCCGACCATCGGGGTCGGCTTCGTCGCCGCGGCAGTGGAACTGTACATGCGCAAGCCGCAGGTCGGCGATTTCGCGACGCTGCGCCGCGACACCACCAGCCCTCGCGGCTGGTGGCGCAACCGGGTATCCCGGGTACTGCTGGTCTTTCTGCTGACCACGCTGGGCTCTGCGATGGGCACCTATATCGGCGGCGCGCGCATCTTCGGGCACCTCTTCGGCAGCGGCTGAACCGGCGTGCGCCGGGGCCGGGCAACGGCGGCACCGGACCCCTGCGAGACGTTGCGTACCTGCGCGGCCACGGTGCTGTCGGTGCAACGACCTGATCGCGCATCTCCTGCAGGGCCCACCAAGGTCAGATGCGCAGCACGATCTTCCCCTTGCGCACGCCTGACTCCAGTAGACGGTGCGCCTCCGCGGCCTGGGCCAACGGCAGCTCGGCCTCGAGATTGACCCGCAGTTCGCCGCGAGCCACCCGCTCCAGCCCTTCCCGAAGCATGCCTGCCTGGATCCGGAGGAGGGCCCGGTCTCCGGTCAGCATCGGCGTCAGCATCAGTTCCAGAGAGATCCGGGGATTGCGGGGCCGTGCCGCCGCCCAGTCCGTGGTCGCGGGCGGGCTCAACAGCGTGACCACATCGCCCCCGTAGGCGACCTGGGTCAGGCTCTCCTCGAAGATCTCGGCGCCCACGGTATCCAGCACCACGTCGAACCCGCGTCCGTCACAGAACTCCAGCCACTGCCGCTCGAAGTCTTCCGCACGCCGATCCAGGACCGCCACCCCGAGTTCGCGCACCATCTCCGCAGCCTCGTCGCCACGCACCGCGCCCAGCACCCGGGCGCCAGCCTGCCGCCCGAGTTGCACCGCCATCTGCCCCACGCCACCGTTGGCCGCGTGGACCAGCAGCGTCTGCCCCGGACGCAGCCGAGCGCGGTCAAGCAGGGCCTCCCAGGCCGTGATCCAGGTCAACGGCAGCGCAGCGGCCTCGGCGTCCGAAACGGACTCCGGAACCGGGACCAGTGCGGCCTCGGGAACCACTGCAGCCGTCGCATAGGTTCCAGGGTCCGGCCCGACGCCGCCGTGACAGAAGGCGACCCGCTGGCCCGGCGCCACCTGGCCGACCGCCGAGCCGCAGGCCTCGACGATGCCGACGCCGTCGCAGCCCGGAATGTTGTGATCGTGGGTGGGGGTCAGCAGACCGCTGGCACGGATCTTCGTGTCGATCGGGTTGACGCCCGCAGCCAGCAGACGCACCAGCACCTGGTCCGGCCACTGGATGGAGGGATCGGGACGGTCGTGCATCTGCAGGACCTCGGGTCCTCCCGGGTAGGGAAATGAGACAGCCTGCATCGGAACACCTCTCTCTTCTGTCGCGCCAACGAGGGTACGGCCGGGTCACCCGCGCGGGCAAGGCCAGCGCCCCATCCCGGCGTCACCCCATCACCCGGTGGGCGTGCGCTCTGGTCGCGATCCGCCAGTGCCCGATCCTCCCAAACCCCGCATCGCGGCCAGGGGCCGCCCCTACAGGCCGATGCCGATGCCGATGCCGAAGGTCACCCCGCCGGAGCGCCGCTCGTGCGTGGAAACTTCCGGCCAAAGGTGCACCTCACTCGCGACCATCACTGGAAAGACATAATCCACATCACCGATCCGCCCCGCCTCGCTACGCTGCACTGACCCTCTCGCCGTAATGCGCCGCCCGGTACGGTAATCCACCGGATCCAGGAAGCCACGGACCTGCAGCCGGAAGCGGCCGTCGGTCATTCGCGTGGTCAGCGGTTCCTGTTTGCGCAGCGGATAGCTGACGACCTCGAGCAGGGTGTGGTCGACCCGGTTGTGCACACCGACGATCACCCCGCCCCAGAGTTGCTCGGCCGATGGCAGGCCTTCGACCACGGCCGCGCGGGGAGTGACCTGGGGTCCCGCGGGATCTGCCGGCGCCAGCGGCGGCGTGGCACAGGCGGCGAGGCCCAGGAACATCAGGGGAAGAAACAGCCACGGAACCCAGTTCTGCGGCATCACCACCACCCTCGATGCCACGGATGACGGTAGGGCCCCCAGGGATCCCAGAAGGGATCCCAGAAGGGATCGCGGTAGATCACCCGAGGCTCCGGTTGCACTGGCGGCCAGAGGTGAACCGCCGTGGCCTCAACCTCCGGGAAGGTATAGGGGTGTGCGCCAATCATGCCCTCGGTAACGCCGGTGACACGACCTCGCAGCGTAACCTCGCGCAGCGGCGCATGGACCTGGGGATCCAGGAAGCCGGGGAAGAAGGCCCGAAACCGGCCGTCGCTGCGGTCGCCGGAGACCGGGCGCGTGTCCCGACCCAGGGGCCGGGACACGATCTCGAGACGGGTACCCTCGGCCAGGTTGGCGACGCTTGCGATCACGCCGCCCCAGATCACCTCGGCGCCCTGGAGCGCATCCGGATGCTGCAGGACCTCGGCAATCCCCGGCTGCGCCTCGGGAACCGGCTGCAGGCTCTGTGGGACGGTTGCGCACGCGGCAACCAGCAGGGCCCCTGCCACCAACGCAGCCGATTTCGTCGCGAGCCAGGTCAGATCAGCGGATCTCATGCCGGTGAGACCTCCCCACACGCCCCGTCGTTCCCGCAGGTCACGCATCCATGGACCTGTCGCCTCCAGACGGTGCCTCGGCTCAAAGGGTAGACTCCGAAGGCAGTGTCCGCATTCCGCCCCCTGCAGCGGGGATGCGTTGCACCGGCACCGGGGCTTGCGGATACTCTGACGTCCGGGCGGCGCCCTGCCCGCGAACGCCGCCCCCGCATCACCGACCCGACCAAGGAGACCCCATGCGCCAGATCCTCGCCCTTCCCGTCCTAGCCCTGCTCCTGATCCTGAACGTCGCCCTCGCCGAATCCGGTCCCGCGATCCATGCGGAGCGGGTGGTCTACGAGCACAACGGTGTCGAACTCACCGGCTACCTCGCCTTCGACACGGCACGGGAGGGACCTCGCCCCGGTGTGATCGTGGTCCACGAGTGGTGGGGCCACGACGAGAACGTCCGGCGCCGCGCCGAGATGCTCGCCGAGGCCGGCTACGTCGGTTTCGCCCTGGACATGTACGGGACCGGCAAGCTGGCCGAACACCCGAGCGCCGCGCGCGAGTTCGCGACCGCCGTGCGCACCAACCGCGATGTGATGATGGGCCGGTTCGAGGCCGCCGAGGCCCTGCTGCGCGAGCACGAACTGACCGCAGGTCAGCCGCTTGCGGCCATTGGCTACTGCTTCGGCGGCAGCGTGGTGCTGGAGGCCGCCCGTGCCGGGGCCGATCTGGCCATGGTGGCAAGCTTCCACGGCGCCCTGAACACCGACAATCCGGCACAACCGGATACCGTGAAGGCCGACATCCTGGTCTTCAACGGTGCCGAGGATCCGATGGTTCCGGCCGAGCAGATCGACGCCTTCCGCGAGGAGATGGCCGCCGCCGGCGTGCTGTATACCTTCGTCGATTTCGCCGGCGCGGCACACAGCTTCACGAATCCAGGCGCCGATGCCATCGCCGAGCAGTTCGGCATGCCGGTGGGTTACGACGCGCGCGCCGACCGCGACTCCTGGAACTGGCTGATCGCCTACCTCAACGACCGCCTCTGATTTTTTCACCACGAAGACCGCGAAGGTTTTTGGGGGGAGGGTGTCGTGTTCCCTCGCCGCCGATCACGAACCCCGCTTCATCCCCGCGGGTTGACCGGCCACGCACCAAACCCCCTTTCCTCTTCCCGGTCTTCCCGGTCTTCCCGGTGAAAAGCTCTTCAACCGGGAAGATCGGGAAGACCGGGAAGGTTTTTTCGGGGGGAGTCTCGTGTTCCGTCGCGACCGGTCGTGGCACCAGACCGCCGGCGATCCTGCAAGCCCGCTCTACCTCGGCGGCCTGCCTGCGCCGGACCCCAACCCCCCATTTCCTCTTCGCGGTCTTC
>JAWLFM010000199.1:0-5107 GCA_041685565.1 Thioalkalivibrio sp.
TGCCGCTTGAACTTGCCGAAATCCGGTCGGCGCTTCTCCAGGTAGGCGTTGCGCCCTTCCTGCCCTTCCTCGGTCATGTAGAAGAGCATGGTGGCGTTGCCCGCGAGCTCCTGGATGCCCGCCTGGCCGTCGGTGCCGGCATTGAAGGCGGACTTGAGCATCCTCAGGGCGATCGGAGAGTGCTGCAGGATCTGCCGGCACCAGGCCACCGTTTCCTGTTCCAGTTGCGCAAGTGGCACGATCGTATTGACCAGACCCATGTCCAGGGCCTCGCGGGCGTCGTACTGGCGGCACAGGAACCAGATCTCCCGCGCCTTCTTCTGGCCCACCACGCTGGCCAGGTAGCTCGCGCCAAAGCCGCCGTCGAAGGAGCCCACCCGGGGCCCGGTCTGGCCGAACCGGGCATTGTCCGCGGCAATCGTCAGGTCGCAGATGACATGCAGGACATGGCCGCCACCAATGGCATAGCCCGCGACCATGGCGACCACGGGTTTCGGGCAGGAGCGTATCTCCCGCTGCAGGTCCAGCACGTTCAGGTGATGCACACCCTCGTCGTCCCGGTAACCGGAGTCGCCGCGGACCCGCTGGTCGCCCCCCGAGCAGAACGCCAGATCACCCTGGCCGGTCAGGATGATCACGCCGATCTGCTCATCGAACCGGGCGTCGGCAAGGGCGAGCTGCATCTCCTTGACCGTGATGGGGCGGAAGGCGTTGCGGACCTCGGGGCGGTTGATGGTGATCTTCGCGATCCCCTGGGCCTTGTGATAGCGGATGTCCCGGTAGGGCGCGGAACAGTCTTCCCAATCAAGGGCGGGGATGATGGAGGTGAAATCGGAGGCGGCTGAACTCATGGAGAGGCGTGCTCGGCGGTGCACATGCGATGAATGAACCCCGCCACCGCTTCCGGCGCCAGGGCATGGCAGTTATGCCCGAGGCCGTCCAGTTTGACAAGGGTCAGGTTGGGTGCCAATCCGGCCAGCCGGTCGCCCACGGCACAGAATTTCGCGTCCAGCCGCCCCACGATGAATCCCAGGGGCATGGTCAGCCGCGGGAGGTCCCGCCAGCGGTTTGGCTGTCGGGCCAGGCTGGTGGCACGCAGGACCTCCGAGAGAAGCCCCGGCACCTGGGTCGAGCGTCGCCGGATGAAGGCCCGGCGCTGCTCGTTCGAGAGCGATGCGAACACCGGTTGCCGGTACCAGTCCTGGAGGACTTGCGGCCAGGGTTCCTGTTCGAACCGGCGCGCCCAGTCCGCGTCGGATGCGGCACGTTCCTGGCGCTCTGCCACGTGCCCCAGGCCGGGATGGGCCGCCTCGAGGACCAGGGCACGGATACGTTCCGGATGCCGGCAGGCGAGATCGAGGGCCAGTCGTCCGCCCAGGGAGTAGCCGACCAACGCGAAGCGGGGCGGGAGAAGGGGTTCGAGGCCTTGCCAGAGCCGTTCGGAGTAGGCTGCAAACGGATCCTTGCTCGCCCCCAGGCCCATTGCCGAGCCATCGTGCCCGGGAAGATCCGGCGTCAGACACTGGAAGGCGGGCTGCAGATGGCGCGCCACCTCGACCCAGTCCTTCCCCGTACCCATGAAGCCGTGCAGCATCACGAGGGTCGGATGGGCGGAACTCCCGGCCCTCAGCACGGCGGGTCGGCGCCCAGCCGTTGGGTCAATGCCTCCAGCAATTCCGCGCTCTGGGCCGGTGGAAACCGCAGTTCGATCAGGGTGCACCCGGTGCGCGAGCAGGCCTGCACATACGCCCCGCGCAGGGCCGCCGCCGACCCGGGACAGGCGTAGGCCAGGCCGAACTGGGCAGCGGCGTGCTGGAAATCCAGGCCGTGAGGAAGCTGGAACAGGGCCTCGAAGCACGCCCCCTGTTTCCTCGCGGGGAGAAGGTTGAAGATTCCGCCGCCATCGTTATTGAGCACGACGATCACCAGGGGCACCGTGGCGCGCGCGGCCAGGGCCAGGCTGTTGAGGTCATGCAGTAGGGAGAGATCGCCCAGCAGTAGCGTCAGCCCCCCGGGATGCCGACGGGCAAACCCACAGGCGGTGGCCACCAGACCGTCAATGCCGCTGGCGCCGCGGTTGGTCACGCAGCGGTTCCCGAAGCGGGGGTGGGCGAGCATGTCCACCAGGCGGATGCTCAGGCTGTTGCCCGGCAGCAGGGCCATGGAAGGCGGGATCTCCTCGCTGAGGATGCGAGCCGCCGCGAGTTCCGAGAAGTGCTCTGCGAGAAGGCCATCCAGGCGGGCATTCAGTTGCCGCGCAAGGGAAGCCAGCCCCAGCTCCGGCTGTGGGGGCACCAGGAGTTGCCGGCAGAAGGTGGGGATATCCGCCTGGATCGGGACCGCCTTGTGGTCCGGATCCAGACCACCGGAATGACGGCTGATCAGCCAGCGTCTTCCGGCGAAGACCGAAAGCCATTGATTCAGGCGCCTTCCGGTCAGTCGTCCCCCGAACTGCAGAACCTGTTTCACGGTGTCCAGTGCAGCCCGTCCCCGTGGATTGACAAAGAGGAGGTCGGGGGCTTCCAGCACCACGGGGTCGCGCCGCAGGCGCAGCTGGCTGCCGATGTCCGCCACGATCGGGATCCCGAAGCGCTGCCCAAGGGCGAGCACGGCCTCCGCCTCGTCCGCTTCGAGCCGCCCGGCCACCAGAAGCAGGGGTTGCTCCAATCCGGACAGCGGTGGCGGGTTCGGGGGGCGGGGGTCTCCGGGAACGCCCTCCTCGAGGTCCGCCAGCCAGGCGCTGAAGTCCTGTCGATCCAGTGCGCCGTACAGCGGTTCGCGAAAGGGCGCATTGATGTGCACGGGGCCCGCGTCGACCCCGTGCAGCCGGCGCAAGACACCGTCGACTTCCCGGCCGAGGCGGCCGGCCGACCAGGTCTGGTCGGGGGCGGGCAGTCGGAGCTCCCCTCGCAGATGGGTCGCGAAGAGCCCCATCTGATTGATGGTCTGGTTCGCGCCGCAACCATGCAGCTCCTCGGGGCGGTCGGCACTGATCGCGACGAGGGGCAGATGGTCTTCGAAGGCCTCCACCATCGCCGGGTGCAGGTTGGCCACGGCCGTGCCGGAGGTGGTGAAGATGGCGACAGGCCTGCGCCTGGACTTGGCCACGCCCAGCGCGAAGAAGGCGAGGCCGCGCTCGTCGAAGTGGATGTGCAGCGAGACCTGCGGGTGATCCCGGCGATAGCGATCGGCGGCCAGGACCAGGGGGGCACTGCGGCTGCCGGGGGCAATGCAGAGGTCCTGGACCCCGTGCACGCGATGCAGCCTATCCATCAGCACATAGGCCCAGGCCTCGTTGATGTGGCTGAAACGCGTGTGATTCAGCATCCCAGGACGGACAGGAAGGATTCGATCTTCGCTTCCAGCTCGTTCCATTCCGCATCGGGATCGGAGCCGTCGACGATGCCCACGCCGGAATAGCACAGAATCCGATCCCGGTTGACCAGCGCGGAGCGGATGGCCACCGCGAACTCCGAGTGGCGTGGCGAAACGATACCCACCGCACCACTGTACCAGCCCCGCTGCACGGTCTCCTGCCGTCGGATGAACGCCTGGGCGGCGCCGCGGGGGAAGCCGCAGACCGCGGGGGTCGGATGCAGGGCGTGCAGGAGTTGAGCGTCCAGCACGCCGGGCTTCAAGGTGGCGCGAATGGGGAGATGGCGATGCTGGATCCGGTCCAGCTTGATGATTCCTGCCTCGATGGGGCTCTCGGTGTCGGTGACCCAGGGCTCGATCTGGCTGCGCACGAAACGGGTCACGAGGTCGTGTTCATGCACCAGCTTGGGGTCGTGGCGCAGCCTGCGTTCCATGGCCGCGTCTTCCTCCCGGGTACGGCCGCGGCGCACGGTGCCCGCCAGGGATTCGGTATGGATTTGCCGTTCCCACCGACGGTACAGGCGCTCCGGCGAGCAGCCCATGAACAGTTCACCCCCCTGCTCCATGGCGAACCCGAAGCTGCCGGGGTTGCTGTCGCACCAACGCCGCAGGACCGAGAACACCGCCACGGGTACGGTCAGGCGAAGGTCCACTCGGCGTGCCAGCACCACCTTGTGCAGCCGGCCCTCGGCGATATCGGCAAGGATGGCGTTGATGCGCTCACGGCACAGGGGCAGGTCCATGTCGTCCATGCGACGCACCACCCTTGCCGTTACCGGGTCGTCCAGCCCTTGAGGCGGGAATTTCAGCCTGCACAGAAGTTCGATGAGGTGGGTCTTCAGGCGCACGAACTCGCCGGGGGACTCGGCAAACAGGTTCACCGCAAGGTGGTGCTCCTGACCGCTTTGGCGGAATTCGATCGCGGGCAGCACGAAGCGGGCGGCAGGAAAGGCCGACCACTCGTCTTTGCCACTGGTTCCGGCAAAGGCGAAGCCGCCGAGGAAGACCGCATCGTGTTCCCTCAGGATGGAGTTGATCCGTGCCAGGAGGCGTTCACGGCCGTGATTCGAATCGGCGACGAGCTCCACGGCTGTACCGACACCGGCCAGACGCAATGACCGTTCGCGGTCCTGCCAGAAGCAGCGTGCACCGTGGGGGTTGCTCTGCAGCCAGCCCAGCAGATCCATGCCCGGCACGGATTCGCGAAGGTGCAGGAGCGCGCCTTCGCGAAACCGCCAGTTCTTGACCTGCCCCAGGAGCCGCGATACGGCGGCTTCAAGGCGCGCATGCGGCGACCGAGCCCGATTCCGTTGTAGCGGTATCGGGGCGACATTGGTCCCTCGACCCAGGCCCGTGTCGTCAGCTTCCCCTGGAAACCGCCGGTGCGGTTCAATGGCGGCCGGGTGCGGATGGCGTGATGTCAAGGCGGATTCCCCAGGCCACGGTGCCTGCGGTTTTTGCCCAGGCCGCGGACCGCGGGATCCTCGATGCTCCCCCGCTCGCTCATCGCTGCCCCCCGCTGGCCCATCGCGCGCGATTCGATTTTCTTCCCCGGCTGCTGCAACGCCACTCCCGATCCACAACACCCTTCCGTGATTCTCTCCGAAGAAGGTACCCTGCCTCCAGGGTTCCGGCAATGCCGGGCATACCTTCAGGACTTCACTGGTTGCCGCGCCGCCCGTAGCCGGCGGTCCAGCGCCTCGCCGTCGAGCGGCTGATGATGGATGACCTC
>JAWLFM010000027.1:0-20737 GCA_041685565.1 Thioalkalivibrio sp.
TGATCACGTAAGGCGGCATCAGATAGCTCACATTGCCCAGCGGCCGCAGGAGGGCGCCGCGTTCCAGACCATGGCGGTAGATCTCCAGGCCGCGTCGCTGCTGCCAGGGATAGGGCCTGCGCGAGTGCTTCTCCTGGACCAGCTCCACGGCCGCGATCATGCCGGTCTGGCGTACCTCGGCCACGTGGGGATGGTCCTCCAGCGGCGCCAGGGCACGGCCCATGTGCCGGGCCAGCTCGCGATTCCGCTCCAGAACCGGCTCCCGATCGAAGATGTCGAGGGTCGCGAGCGCGGCCCGGCAGGCCAGCGGATTGCCGGTATAGGAATGCGAGTGCAGGAAGGCGTTCAGCTTCTCGTAATCATCGTAGAAGGCGTCGTACACCTCGTCGGTGGTGAGCACCACGGCCAGGGGCAGATAGCCGCCGGTCAGGCCCTTGGACAGGCACAGGAAGTCCGGACTGATCGGACCCTGCTCGCAGGCGAAAAGGGTGCCGGTGCGGCCGAAACCCACCGCGATCTCGTCGGCGATCAGGTGCACCCCATGACGGTCGCAGGCCGCGCGCAGCAGGCGCAGATACTCGGCGTCATACATGCGCATCCCACCGGCGCACTGCACCAGTGGTTCGACGATGACCGCGCAGGTCTCATGCGCGTGCTCGGCCAGCGCGATCTCCATCAGTTCGAACTGGCGCCTGGCCACGTCGGCGCAGGTCTCGCCCGCCTCGCGCTCAAAGCAGTCCGGGCCCGGTACCGTGATCACGGGCATCATCAGCGGTGCGTAGGTCTTGCGATACAACTCGACATCACCCACCGCGAGCGCCCCCAGGGTCTCGCCGTGGTAGCCGTTGCTCAGGCAGATGAAGCGCTGTTTATCGGGGTGCCCGCGGTTCTTCCAGTAGTGGAAGCTCATCTTCAATGCCACCTCGACGGCAGCGCTGCCATTGTCGGCGAAGAAGCAGCGCCGCAGGGAAGCCGGGGTCAATGCGATCAGGCGCTCAGAGAGCTGCACCACGGGCTCGTGGGTGCAGCCCGCCAGGATTACATGCTCGAGCAGATCGAGCTGATCGCGGATCGCGGCATTGATCGTGGGATTGGCGTGCCCGAACAGGTTCACCCACCAGGAACTGATGGCGTCCAGGTACCGGTTCCCGTCGAAGTCCTCCAGCCAGACCCCCTCACCCCGACGGATGGCCAGCATCGGCAGGGTGCCCTCCTCGCCGTAGTCCTTCATCTGGGTACAGGGGTGCCAGAGGGCGGCGAGATCGCGGCGTTTCAGTGTGCGTGCGTCCATGTGCGGATTGTAACGCCGGCGTCAGGTGTCCGGGAGCATCGACGCGTACTCGTCCTCGAAGAAGAACCTTTCTTCACCGAAGGCGGGCCGCAGCTGATCCAGCCAGGTGGCCGCGGGATCGAAGCGGGCGAAGAACGGACGTTGCACCCAGTCCGGATTGCGGCCCTGCAGGAAGCGGAGGACGAAGACCTTCTCGCCCCGGATGTCCGTGACCCCCTGCACCTCCACCTTGCCCGGTCCGGCGCTCATCGACGGCCCCCGCGCCGTGCGAGCCAGGCCGGAAACCGACTGCATGGCGTCGCGATGGATCTCCCACGCTCGCACCAGCGGCACCTCGAAATACCGTCTGGCCCCGGTATCGCGCTCCACGAACAGATAATAGGGGTGGATGCCGAGACGCACCTGTTCCCGCCAGAGCAGGGCCCAGTCCTCGGCCCGATCGTTGATGTGTGCGAGCAGCGGCCCCTGGGAACGGATGGTCACGCCAGTTTCCCGGAGGCGCCGGATGGCCGCCCGGGCGATCGGGGTATCCATCTCCCGCCAGTGATTGTAATGGGCCATCACCGCGACATTCTTGCCGGCGTCGACCATGCGTTCCAGCAGTCTCAGCAACGCATCGGCGTCGTTGTCGGTGACGAAGCGATAGGGCCAGAAGCTCAGCGCCTTGGTGCCGATACGCACGGTCTGGACGTGGTCGTACTCCGGAGCCAGCAGTGGTTCCAGGTACGCGGCCAGGTTCTGCGTCTTCATCACCATCGGATCCCCACCCGTGAGCAGGAGATCCGAGACATCCTGATGCGCCCTGAGGTATCCCAGCATGTCTTCCGCCTCACTGGAGGCCATGCGGAGTGCCTTGTCCCCGACGAACTGCGCCCAGCGGAAACAGAAGGTGCAATAGCTGTGGCAGGTCTGCCCCTGGCCGGGAAAGAACAGGACGGTCTCTCGGTACTTGTGTTGCAGGCCGTCGATCACCTTGCCGGCAAAATCCCGCGGTCGGTTCATTGCCAGCTGATCCGCCGGATGCGGATTGAGACCTTCCCGCAACTGCCGGGCCAGGGCCATGATCTCCCCGCGTCCCGCCCCCGCCCGGTGCAGCGCCGCCATGCGCGCGAAGACCTCGGGCTCCAGCATGCCGCGTTGCGGGAAGGTCAGTTGGTAGATGGGATCATCGGGAACCCTGGACCAATCGATCAGTTCGTCGATCACATACTGATTCACCCGAAACGGCAACACGCTGGACACCACCTGCATCTCGAAGCGCATCGCCTCGGGAAGTCCGGCAAGCGCATCGATGCGATCCAGCGTGCGTTCGTTGAAGACCTTGAAACGGCGGGCCTCGATCGTCCCCAGATTGGGGTCGCGAAAGAATTTCAGAACTGAATTCATCCAGTCCCTCCTGCAATGAAGAGAAGAGGTGCAGCGAGCACGGGAGCGGTGAGGCCGAGGGCCTGAGTCCGACCCCGGACCGGGACCGGAAACAAAAAAAGATGGTCGCAAAATAGCTTTGCGTAAACAGGCAGGCACGGTAACAAGCCGGGCCCCTTCAGGCAAGCCGTGGTGCCAAGGCATCCGTCATAACCCAGCGCGTCGCCCCCGCGCCGCTGCGCGACACCGGAAGCACCGCAAGGCCCCTTCAGGGTTGACCTGCGATCGGGATATGACAGGCTGTCGGGAAATCCGCTGGAGACTGCCATGCATCCGGAATTTCCGCACCAGGACATCATCCACCTGAACCATGCCGCGGTCGGCCCATGGCCGCTGCGCACTGCCGAGGCGGTGACGGCCTTCGCGCAGGAAAACACGGTTTCCGGATCGCGGCATTACGGGCACTGGCTCGAGGTGGAGGCCGCGACCCGCGCACTCGGCCAGGCCGTGATCGGTGCGCAGGATCCGGGCGACGTCGCCTTCGTGAAGAACACCTCCGAGGCCCTGTCCATCGTGGCCTTCGGGCTGCCCTGGTCAGCGGGTCAGAACATCGTCATCCCGCATGGCGAGTTCCCCTCCAACCGTCTGGTCTGGCTGATGGCGGCGGAACGTTTCGGACTGGAGGTGCGCGAGGTGGAGTTGCCCTTCGACGCGCCGGAGGCGGCCTTGCTCGCCGCCTGCGACCAGCGGACCGCCCTGGTCTCCTGCAGTGCGGTGCAGTTCGCCAGCGGGCTGCGCATGGACCTCCAGCGTCTGGGCCCGGCCCTGCACCGCCGGGGCGTCCTGTTCTGCGTGGATGCCATTCAGCACCTGGGCGCCCTGCCCTTCGACGCGCCGGCGGTGGAGGCCGATTTCGTGATGGCCGACGCGCACAAGTGGCTGCTCGCACCGGAGGGGATCGCGTTGTTCTACGTCCGGCCCGAGTTACGGGAGCGCATCCTCCTGCAGGAATTCGGCTGGCACATGCTGGCCGATTCCGGCGACTACCGCAGCTATGCGCTTACCGTCGCTGAGGATGCGCGCCGCTTCGAGCCCGGAAGCCCGAACACGCTGGGCATCCATGCCCTGCATGCCAGTCTGTCCCTGTTGCTGGAGATGGGTCTGGATCAGATCGAGGCGGCCATCGACGAACGCTGGCAGCATCTCTACAGCGGCCTCCGCTCACTGGGCTGCGCGATCCTGACGCCGCCCGCGCGACACGCAGGCATCCTGACCTTTCGTCCGGCGCGGGAGACGACGGAGATCTTGTTCCGGCGCCTGCAGGATGCGGGGGTGCTGTGTGCACAAAGGGGCGGAGGCATCCGTTTCTCGCCGCATTTCTACCTGCCCATCGAGGCCCTGGACCAGGCGCTCGCCGTGGTCGCGGATGATTCAGGGGGCGGATAAGGCGCGCGGCGGATCAGAGCGTGTGGGTACGGCCGGTGGATTGCAGCATGCCGCCGAGCTGATTCTCGATCAGGCGCCGGGTGGCCCCTTTGTCGTTGGCATTGAATTGCACCCCGATCCCCCGTGCGCGATTGCCCTGGGCCCGCGCCGGGGTGATCCAGACCACCTGGCAGGGTACCGGGATGCGTTCGGGCTCGTCGAGCAGCGACAGCAGCACGAAGACCTCGTCGCCGAGCCTGAAGGGCTTTTCGGTGGGGATGAACAGACCACCATTGCTCAGAAATGGCATATAGGCCGCGAAGAGTGCTGATTTCTCCCGGATCGCCAGGGTCAGAATGCGGCCTCTCGTGGGTGCCGTCATCGCGTCTCCAACACGTCACAGTGCATTGCGGTCACCAATATCGCGTGCGGGTCAGCCTGCAACCTGGATGCGGACCGACGCAAGATTGCGATTATGTCTGTTTTTTCTGCCACAGTACCAGTCTCATCGGTGGCCATGCGACATCGCCGTCAGTGGTCCCGCCGCCAAAACCGCAACACCATGTGTTCACAGCGCAGCTGTGCATTCAGCGACGTCGGCAGATCGCGCTGCCAATGCAGCGAATCCTGAAACAGGCGGGACAGTTCCTTCGGGCCGCGGCCACGGGCGAACCGTTCCAGTGCCTGTTGCTCGAAGAGACGGCCGAAGGCGTCCATTTGGTCACTGATCAGGCAGGTCTGTGCAGAAACCAGGAGCCGCTGCAAACGGGGCAACAAGGACCGCAGATCGCAGGCCTGAAACCGCGCGACCACCGGAAACGGAGATCCGCTTTCCAGCAACGTCTCCAAGGCCTCACGATCCTGGCGCCAGCCTTCGATCGCCTCGGGGTCATCGAGCAGGGCGCGCGCTGCCATCGGCCGATCCAGACTCGCCGCAAGGGCCTCGTCGACCGTCAGCCCCTCCCTGGCCATCGGCGCCAGCCATTGGCGCACGAGTGCGGAATCCGGTGCTGGAATGCGCAGGATCCGGCAGCGGCTACGGATCGTTGGTGTCAGACGCGCCGGGCGTGCCGCGGCCAGGAGCACCATCGCACCCTCTGGGGGTTCCTCCAATGTCTTCAGCAGGGCATTCGCCGCATTCACGTTCATGGACTCGGCCGGTTGGACGGACACCAGCCGCGCCGGACCGCTGTGACTGAGCGAGAGAAAATCGATCACGGCTCGAATCCGATCGATGAGGATTTCCTTGCCGGGCTCCTCCGGAGCGACCTGAAGGATCTCCGGGTGGCTGTCTGCCAGAAAACTGCGGCAGCCATTGCAGTTTCCGCAGGGAGACCATGCGTCGGCTGCCTCCGTGCAGGCGATCCGTTGCAGAAATGTACGGATCAGCACCCCCTTCCCCACCCCTTCGGGACCGGCAACGAGCAGTCCGGGGGGGGGCTGCCGCGACTGTACCAGTGCGACCAGGCTGGCGAGTGGGGAGCGGAGCCAGGGCGGAAACGCAACCGGTTCAGCATGGGCAGGGAGGCTGCTCATGGCGCGGCGCTCATGCATCCATTCCGCGCAGCCAGGCATCCCAGATGCGATCGACCTGCCTACCCACCGTTTCCGGATCGGCTGCCCCGTCGATGACCCGGTAACGTCCCGCGTCCGCTCGGGCCCGTTGCAGATAGGCGCTGCGGGCCCGTTCGAAGAAGGCGATGTCTTCGCCTTCGATACGATCGCGCTTGCCGCGGCTCAGGGCTCGTTTCAGGCCGAGGTCCGGGGGCACATCGAACAAGAGCACCAGATCCGGTCGCAGCGCACCCTGCAGCCAGGTTTCCAGGGCCGCGACCCGTTCCGCGCCAAGGCCCCGCCCCGCGCCCTGGTAGGCGAAACTCGCGTCGGTGAAACGGTCGCACAGTACCCAGGCACCTCCTGCCAACGCCGGTTCGATGACCCTGCTCAGGTGTTCGGCGCGCGCCGCAAAGATCAGCAGCAATTCCGTCTCCGCCGCCATGGCCCCCACCTCGGGATCGAGCAACAGATCGCGCAACCGTTCGCCGAGCGGGGTGCCCCCAGGCTCGCGGGTCAGCACCACTGGTGGGCCTCCCTTCTCCAGCCGCCGGTGCAGGCGCTCGAGCTGTGTGGATTTCCCCGCGCCCTCGATGCCCTCGAAGGTGACGAAGCGGCCGCGTCCCGCAGGCTTCACCGTTGCCCTCCGTAGCGGCTCGCGTCGCCACCCAGCTGATACTTGATCACGGCCGCCCGATGTTCCGCGTAGGTCTTCGAAAACGCGTGCGTGCCGTCGTTCCGGGACACGAAAAACAATGCCTCGGTCTCCGCCGGGTTGGCGGCAGCCCGGATCGAAGCCTGACCGGGCAGCGCGATCGGGGTCGGCGGCAGACCATCCCGGGTATAGGTGTTGTAGGGATGATCGCGCCGCAACTCCGCACGGGTGAGCCGGGTGGCACCCGGCTCCAGTGCGTACAACAGGGTCGGGTCGGTCTGCAGCCGCATCCCGCGCCGCAGGCGGTTGACGAAGACGCCCGCGACCAGACCGCGTTCCTCCGCCCGGCCGGTCTCCTTTTCAATGATCGACGCGAGGATGAGCAACTCGTACGGCGTCTGCAGTGGGTGATCCTCGACGCGAGTGGCCCAGGTTGCCTCCAGTTCCTGACCCATGGCCTCATGCGCCCTGTTCAGCACCTGGATTGCCGCTGTGCCGCGACTGAAGACATAGGTATCGGGAAGAAACCAACCCTCTGGATGCATGTCGGGCTTGCCCAGTTCCGCCATCACCGTGTCGAGATCCGCGGGCTCCGGCATGGGTTGCAGGGCCGGGTGCGCCTGGACCGCCTCCAGGAACTGGCGGGCCGTCCATCCCTCGGGGATCGTCAGCCCGTGCCGAACAACCACGCCACGCGCCATGTTGTCGAGAAGCCGCGCCAGCGTCATGTCGGCAGGCACGGCGTACTCGCCCGCCTGCAGGCGGCCCGCGAGGCCGTGGTAACGGGCGTGCAGCTCGAGCATCCAGGGGTGACGTACCCAGCCCCGGTCGACGAATTCCCGATTGATCTGGCGGAAGCCCTGACCGGGTTGTACCAGCAGGATCTCGTCGCGCTCAAGTCCCATGGGCTGGAATACCTGTTTCTGGTAGGTGCTGACCAAGTGGGCACCCGCGAGCGTGACCGCGATCAACAGGAAGAGGAAGACCAGACTAAGCCAACGCATTCAATTCCGCTCCGAGTTCCGAGACCAGGGCCAGGGCACCCGACACCTGCGCGCCATGCGGCACCCTATCACGCTCGCCGGTCAGGACGGCACGTCTCAGGCCCATTCGGCTGTTACTCAGGAAGATGGCCTGGGCAGCACGCACCCGCTCCAGGGACAGTCGGGCCTCCTGAACCGTCACTCCGGCCTGCGAGGCGCGTTCCAGCAACCAGCCCCGGCGCGTGCCAGCGACGCCGGATTGGTGCACTGGCGGTGTCAGCAGGCAATCGCCCTCCAGGATAAAGACATTGCTCTGGGTCGCGCAGCCTACATTCTCGTCCACGTCCAGCATGAGTCCTTCGTCCCAGTCCGCATCCCACTCGCGCCGTGCCAGTACATTCTCGAGCCGGTTCAGATGCTTGCAGCCCGGGAGCGGGCTGTGGCCCGCGCGCGTGTTGCAGACGCCCAGGCGGAGTATGTGCCCCTCGTCGGGCATCGCCAACGGGCCTCCCCCGATCACGATCCGCGTGGGCCGGACTTGTTCCGGGATGGCGTAGCCGCGCGGCCCCGGTCCACGCGTCACGATGAGCTTGGCCAGGGCCTGGGGAAACTCGGCCGCCGCACGCAGGTCATCGAGGCAATCCTGCTCTCGCGGCAACGGGATGGCGAGTCCCTCCAGGCCCCGGCGCAACCTCGCCCAGTGCCGATCCCACAACACCGGAAGGCCGGCCGCCAGGCGCACTGTCTCGAACACCCCGTCGCCGAACTGAAGGCCCCGGTCGCCTGGATCGAGTCGGCCGCCCCGCTCGCCGTTGACGAGGATCGTCATCGCCGCAACGCATCCAGGAGACCGCGCGCCTTGTACCGCGTCTCCTGCAGTTCTGCGGCGGGGTCCGAGTCCGCGACGATGCCGGCCCCGGTGCGGAAGCGGATCTCATCATCGCGCACCACCAGGGTCCGGATCAGGATGTTGGTATCCATCGCCCCGTGCCGACTGATGTAACCGCAGGATCCGGTGTACGCACCCCGCGCCACGCCCGCCTCCAGCTCCTGAATGATCTGCATGCTGCGGATCTTCGGACACCCGGTGATGGTTCCGCCCGGAAAGGTGGCGCGGATCAGGTCGGCGGCGTTGGTCCCGGTCCGCAGCCGCCCGCGGACCGAGGACACGATGTGGTGCACGCGCCGATAGCTTTCGATGCGCATGAATTCGGGAACGCTGACCGTACCGGGCAGGGAGACCCTGCCGAGGTCATTGCGCTCCAGATCGACCAGCATCACGTGCTCCGCCCTTTCCTTTGCATTCACTTTAAGTTCATGTGCCAATGCACGGTCTTTTCGATCTTCCCCATCCCTGCGTCGGGTGCCGGCGATCGGCCGGGTCTCCGCAACGCCGTCACGAACGCTGACCAGCCGCTCGGGCGACGAGCTCATGACCTCGGCGCCGGGCAACCGTAGCCAGGCGGCAAAGGGCGCCGGATTGGCGTCCCGCAGGCGTTGATAGAGATGGGCTGTATCCAGGGGGTCGGGTGTCTGGATACGCCACTCGCGCGACAGGTTGGCTTGAAAACAATCGCCATCCCGAATGTAGCGCAGGGCACGTCGCACCGCGGCAAGATAACGTTCAGGGTCCTCCTCGTTCACATTGAGATCGATCAGGGGAACCCGCTCCCGGGGTTCGCTCAGCAGGGCCAGATCCTGCTGCAGTTGCTCCCAACGTCTCTCGCCGGATCCATCGTCCACGAAGAAGCTGCGGTCTTCCCGGTGGTCTCTGATGACCGCTGCCGGGAAATAGGTCGCCAATGCGTTCGGGAGCCAGGGATCCCTGGCGCACCGCCCCAATGCGGGTTCGATGTCCCATGCCAGTTCGTAACCCAGGTAGATGAACCAGCCTCCCAGGAACGGCAAACCGGCGGACTCCACATCGGTCTTCATGGCGTCGAAGGAACCGAGTTGCTCCAACTGGGCGAGGACGGCGCGACCATTGCCCACGATGCTCGAGCCGGGAAACGCAAACAGGATGGAGAAACGTGCCGGTGCCTGGCCAATGAGGGCCGTATCCAGGAGATGTGGATAGCGCCCCGGATAGGCCCCGGCAAGGGCAAGGAGATCGACGCCCGCCGCGAGGGGCCGGACGGACATGACGATCCTTACAGCGTGCGGAACAACAGGGTGCCGTTGGTACCCCCGAAACCGAAGGAGTTGGACAGCGCCACCCGGGTATCGAGGTCGCGCGCCTCATGCGCGACATAGTCCAGGTCACAGCCCTCGCCGGGGTTGTCGAGATTGATGGTGGGGGGGGAGACCTTGTGATAAAGGGCCAGCACGGAAAACAGACCCTCGATCCCGCCCGCAGCCCCCAGCAGGTGACCGGTCATCGACTTGGTGGAATTCACGAAGACATTCTTCGCATGATCGCCCATCGCCAGCTTGGTCGCGAGTGTCTCCGCGAGGTCGCCCGCCGGTGTGGAGGTGCCGTGGGCATTGATATAACCCACCTCGGAGGGCTCGACACCGGCGTCCTTCATGGCCTTCACCATGCAGGCTGCGGCCCCCTCCCCACCCTGCGAGGGCGAGGTCATGTGATAGGCATCCGAGTTCCAGGCAAAGCCCCCGACTTCTGCGTAGATGCGCGCGCCACGCGCCTTGGCATGCTCGTACTCCTCGAGCATCAAGACCCCCGCGCCATCACTGAGCACGAAACCGTCCCGATCGCGATCCCAGGGGCGCGAGGCGCGTTCGGGATCGTCATTGCGGGTGGAAAGGGCACGGGCGGCAGCGAAGCCGCCGATCCCCAGCGGGGTCGTCGCCATCTCGGCGCCGCCGGCAAGCATCGCATCGACGTCGCCGTAGGCGATCATGCGTGCGGCATCCCCGATGTTGTGGGTCCCCGTGGCACAGGCCGACACGATGGAGATGTTCGGACCCTTGAGTCCCCGCATGATCGACAGGTTCCCGGCCACCATGTTGATGATGGCGCTGGGCACGAAGAAGGGCGAGATCTTGCGGGGACCGCCCTTCAGATAGGCCGCATAGGAACGCTCGATGTAAGGCAGGCCTCCGATCCCGGAGCCGATGGCCACCCCGATGCGATCGGCATTGGCCTCCGTGACCTCGAACCCGGAGTCATCCAGTGCCTGGATGCCCGCAGCGAGACCGTAGAGCACGAAGGTGTCCATCTTCTTCTGCTCCTTGGTGGGGACGTAATCATCGGCATTGAAGTCCCGAACCGCGCCGGAAATGCGGACGGGCATCGCCGAGGCATCGAAGACATCGATCGGCGTGATCCCGCTCTTGCCGGCAACGATATTCTCCCAGGCCTTCTTCACCGTGGAGCCCACGGGGGAAACGATACCCAGCCCTGTAACCACCACACGACGCTTAGACAATTGAATTCTCCCTCAAAACGCAACAAAGCAAGGGCCACCCCGATCGAACGCGAGCGGCCCTAGTGTCCTGTCACACGCCTAATGACGCCATCAGCGAGGCGAGAACCGGCCAGATGCAAGGCACTTGCCCGCTGGGGTAGCCATTCTACCTCGAGGGCAAGTAACGCCGCAGATGGCTGCTTCTCGCCTCGCACGGAGGGAGCCCCCGAGCGGCGTCAGCGCGGCGTTGCAGCGCTTGGCAAGGGAATGGCCATTGCCTGCGCGCTGCGTCTGGCCCTGACGCCGCTGGGGGGCTCTGATGGCGCCATTAGGCGTGTGACAGGACACTAGCCTTTCAGTCCGTTGGAACAGCCGGGGACCGGCGTTCCTCAGTCCTTCATATTCGCCTGAATATAGTCGATGGCCTGTTGGACGGTGGTGATCTTTTCCGCCTGTTCGTCGGGGATTTCGGTTTCGAATTCCTCTTCCAGGGCCATGACCAGCTCCACGGTGTCCAGTGAGTCGGCGCCGAGGTCCTCGACGAAAGAGGCACTGTTGGTGACGTCCTCTTCCTTGGCCCCCAACTGTTCAACGACGATCTTCTTGACGCGTTCTTCAATGCTACTCATGTACGACATCCCCTTTGGGTGTGTGGCGGTCCATTTTCGAGCGCCATTCTAGAGAAAAGCCCCGGTTCGATCCAGTACGGTGCCGCCCCGGGCCGCAGCCACCCAGGCAACGACCGGTGCCGGTCACGGACCGGTCCTGAGATTCCCGGGACGGCCATCAATGCATGAACATGCCGCCGTTCACGTGCAGGGTCTCCCCCGTGATGTAGCCGGCAGCCGGCGAGGCCAGAAATGACACGGCCGCCGCAACCTCCCCCGGCTGGCCCAGCCGCCCCAGCGGAATGCCCTCCAGCAGCTTGGCGCGCGTTGCCTCGGCCAGTTCCCTGGTCATGTCGGTATCGATGAATCCTGGCGCCACGGTGTTCACGGTAATGTTGCGGCTGCCCACCTCACGCGCAAGTGCGCGTGCGAATCCCGCCAAGCCGGCCTTGGCGGCCGCGTAATTGGTCTGCCCGGGATTGCCGCTGGAACCGACCACCGAGCCGATCAGAATGATCCGTCCCCGCCGGGCCTTCATCATGCCCCGAAGCACGCGTTGGGTCAGGCGGGCCGCCGCGGAGAGGTTCGTCTCGATAATGGTGTCCCATTCCTCGTCCTTCATCCGCATCAGCAGATTGTCGCGAGTAATGCCCGCATTATTCACCAGCACCTCGATCGTACCCTCACGCTCCTGGATGTCCTCCAGCGCGGCCTGCACCCCGGCAGAGTCGGTCACGTCCAGGATGATGCCCCGCCCACCGAGATCGGCAAGCGCCGCCGAGATGGCCTCCGCACCCCTGCCCGACGTGGCGGTGCCCACGACCGCCCAGCCGTCCTCGGCCAGCTGCCGGGCGATGGCCGCACCGATACCTCGACTCGCGCCGGTCACCAGGGCTGCACCTCTCGTTTCAGGCATCTGTCGTCTTCCTTCTGGATTCTTGTCGTCGATGGATCTTCGGCGCGCCGGCGGCCATCAGGTGTCCAGCGCGTCCAGGGTCTTCTTCAGGCTGGCCTCGTCGCTGACCTCCAGCAACTGGAGGTCCCGGTCGATGCGCTTGGCCAGGCCCGTCAGCACGCGTCCCGGACCGGCCTCCACCAGGCATCGCACACCACGCGCCCGCATCGCCTGAATGGTCTCGACCCAGCGCACCGGACGGAAGAGCTGCTCGGCCAGGATCTTGCGCAGGTCGGCGATCGAAGCCACCGGGGCGGCGCTGACGTTGTGCAGGACGGGAATTCGCGGCAGACGCAGTTCGGTGGCATCGAGCTTCACCATCAGCCGTTCGGCTGCAGGAAGCATCAACGCGCAGTGCGAGGGCACCGAGACCGGCAGACGCAGCGCCCGCTTGGCGCCGGCTCCCGGCGCGGCGGCAATGGCGCGCTCGACTGCGGCGGCCGAACCCGCAATGACCACCTGTCCCGGCGAATTGAAGTTGACCGCCTCGAGCACGTCAGACCCCGACGCCGCGTTGCACAAGGCCACCACGGCACTGTCCTCCATCCCAAGAATGGCCGCCATCGCGCCCTGCCCCTCGGGCACGGCTCCCTGCATCGCTGCAGCACGCTCTGCGACCAGGCCCACCGCAGCCGCAAAATCCAGCGCATCGGCGGCCACCAGGGCACTGTACTCGCCGAGGCTATGGCCTGCCAGCATGACCGGCCGGCTCGGCGTCGCCGCGGTCAGCACGCGCCAGGCCGCGACGCCGGCTGCGAGCATGGCGGGCTGGGTATGTTCGGTGCGGTTCAGTCGTTCCGGGGGACCGTTCTGGCAGAGCCCCCACAAATCCGTTCCAAGTACGTCCGAGGCCTCCTGGAACGTCTCCAGGACGATGGGATGATTCGATCCCAGTTCGCCCAGCATGCCCACCGATTGCGATCCCTGACCCGGGAACATCACTGCCCACTGCGATTCCATGGCTGACCTGATCCGCTCAAGACCGGCGTAGTGTATGCCCATCAATTCCCGAGCGGCAAACGGCCGGCCTCTGCCTGGCGGAAGGTGCAGGGCCGGAGCAATGGTTGTTAACCGGCACCGCTCCCGCAACGGACCCGATTCTTCGCAAAAACCGCGCTACAGGGCAATCCAGCTTGAGTTCCCGCCACGCATCCGCATAATGTCGCCTCCCGTGTCGCATAGAAGAGGAACTGCATGGCGAAGGAAGACGAGATCGAACTCGAAGGGACCATTGTCGAGACGTTGCCCAACACGATGTTTCGCGTCGAACTGGAGAACGGGCACGTCATCACGGCCCACATCTCGGGAAAGATGCGCAAGCATTACATCCGTATCCTGCGGGGCGACAAGGTGATCGTGCAGATGACCCCGTACGATCTCAGCAAGGGACGCATCGTCTACCGCAACAAGTAAGCGGATCCGGTTCCCGGACCCGCCTCAACATCAGGAGACGGCTGGCTCCCGGATATCCAGCACCAGCCCATCCTCGCCCAGCCGGACGACCACTTCCCCGCCGCCCTTCATCAGCCGACCGAACAGAAGTTCCTCGGCCAGCGGCTTCTTGATGTACTCCTGCAGGGTCCGCGCCATGGGACGCGCACCCATCTTGGCGTCGTAGCCGTGCTCCGCCAGCCAGGCGCGGCCCTCCGGCGTGACCGTGAGCACCACCTTCTTTTCGTCCAACTGCGCCTGCAACTGCACCAGGAACTTGTCCACGACACCAAGGATGGTGGCCTCGTCCAGCGGCGCGAACTGGATGATGCCATCCAGACGGTTGCGGAACTCGGGGCTGAAGGTGCGCTTCAGGACCTCCATCGCATCGGTCGAATGATCCTGCTGCGTGAACCCCATCGAAGGACGGCTGGCCATCTCCGCACCCACGTTGCTGGTCATCACCAAGATCACGTTGCGGAAGTCGACCTTGCGCCCGTTGGTGTCGGTCAGGGTCCCGTGGTCCATCACCTGAAGCAGCAGATTGAAGACGTCCGGATGGGCCTTCTCGACCTCATCGAGCAGCAGCACCGCGTGAGGGTGCTTCAGGATGGCGTCGGTCAGCAAGCCACCCTCGTCATAACCGACGTAGCCCGGGGGCGCCCCGATCAGTCGGGATACCGTGTGCCGCTCCATGTATTCCGACATGTCGAAGCGTACCAGTTCGATTCCAAGCACACGGGCCAGTTGCTTGGTCACCTCGGTCTTGCCAACGCCCGTCGGTCCGGTGAACAGGAAGGAGCCGATCGGCTTGCCCTGATCCGCCAGCCCCGAACGCGCCATCTTGATGGCGGTGCCCAGAGTCTCGATCGCGGGATCCTGACCGAACACCACCATCTTCAGGTCACGCTCGAGATTGCGCAGGATCTCGACGTCGCTGGTGGAAACCGACTTTGGCGGGATGCGGGCGATCTTGGCCACGATGGCCTCGATATCCTGCACGCTGATGGTCTTCTTCCGCTGGGCCGATGGCTGCAGTTGCCGATGCGCACCGGCCTCGTCGATCAGATCGATGGCCTTGTCCGGCAGGAACCGGTCGGTGATGTAACGGTCCGCCAGTTCGGCCGCCGCCCGCAACGCGGGCCGGGTGAAGCGTACGTTGTGGTGTGCCTCGAAACGGGATTTCAGGCCGGAGAGGATCTGGAAGGTCTCATCCACCGAGGGCTCGGGTACATCGATCTTCTGGAAGCGCCGGGCCAATGCGCGGTCCTTCTCGAAGATGCCGCGGTATTCCTGGTAGGTCGTGGAACCGATGCACTTCAGTTCGCCGCTGGCAAGCATGGGCTTGATCAGGTTGGAGGCGTCCATCACCCCGCCCGAGGCCGCCCCGGCGCCGATGATGGTATGGATCTCGTCGATGAACAGGACCGCGCCGGGCTGCCGCTTCAACTGGGCGAGCACCCCCTTCAGGCGTTTCTCGAAATCGCCGCGATACTTGGTGCCGGCCACCAGGGCACCGAGATCGAGGGCGTACACCGTCGCCTCCTCGATGGCCTCGGGGACCTCATGATCGACGATCCGCTTGGCCAGACCCTCGGCAATCGCGGTCTTGCCGACGCCGGCCTCGCCGACCAGCAGCGGGTTGTTCTTGCGCCGTCTGCAGAGGATCTGGATGGTGCGCTCGATCTCGTGCTCCCGTCCGATCAGGGGATCGATCTCGTCGCGGGCGGCCCGGGCGTTCAGGTTCGTGGCGTAGAGCGTCAGGGCGTTCTGCTTGGCCTCCCCTTCCTCACCGCCCGCCTGGCTGCTGCCGGCATCGGGGGCTCCCGGCTGGGCCTGACTGGCGTCCTCGTCGGCGACCTTGGAGATTCCGTGGGATAGGAAATTCACCACGTCGAGCCGCTGGATATCCTGCTGCGCCAGCAGGTGCAGCGCGTGGCTGTCCTGCTCGCCGAAGAGCGCGACCAGCACGTTGGCACCGCTGACCTCCTTGCGCCCACTCGACTGGACATGAAAGACCGCCCGCTGCAGGACGCGCTGAAAGCCGAGCGTCGGCTGCGTCTCACGGCCATCGCGGGGCGGAATGCGCGGGGTGTTGGCATCCAGCCAGGCATCCAGTTCCGCGCGGATCCGATCCAGGTCGGCGCCACAGGCGCGCAGCACCATGGCCGCGCTGGGGTTGGAGATCAAGGCCACCAGGAGGTGTTCCACGGTCACGAATTCGTGCCGTTTTTCCCGGGCATCCTTGAACACCAGGTTGAGACTGAATTCGAGTTCGCGGTCGAGCATGGCGGTCAGGCCTCCTCCATCGAACATAGCAGCGGATGCTGGCGGTGACGAGCATAATCGTTGACCTGGGCCACCTTGGTCTCGGCAACGTCGCGGCTGAAGATGCCGCAGACGCCCTTGCCCCGGGTGTGCACATGCAGCATCACCCGCGTGGCCTTTTCCCGATCCATCGCGAAGAAGGTCTCCAGGACCTCCACCACGAATTCCATCGGCGTGTAGTCGTCGTTCATCAATACCACCTTGAACCTTCGCGGCGGCTTGAGTTCCGGACGGGACTCGTCAACGGCGACGGATTCATCCTGTCCTGTCTTGTGCTTTGAGTCACTCATGGGCTGCCCGGTTCAGCGGTCGGATGCAATCGACCGTGGCTCCAGTGTCACGAGTAAACCTGCAGAGACAAAGAGACCGCAATTCCTATCCCCCTTCGTTGTTCATGTGCGCGATCAGTGCTTCCCCGAAACCGGAGCAGGAGACCGGCTCCACCCCCGGCATCAGTCGGGCGAAGTCGTAGGTGACCGTCCTGGCGCTGATGGCCCCGGCCATGCCCGCGACGATCCGGTCCGCGGCCTCGATCCAGCCCATGTGCCGCAGCATCATCTCCGCAGACAGGATCAGCGACCCGGGGTTCACCTTGTCCTGCCCGGCGTAGCGTGGCGCGGTACCATGCGTGGCCTCGAACATGGCCACGGTGTCCGAGAGATTGGCGCCCGGGGCGATCCCGATGCCGCCGACCTGTGCCGCCAGGGCGTCGGAGATGTAATCCCCGTTCAGGTTCAGCGTTGCAATGACGTCGTACTCGTCCGGCCGCAGCAGGATCTGCTGCAGGAAGGCGTCGGCGATCACGTCCTTGATCACGATCTCCCCGCCCGTACGGGGGTTCTCGAAACTGCACCAGGGCCCGCCGTCGATCTCCTCGGCGCCGAACTCCTCCTGGGCGAGTTCGTAGCCCCAGTTCTTGAAGGCCCCCTCGGTGAATTTCATGATATTGCCCTTGTGCACGAGGGTCACCGAGGCCCGGTCGTTGTCGATCGCGTACTGGATCGCCTTGCGGACCAACCGCTTGGTGCCTTCGCTGGAGACCGGCTTGATCCCGATGCCCGCGGTGTCCGGGAAGCGGATCTTGGTCACCCCCATTTCCTTCTGCAGGAAGTCGATGACCTTGCGCACCTCGTCGCTGCCGGCCTCGTATTCGATCCCCGCGTAGATGTCCTCCGAGTTCTCGCGGAAGATCACCATGTCGGTCTTTTCCGGTTCCTTCAAAGGACTCGGCGTCCCGGCGTAGTAGCGGATCGGCCGCAGGCAGACGAAGAGATCGAGCTGCTGGCGCAGCGCGACGTTCAGCGATCGGATGCCACCGCCGACCGGGGTGGTCAGGGGACCCTTGATCGACACCACATAGTCCTTCACCGCATCCAGCGTCTCCGCCGGCAGCCAGGTGTTGGCGCCGTAGACGGTATTCGCCTTCTCTCCCGCATAGACCTCCATCCAGGCGATCTCCCGCTTGCCGCCGTAGGCCTTGGCGACCGCTGCATCGACCACCTTCTGCATGACCGGGGTGATGTCCACTCCAATGCCATCGCCCTCGATGAAGGGAATGACAGGGCGGTCCGGTACGTGAAGTACGCCATTGGAATCGACCGAAATGGTTTCGGCACCAGCGGGAATCTTGATGTGGTCGTAGGCCATGGGAGCTCCAGGGGTCGCGGACGGAGTAACGGACGGGGTGACGGACGTCCGGATTATACAAGAACGGCGTCGGGCTTCACGGCAACCGATGTGGACCCGCGTTATCATCGGCCTTTTGGACCAGAACGGACCTCGCATGCCCGAACGTCTACGCTGCCACGTCACCGTTGCCGCCGTGCTCGCCGAACGCGGCCGTTATCTCTTCGTCGAGGAACGGGCGGGTGGTCGCCGGGTACTGAATCAGCCTGCGGGTCATCTCGAGGCAGGGGAGGATCTCCTGGAGGCGATCATCCGCGAGGTCCGCGAAGAGACCTGCCTCGACTTCCTGCCCGAGGCCTGGTTGGGCTGTGATCTTCTGACGCTGTCCGGCGGCGCCGTGTCCCTGCGGGTCGCGTTCACCGGCGCTGCCCGGCCCCTCCCCGGGCCCCTGCAGCGGGACCCGGTCATCCTGGCGACTCACTGGCTCACGCTTGAGGAGGCCAGGGCGCAATGGCGGCTGCGCAGCCCACTGGTGGAGCGTTCCATCCTGCGCTTCCAGAGTGGGATGCGCTTGCCCCTGGAGAGTGTGGGGACCCTGATCGCCACCCCGTCATGACCGGCTCTGCCAGGGTTGTTCTGGGTCTGTCCGGCGGGGTGGACTCCGCAGTGGCGGGCGCCCGCCTCCTCGACGCGGGGTATCGCGTCGAAGGCCTGTTCATGAAGAACTGGGAGGAGGACGACGCGCCCGGCTACTGCGCCGCCGAGGCCGATCTGGCCATGGCGCGCGAGGTGGCCACCGTGCTCGGCATCCCGTTGCACAAGGCCAATTATGCGGCCGATTACTGGGATCGCGTCTTCACCCACTTCCTTGCCGAATACCGGGCCGGGCGGACACCGAATCCGGACATCCTCTGCAATCGCGAGGTCAAGTTCCCCGCCCTGCTCGATCACGCCCGCAGGCTGGGCGCCACCCATGTCGCCAGCGGACACTATGCGGACACGCTGCATCAACCCCAGGGCTCGCGCCTGCTTCGCGCCGCGGACGAAGGCAAGGATCAGACCTACTTCCTCTGCCGTCTGACCCAGGAGCAGTTGCGACCGGCGCTGTTTCCGCTGGGGCCGCTGCAGAAGACGGAGGTGCGCCGACTGGCCCGCGAGTTGGGTCTGCCCAATCACGCGCGCAGGGACAGCACCGGCATCTGCTTCATCGGCGAGCGACGCTTCCGGGACTTCCTTGCGCGTTACCTGCAGGCGCCCGAGGGCGACATCTGCACACCCGAGGGACGGGTCATCGGCCGGCACCGGGGGCTGATGTTCTACACCCTGGGCCAGCGCCAGGGCCTCGGGATCGGCGGCGTCGAGGGGGCCGGCGACGCCCCCTGGTACGTGGTGGCGAAGGACACGGGCCATAACCGGCTGATCGCGGCCCAGCAGAGCGACCACCCGCGCTTGCTCAGCGGCAGCCTGGTGACCGAGGCGCCGCACTGGATCCTGCAATCCCCCGCACCCGGCGAACCCCTGCAGGCACGCATCCGGCATCGCCAGCCCCTGCAGCCGGTCCGTATCGCGGCATCCGGGCCGGACGCCCTGACGGTCCGGTTCGCCACGCCGCAGCGCGCCGTCACGCCAGGGCAGTCAATCGTCTTTTACCGTGACCGGGAATGTCTCGGCGGGGCCATTATTGCCGCCGGGGATACGGAGCCCGAAGCCCTTCTTCCGGTATAGTAATCCCGCAACTTCCCTGCCCCAGCCGCGAGAATCGCCACTCTTGGAGCGCACCGACTACAACCGAGCCCTGGCCCTGGCCGCAATCTTCCAGGCCGCATCCCTCGTGAAGGATCTCGCCTGGCGTGGACACTGCGATGAACACGAGTTCGAGATCCTGGTCGGCAGCCTGTTCGCCTTCGACGTGGAGGCGCCCCAGGACATCTACCGGGGCGAGGCCAACCTGCGCACCGGCCTGGAGCGCATCGAGGTGCAGCTCAAGTCCGGCGGCAAGCCCCCGGACATGGAAATCACCCGCTACGCGATCGGCCTGATCTTCCTCGAACGCAAGCTGCAGGCGCGCCCCGACATGCTCGAGGCCCTGGGTGACGGCTTGAAGGCGGCCGAGCGCCAGGTCGAATACTTCAACATGACCCACGACAGCGTCATCGCGCGCCTGGCCGATGTCTATCAGGAGTCGATCTCCAAGCTCGGGCCGCGCATCATCGTGCAGGGCGAACAGACCCACCTCTCCAATCCCGCAGTCGCCGCCCGGATTCGCGCGGCGCTGCTTGCCGGCATTCGCGCCGCGGTACTCTGGCGCCAGGCCGGGGGCTCGCGCTGGAAGCTGCTGCTCGGGCGCAACCGCCTGATCAACGAGGCCCGTGAGCTACTGCATCGACTCAACACCTGAACCCTGGAGCCGACCCATGACCGCATCCTCCGACAAGTACACCCAGACCGTGAAGGCCGGTGGCCGCGAGTGTGGCATCGTGCCGATCACCGAGGATCCCCGTGCGCAGCGTCTTCCCTATTCGCTCAAGATCCTGCTGGAGAACCTGCTGCGTCACGAAGACGGTCGCACGGTCCGGCCCGGCGACATCGAGGCCCTGCTCGACTGGGACCCGCAGATGGAGCCGACCCAGGAAATCGCCTTCCGTCCGGCGCGCGTGCTGTTGCAGGACTTCACCGGCGTGCCGGCGGTCGTCGACCTGGCCGCGATGCGGGACGCCATGGTGGCCCTGGGCGGCGATCCCGAGAAGATCAATCCCCTGCAGCCCGCCGAACTGGTGATCGACCACTCGGTCCAGGTCGATTCCTACGGCAATGTGAATGCCGTGAATCTGAATGCGGAGCTGGAGTACTCACGCAACCGAGAGCGCTACAGCTTCCTGAAGTGGGGCCAGCAGGCCTTCGCCACCTTCAAGGTGGTCCCTCCCGACACCGGCATCGTGCACCAGGTCAACCTCGAGTTTCTGGCCCGTACCGTGTTCATGGAGGAGGGCCCCGACGGCAGCTGCCGCGCGTATCCAGACACGCTGGTCGGCACCGACTCCCACACGACGATGATCAACGGCCTCGGCGTGCTCGGCTGGGGTGTCGGCGGGATCGAGGCCGAGGCCGCGATGCTTGGCCAGCCGATCTCCATGCTGATCCCGCAGGT
>JAWLFM010000028.1:0-20636 GCA_041685565.1 Thioalkalivibrio sp.
ATGTCTACCTCGGCTACTGGATCGACCAGGCGCCGAAGATGGAATACAAGACCCGCTTCCAGCCGCTCGAAGGCCGCGTGGACGGGGTCTGGAGGCGGCTGCCCGCCTGACGGCGGGCAGCCGCTCGGTCTTCCTCCGCGCGCGGCCTAGCGGGCCGGCTTGCGGAAGCGGAAGATGCCCCAGGTCAGGTAACCCGAGTTGCCGCCATCGACCCAATGCTGCAGGCCCTGCTTCATGCGGTCGATGTAGTCCTGCGAGATGTAGTTCTTCAGCTCGTCCTCGCGGGACTCGAGCTCCTGCTTCACGCGGCCGTAGTGGGTCGCGATCTGGCTGGAATGCTCCTCGAAGCCGACCTCTTCCAGGCCGGCCGCCTTGGCCGCCTCGCGGTACAGCGCCGGGCTGGCCAGCGAATCCAGATGGATGCGGGCCAGGATCGGATCGAGCACGCCGCCCGGGCAGTCGTCGGTCTGCATCGGGTCGGTGAAGATCAGCCAGCCACCCGGCTTCAGGACGCGCGCAGCCTCCTGGATCACCTTCTTCTTGTCTTCGTTCTGGCTGTGCAGGAAGGAGTCCTCGGACCACACGACGTCATAGGACGCGTCCGGCTCGTCGACCTTCTCGAAGCTGCCATCGACCACGGTGATCTTGTGGTCCAGGTGGCGCGCCTTGTTGATCTCGCGGTCGCGCTCGTTTTCCTTCTCGGACAGGTTCAGCGCGGTGACATCGCAACGGTAGTTCTCCACCAGGTAGCGCGCGACACCGCCGTAACCGGCACCCATGTCGAGCACGCGCCATTCCGGCTGCGGCTCGCCGAGCAGGTCGGACATATGGGCGACCGTGCGCCGGCTGGCGTCGCCGATCGGCTCGTCCTTGTACTCGTACAGCCCGATATGGAGGTCTTCACCGCCCCACACCATCTTGTAGAAGGTGTCGGCGTCCTCGCTGTTGTAATAGTCGCGAGCCGTCTCGACGACGTCGGAGTAGTTCTCGCTCATCGTTCCTCGCCCTCGATATAACGCTTGTCGGCCACGTGGATGAAGAAGTCGGGATCGGTCTCGCGGTAGGTCTCCTGGAAGTCCCCGTAGGTCTCGATATGCTGGAAACCGACCTCGCGCATCAGGCGGCGGACATAGGCCTTGCGCAGCGGGAACATGTTCAGGAAGTACTCGGAGCCATCCGGGAACTTGTACTGGAAGCGCGCCAGGCCTTCGTCGACGTGGGCCGGCTGCACCTGGACGTCGTCACCGCAGTAGTAGTAGGTGTGCTTGGACGAGTAGCCATGGTCCATGATGGTGTCGTAGTTGCGCTGGTCAAGGATCAGCACGCCATCGTGGTTCAGGGCAGAGTAGAACTCGGCCAGGGCCTTGCGGCGGTCGTGTTCATTGAACAGGTGGGTAAACGAGTTGCCCAGGCAGACCACGGCGTCGTAGCGACCGTAGATGTCGCGGTTCAGCATGCGCCAGTCGGCCTGCACGGTGCGCAGGATGTGCCCGCGCTTGCGACCGTTCTCGAAAGCCTTGACGAGCATCTCCGGTGCGCCGTCGGCGGTCACCACGTCGAAACCGGCCTCGAGGAGTTGCACGGAATGGAAACCGGTACCGGCAGCCACGTCCAGCACGCGCTTGGCGCCGCGCTTCTTCAGTTCCTCGATGAAGAAGGTGCCTTCACTCTTGGCACGGTTGTCCCAGTCGATCAGGTCATCCCACTTGTCGACGAAGCCGGTGGTGTACTCGTTGAGGTAGTTCTCGGTATCGCGACGTTCAGTCGGCTTGTCACCGAAGTCCTGATCATTCTTGATGTTCGCTGCCATGCTGGTTCCTCTTGGCTTTTGCTGCTGTTGTAAGCGTGAACGGACGGGCCCGGGGCCGATCCGTCGGCACAACACCCCGCAAACGCAGTGAACCGCGACCCCCGCATTCCTCGGCGGTCTCGCCAGCAGCCCGATCGCGCCAGGCGATGGTCACCTGGTGTTCGGGTATCAATGCGCCAGGTGCGTTGTTCGCAGCACCCGGCACCGGCCTGGCCGGTTCATCCTGCACATCCGGAGGGCTCTTCATTACCCGGATGCCGAGCCGTGGTCTGGCGGACCCATCCCGCCTGGCTCGGGGATCGTTTACGGCGCCTCGCGCTGGTTCTGAACGCGGGCGTTGTGTCCGAAATCGTTTTTATACCCTGAAGGTTTTGCGCAAAAATTACAAGTTGAGCCCCGCCCCGCCGGCTCTGGTCGGGCGCCCATCGAGGCCGGTCCATCCGCGCCGCGCGTTCGATATAATGGCGGTTTTGACGCGATTCCGAGGCCCCGCATGACCCCCAGCCGCCCCATCCAGCGTGCCCTTTTGTCGGTCTCCGAGAAGACCGGCGTCGTGGAGCTCGCGCGCGCCCTGCACGAGCGCGGCGTCGAGCTTCTGTCCACCGGCGGGACCGCCCGCCTGCTGGCCGAGAACAACCTTCCGGTCACCGAGGTTTCCGCGCACACGGGCTTCCCCGAGATCATGGATGGCCGGGTCAAGACCCTCCACCCGCGCATCCACGGCGGACTGCTCGGCCGGCGTGATATCGACTCCGCGGTGATGGCCGAGCAGGACATCCCGCCCATCGACCTGCTGGTCGTCAATCTCTACCCGTTCGAGGCGGCAGTGGCCCGCCCCGGCTGCAGCCTCGAGGACGCCATCGAGAATATCGACATTGGCGGCCCCGCCATGCTGCGCGCGGCGGCCAAGAACTACCGCGACGTGGCCGTGGCCACCAGCCCCGACCAGTACAGCGAGATCGCCGCGGCCATTGGGGACCATGGCGAGGTGCCGCAGTCACTGCGCTTCCGCCTGGCGGTCGCGGCCTTCGATCACGTGGCGCGCTACGACGCTGCGATCAGCAACTATCTGTCGGCCCTGGACGAGGACGGCGAAACGGCGCCCTTCCCCGGACAGCTGAACGCGACCTTCGAACGGGTGGAGACCCTGCGCTACGGCGAGAACCCGCACCAGCGCGCCGCGTTCTATCGTGACCCACAGCCTACCCCCGGGACCCTGGCCAGCTACCACCAGCATCAGGGCAAATCGCTGTCCTACAACAACCTGGCGGACGCCGACGCCGCCTGGGAGTGCGTACGCCAGTTCGAGGCCGGGGCCTGCGTGATCGTCAAGCACGCCAACCCGTGCGGCGTGGCGGTCGCGCCGACCCAGCTGATGGCCTACGAGCGCGCCTTCCAGACCGACCCGACCTCGGCCTTCGGCGGCATCATTGCCTTCAACCGCCCGCTGGACGGCGACACCGCGCATGCGATCGTCAGCCGCCAGTTCGTCGAGGTGGTGATTGCCCCCGAGATCACGCCGGGCGCCCTGCGTGCGCTGGCGACCAAGAAGAACGTCCGGGTACTCGAGATCCCCCCGGCAGGCGTCGGCCCGAGCCTCGACTACAAGCGCATCGGCGGCGGGCTCCTGGTGCAGGATGCCGACCGTGGCAGTCTGACGGATGTGGATCTGAAGACCGTGACCGCCCGCGCGCCCTCGGAGCAGGAGATGAAGGACCTGTGCTTTGCCTGGCAGGTGGGCAAGTACGTGAAATCCAACGCCATCGTCTATGCCCGCGACGAACAGACCATTGGGGTCGGCGCCGGGCAGATGAGCCGCGTGTACTCCGCCCGCATCGCCGGCATCAAGGCCGCCGACGAGGGCCTGCAGGTGGCCGGATCAGTCATGGCCTCGGACGCCTTCTTCCCGTTCCGCGACGGGATCGACGCAGCGGCCGAGGCCGGCATCACCGCGGTGATCCAGCCGGGCGGCTCGATGCGCGACCAGGAGGTCATCGACGCGGCCAACGCGCACGACATCGCCATGCTGTTCACCGGCATGCGCCACTTCCGACACTGATCCGGGGTCCTGGATGAACGTACTGGTAATCGGCAACGGCGGCCGCGAGCACGCCCTGGCCTGGAAACTGGCGCAGTCACCGCGTATCGAACGCGTGCTGGTGGCGCCGGGCAACGCGGGCACCGCGCGCGAGGCCAAGTGCGAGAACGTCGACGTCGGCGTGACCGACATCGACGCGCTGCTGGCCCTGGCCGAACGCGAGGCCATCGCGTTTACCGTGGTCGGCCCCGAGGCACCCTTGGTCGCCGGCGTGGTGGATGCCTTCCGCGCCGCCGGCCGGCGCTGCTTCGGCCCCACCGCCCGGGCCGCCCAGCTGGAGGGCTCGAAGTCCTTTGCCAAGGACTTCATGCACCGCCACCAGATTCCGACGGCCGCCTACGGCAGCTTCGAGGACGAACAGGCGGCGCTGGAGTTCATCACCACACACGGCGCGCCCATCGTGGTCAAGGCCGACGGTCTCGCCGCCGGCAAGGGCGTGATCCTGGCGCAGACCGAAGACGAGGCACGCGCCGCGGTGGACGACATGCTGGCCGGCAACGCCTTCGGCGATGCCGGGAACCGGGTCGTGATCGAGGAGTTCCTGACCGGGGAAGAGGCCAGCTTCATCTGCATGGTGGACGGCGAGCACATCCTGCCGCTGGCGTCCTCGCAGGACCACAAGGCACGTGACAATGGCGACCTTGGCCCCAACACCGGCGGTATGGGCGCTTATTCGCCCGCGCCGGTCGTGACAGAGGCCATGCACGAGCGCATCCTGCGCGAGGTCATCGAGCCGACGGTGCGGGGCATGACCGCCGACGGCGAACGCTACACCGGGTTTCTCTACGCCGGTGTGATGATCGACGCCGCGGGCAACCCGAAGGTGCTGGAATTCAACTGTCGCTTCGGCGACCCGGAGACCCAGCCGATCCTGAGCCGCCTGGACTCCGACCTTGCCGACCTGGTGGAGGCCGCGCTGGACGGCCGCCTGGACACGGTAGAGGCACGCTGGGATTCGCGCGTGGCGCTGGGCGTGGTCCTGGCCGCCGGGGGCTACCCCGGCGACTACCGCAAGGGCGACGTCATCAGCGGACTGGAGGCCGTCGAGGCCGATTCCGACGCCCGCGTGTTCCATGCGGGGACCGCCACCGATGCCGATGGACACATCGTGACCGCCGGCGGCCGTGTGCTCTGCGTCGTCGGTCTCGGCGAGGACGTGAAGACCGCGCAGGAAAAGGCCTACGCGGCCGTGCAACGAATTCACTTCAACGATATATACTGCCGTACCGATATTGGCTATCGCGCCGTCGCTCGCGAGGGGTAACCCGAAGCGGCGGCCCCTCACCCCAGGGAAACACTGCAGTGTTTCCCTTGTTCTGGAGATCCCCTGGATGGCCGCCCCCGAAGTGACTCACCTGCCCAATCTCCCCAACGACGTGGAGGGCCTGCGGCAATCCATCCGCGATGCCGTGGTCCGCGTGGTCGGCGAGGACCCGCGCCAGGCCACCGAACGCGACTGGATGGAGGCGCTGGCCTTTGCCATCCGCGAGCGCATGGTAGAGCGTCGCCTCCTGACCCGTCGGCAGTTCGCCGATGAGGACGTCAAGCGCGTCTACTACCTGTCAATGGAGTACCTGATCGGACGTATGCTCGAGGCGAACCTGCGCAACATGGGCATCCTCGAGCCGGCCCGCCAGGCGATGGACGATCTCGGCGTGAACCTGGACACCATCCTCGATCTCGAGGACGACGCGGCCCTGGGCAACGGCGGCCTGGGGCGCCTGGCCGCCTGCATCCTGGAATCGCTGGCGACCCAGGGCTACCCCGGCTACGGCTACGGCATCCGCTACGAATTCGGCATGTTCCGGCAGGAATTCGAGCCCTACCACCAGGTCGAGCACCCGGACAACTGGCTGCGCTACGGCAACCCGTGGGAGTTCCCGCGCTCGGACCGCAAGTACCCGATCCATTTCTACGGCCACGTGGTCGAGCACCATCACCCCGGCGGCGAGACCCGCTACACCTGGGAAAATGTCGAAGAAGTCCTGGCCATGGCCTACGACTACCCGACGGCGGGCTAC
Source organism: Thioalkalivibrio sp. (assembly GCA_041685565.1). Classification (GTDB taxonomy): domain Bacteria; phylum Pseudomonadota; class Gammaproteobacteria; order Ectothiorhodospirales; family Ectothiorhodospiraceae; genus Thioalkalivibrio. The sequence continues at coordinate 5,930 of JAWLFM010000028.1, forward strand.
GGCCGGCGCAACGTAAACAACCTGCGTCTGTGGGCGGCCAAGGCCACCCGCGACTTCGACCTGCGTTACTTCAACGAGGGCGACTACATCCGCGCGGTGGCGGACAAGGCCGAGTCGGAGACCATCTCGATGGTCCTGTACCCGAACGACGCCACCGCGATCGGCAAGGAACTGCGGCTGAAACAGGAGTACTTCTTCGTCTCCGCCTCGCTGCAGGACATCCTGGATCGCCACCTGGCGCTGGGTTACAACCTGGATGCCCTGCCCGACAAGGTCGCGATCCAGCTGAACGACACCCATCCGGCCATCGCGGTGGCGGAACTGATGCGCCTGCTGGTGGACTGCCACGAACTGTCCTGGGATCGCGCCTGGGACCTTACCCGGCGCACCTTCGCCTACACCAACCACACCCTGATGCCCGAAGCCCTGGAAACCTGGCCGGTGGAGCTGATGGAGCGCGTGCTCCCCCGCCATATGGGCATTATCTACGAGATCAATCACGACTTCCTGGAACAGGTACGCCACCGCTATCCGGGCGACAACGACCGCCTGGCGCGGCTGTCCATCATCGACGAGCAAAACGGCCGGCGCGTGCGCATGGCCCATCTGGCGGTGGTCGGCTCACACCGCGTCAACGGCGTGGCGGCGCTGCACACCCAGTTGCTGCAGGAGACCCTGTTCGAGGACTTCTACAACCTATGGCCGGAACGCTTCGTCAACGTCACCAACGGTGTGACCCCGCGCCTGTGGATGATCCAGGCCAACCCGGCACTCACCGAGCTCCTGGGCCAGCGCATTGGCAACGACTGGCAGTACGATCTGGACCGCCTGCGTGCCCTTGAGCCCTATGCCCATGACGCCGACCTGCAGAAGGCCTTCATGGACGTGAAGCGCGCCAACAAGGTGCGCCTGGCGAACCTGGTGCGCGAACGCACCGGCGTGGAACTGAACCCGGACGTGATGTTCGACGTGCAGATCAAGCGCATCCACGAGTACAAGCGCCAGCTGCTGAAGCTCCTGCACGTGGTGGATCTCTACCGCCGCATCCGCGCCGGCGAAGACATCCCGCCGCGCGTGGTGCTGTTCGGCGGCAAGGCCGCGCCGGGCTATGCCCGAGCGAAGGGCATCATCCAGGTCATCAACGAGGTCGCCGACATCGTCAACAATGACCCGGCCGTCGGCGACCGCCTGAAGTGCGTGTTCTTCCCCAACTACGAGGTGAGCTCCGCCAGCATCATCATCCCGGCGGCGGATGTCTCCGAGCAGATCTCCACCGCCGGCTTCGAGGCCTCCGGCACCGGCAACATGAAGCTCGCGCTGAACGGGGCCCTGACCATCGGCACCCTGGACGGCGCCAACATCGAGATCCGCGACGCGGTCGGCGAGGAGAACATCTTCATTTTCGGCATGACCGCCGAGGAGGTCGTCGAACACCGGCGCAGCGGCCCGCGCCCCGAGGCAGTCCTGGCCGCAGAGCCCCGGCTGGCCGCGGCGGTGGAAATGATCGAATCCGGGTTCTTTACCTGCGACGACCCGGAGACCCACCGCGACCTCGGCCGCTATCTGCGCCACGAGGACCCGTTCTTCGTGATCGCCGACTACGCGGCCTACGCCGAGGCCTGCGACCGGGCGGACACCCTGTACGCCGACCGCGCCGCATGGGCCGAGGCCGCCATCCTGAACGTCGCGCGCATGGGGTACTTCTCCATCGACCGCACGGTGCGCGACTACGCCAACCAGATCTGGGACATCACGCCGGAGCCGGTGGCCCCCTCGCGCACCAACGGCGCCGCCTGACGGGCGGGCCGGCGGTCAGTCGTCCGGCAACCCCAGACGGCGCAGCCAGCCACCGGGGTTGCCCGCGCACACCAGGAACTCGGGGTTGAGCAGGCTTTCGCGCGTGTTGTAGCGCAGCTCCTCGCCATACAGGTCCGTCACGCGGCCGCCCGCGGCGCGCACCACGGCGTGGGCCGCCGCGGTATCCCATTCGCTGGTGGGCCCCAGTCGCGGATAGATGTCGGCCGCGCCCTCGGCGACCAGGCACAGCTTCAGGGAGCTGCCCATGCTGACCAGTTCGTGCGGACCCAGCCGGTCCAGCGCGCCCTTCAGGCGTTCCGCCCCGTGTGAACGGCTGCCCGCCACCATCGGGTGATCGGTGCCGATGCGGTCGTGCGCCACCGCGATATCGCGCGGGGCCTGGCCTTCGTCGCGCCGGATCGCCAGGCCATCGCGGTGCCCCGCGTACAGACGCTTGAGCACCGGACACCAGACCACCCCCAGGACCGGCTCGTGGTTGTGGATCAGCGCCACGTTCACGGTGAACTCGCCGTTGCGCTTCACGAACTCGCGGGTCCCGTCGAGGGGGTCGATCAGCCAGTAGGTCGACCACTGGCGGCGACGCTCGTAGGGGATATCCTGCCCCTCTTCCGAGAGTACCGGCCAGTCGGGGTCGATCTCGGCCAGCCCTTGGCTCAGGATGCGATGGGCGGCCAGATCGGCTTCGGTGAGTGGCGAATGGTCCGCCTTCTCGGTCACGGCAAAGCGCGTCTCGTAGAGTTCGAGGATGGCGTGACCGGCCTCGTCGGCCAGGGCCGAGACCTCGTGCATCAGGGCGGTAAGGGCCGCGTCCTTCGGCAGAGCATGCATGGGGAACTCCCGTTTTCCCGGAACATTCCCTGTAGCTTGGCAGGGTTGGCGCGCCGGGGAAACTCTAGGGAAACACTGATCCATGTACACACTCGCGTTGGCACCCCTGGTTGTCCGAGACCAGGCGCGGTGCGCAGCCGGTAGTGGTTCTACCGGCAAGGGCCGCAACGCAGGGTCGGGGAACCTGGGGTGCCAATCCCGAAGGGGCCCGGCCGCCCGTTCTCGTCAACAACGGGCGCGCACGGCGTTGCGGCTCCCTTGTGCAGAGTGACTGCACGGCCGTCACCGCGCCTTGCTCGCACGCAAAAGCGACTCGAGCGCGAATGTGTACATGGACCTAGTGTTTCCCTAACCGGCCTCTCAATTCCGGCGGGACATGGATCAGCCGTCGAGGTAGTCGCGCACCATGTACAGCGCGGCGATGGAGCGGGCCTCGGTGAGATCCTCGCGTGCAACCAGCTCGGTGAGACGATCCAGCGACCAGGGCACCACCTCGATCGCCTCGGGCTCGTCGCCCTCGGCCACCTGCGGGTAGAGGTCCTCGGCCAGTACCAGATGGGTCTGGTGGGCCATGTAGCCGGGGGCCACGGTCAGCGCGCCCAGATGGGTCAGACGGTGCCCGCCGTGGCCGACCTCCTCCATGATCTCCCGGTTGGCGGCGGCCAGGATGTCCTCGCCCGCCTCCATGCGCCCCTTGGGCAGGCCCAGCTCGTAGCGGTGGGTGCCGGCCGCGTATTCACGGATCAGCAGGACGGTGCGATCACGCTGCACGGGGGCGATGATCACCGCCCCGTGGCCACGGCTGACCAGGCGCTCGAAGCAGGTGCGCGCGCCATTGCTGAACTCGAGGTCCAGTTCCTCCACCTCGAACAGGCGGCTGCTGGCGACCGTACGCCGCCCCTGGACATCCGGCTTGTCTCGGCTCATGCCCCCTCCGGGCAAGGTTCAGGGGAACGCGGGTTCATGTCCACGCCCGCGTTTCCCTTAGTAGATGTTGCTAATGGCTGTTGCGAAGCCGCACCAGGGTCCGCAGTTCGCCCTCGAACAGGGTGTCAAACATGAACCCGTGATCGGAGGTCACCACCTCGAACCCGTCCTGCGCGGCTGGCTCGGTTTCCGCGAGGCGCAGGTCGAGATCGCCCCAGCTGACGGCCATGGTGACACGCATCGGAAAATAGCCGTCGAGGAAGCGACGCACGAACGGACCGTTCTCCAGGCGATAGACGCCATCGCCCTCGTGCTCGACGATCTTCATGCGCGCGGTGACGCAGACCTCGGCGTCCTTTTCCACCCCGCGCAGGTCCACTCGATCGCCCTCGGCGCGCGCGGATTCGATGTTGCGGGTGGACTCGACCTGGAGCTCGTCGATGGTCGCCTCATTGTACACAATGACCATGCGCCGGATGGCCGCCACGTCATTGTGGCACTGGCGCAGATCGGCCCAGCCATCCTCCAGCGAGGACGGCGTGATGCGGATCTGGTTCTGGTGGTGATGCGGAGTGCGCTCGGGCTCCTCCAGCAGGAAGGTCAGCTCCGGACTCGTCGTCTGCGTCTGGTCCGGGGAGACCGTATCGCCCCACAGGGCGTCGTCCTCCAGGGGATCGTAATCCGGGTCGCCGGGGTCCATGCCGTGCACTGCAAGCGGGAGCGCCAGAAGCACAAGGACCGAGGCCCCGGAAAGAAACCGCGATTGGGGTACCATGGAGATCATCGTCGCCACCCTCATCCGTGTTGCCGTCTGCTGTGGACCCGCAAAACCCCGAAAAAAATCCGCACCCGCCCACCGGCCCCGGCGCGCTCGACTGGGAGCGCATCGACACCGTGCTGTTCGACATGGACGGCACGCTGCTGGACCTGCACTTCGACAACCGCTTCTGGCGCGAGCTGATACCGCAGGAGTACATCCGCTGCCAGCCGGACGACCCGGAGTGCGCACGCCGCCGCCTGGAAGACGAGATGCAGCGGGTACGCGGCAAGCTGGAGTGGTACTGCGTCGACCACTGGACGCGGTTCACCGGGCTGGACATCCTCGGCCTGAAGCGCGAACTGGCCCATCACATCGCCCTGAAACCGCATGCCGACACCTTGCTGGCCGCCCTGCAACGCGCCGGCCGGCGCAGGGTGCTGGTCACCAACGCCCATCCGCAGGTCTACGCCTTCAAGCACCAGCTCACCCGCATCGGCGACCGCCTGGACACCATCGTCTCGGCCCACGATCTCGACTGCGCCAAGGAAGAGGCCACGTTCTGGGAACGCCTGCAGCGGGTCGCGCCCCATGATCCCGCGCGCACCCTGCTGGTGGACGACAACCTGCTGGCGCTGGCCAGCGCCGCCGGAGCCGGGATCGCGGAGTTGCGCGGGATGCGTTACCCCGACGAGCGCGGCGACCCCATGCACTCGGAGGACTTCCTGCTGCTGGAGTCGCTGGCAGACCTGCTACCCGGCCTGCCAGTGAAGGGCGTGCCCCCTACTTGACCGGGGTCGGCAGGTTGCGGATCAGGTCCAGACGGATCTGTACCGACCGGCCTTCGCACTCGCCATCCAGCCAGTGATAACCCTCCGCCGCGCGCACTTCGCGGGGCGTCACCTTGCCCCACCAGGCCTGGCTGGAGTCGGGATCGGCCCAGTTCAGCTGCAGGGTCTCGCCGGTAAGGATGGCGATCTCCAGGCGCTCGGAGACATGGCGGGGAATGGCGGCATAGGTCATCGGGGTGCTTCGCGGTAGTCGGTCGGGTCGGGGATACCGGCCGCGGCGAACGCTGCCCGCCGGGCCTGGCACTGCGGGCAGCGCCCGCACTGGCGGGATTGTGCCAGAAGGCAGCTCCAGGTGCGGCGCCAGTCGATCCCCAGCGGGTCCGTCGTGGCGATAATCGCCGCTTTGGACTGCTCGATCAGCGGCGCCTCCACCCGCAGGCCCGGCACCAGGGTCGCCGCCAGCGTCGAGACCTGCTGCACGAAGCCGGGCTGCGAACCCGGGCCGTGCCCCTGATCCTCGCGGTTCAGGGCCAGCAGGATGCGTCCGGCACCGTGGTGTTCGGCCAGGTTGACCGCCAGCGCCAGCACCAGCAGATTGCGCTGTGGCAAGGGCACATGCCCGACCCAGTCATTGCGCCGGGTGAAGGCCGAACGCAGAGACTGCAGATCCAGCGCAATGGGCGTAGCACCGTAGCTTGCAGCCAGATACTCCACCGCCGCCCATTCGCGGGCCGCATTGCGCTGGCCATAGTCGACCCAGACGGCGCGCAACGGCTGACCGGCGGCGTGGCGCTGCGCCAGCAGGGCGCTGCTCTCGATGCCGCCGGAGAGCAGGAGCAGATCGGGGGATTCGGACCGGGCGGTTTCCATTCGGGCACCATACGCAATGCCCCACGCCGCGCAAAAGCACGAAGGGCCATGACATGATCGAACAACTCCGCAGCCACTGGCAGCGCCTGCTGGGCGCCGAACGCAGCGACCGCGCCGAGGGCGACCCCGACGAACGCCTTCAGCGTGCCGCCGCGGCACTGATCATGGAGGTCTGCCGGGCGGACTTTCATCTGCACGCGGAGGAGCTGGAATCCGTGCGCGCGAGCCTGATCGAACTGTTCCGGCTCGATTCCGATACCGCCGACGCGATGCTGGAGATTGCCCGCGAGGAAAGCGACGACCTGATCTCCATCCATCCCATGGTGCGCGAGGTCAACGCGAACTTCGACACCGACCAGAAGACCGACATCATGCGCGCCCTGTGGCGCGCCGCCTGGGCCAACCGCGACCTGCACAAGCGCCAGGAGGCGGTCATCCGGCACCTCGCGGACCTGCTCTACGTCCCACATTCCACCTTCATCCGAACCAAGCACGAGGTGCTGGGCGATGCGGCCGACCCCAGCTAAGCCCGGCGGCCTGAAGGGCAACGCGGATGGTTGATCCGGGCACCCTCCTGTCCGCCCTGGCCGTGGGCATCCTCGGCGGCGTCCACTGCCTGGGGATGTGCGGGGGCATCGTCGGCGCCATCTCCATGGGGCACGGCCGGCGCGGTCCGGGGCTGGACCTGCTGCTGGCCTACAACCTCGGGCGCATGGCGAGTTACGTCATCGCCGGGGCCCTGGCCGGATGGCTGGGGGCCAGCCTGCTGGGCGGGCTGCCCGCCGGCCAGGCGATCCTGCAGGGCTTTGCCGCGATTTTCCTGATCCTGCTCGGGTTCTATCTCGCCGGGTGGTGGCCGATCCTGGCACGCCTGGAACAGGCCGGCGGGGTGCTGTGGCGCCGGATCGAACCGCTGGGGCGACGCTTCCTTCCGGTGCGCCATGCGGGGCAGGCCCTGGTGGTCGGCGGCCTGTGGGGCTGGCTGCCCTGTGGGCTGGTGTACAGCGTGCTGGCCTGGTCCCTCGGAGCTGGCGGGGCGCTGGAGGGTGCCGCGCTGATGGGCGCCTTCGCCCTGGGCACGCTGCCCAATCTTTTGCTGATGGGAGTATTCGCTGCGCGGATGGCGGCCTTCGTACGCCGCCCCTGGGTCCGTCAGGTGGCCGGCGGTGGGGTCGCGCTTTATGGCGTCTGGATGCTGCTGAGTGTCGCGATGTAATGCCTCGCCCACCCGGGCGAGGCATCGTTCGGAAAGCCCCGGGGCTCAGTCCACGTAGAAATCGCGCGAGAAACGCACCGGCAGCACGCGCTCGCTGCCTTCCGGGGCGATGTCGATCGCAAAGTCGAGGGTCTCCCCGCTGCGCACCGTGACTTCGGACAGGAAGTAGATGGCGTCACCGTCCTGGATCTCGCGGAAGCGCAGGTTGCGCATCTGGTCGTTCATGTTGGTGGCCGAACCGGTCACCTCGGCGGAAACCGCCTGCAGACCGTTGTCGCCCCGCTCCATCAAGCTGATATTGACCATCGCCCGACTGGAACTGCGCCGCACGTTGTAGGCCCGCGCGACCTCCGGAGACAGGAAGGTGGTATTGATCACATTGTAGTGAACGACGTAATTGTCGAACTCCGCCTCGTTGGCGGATGCGATCGAGCTGCCGAGAGCGACCGCCGCCAGAGCGACGAGAAAGCCGGTAAAGACCCGATGCACTCTTGCCATGGCTGACTCCTTTGCCTGTTTGGGAAAGCGGGGCCCTGTGGCGAAAAGCTTTCAGGATCCCCTGTCTTCGAGTCTAGCCCGTTTTGCCTGCAATGAAACGGGGGTCCCGACGACCAATCGGCGAGCGTCTTGGTCCAGATCAGAAAGAGCGCACGATAATCAGCAGGATATAGAGCCCGACCAGGGCGATCATCGGCGAAAAATCGATCGCGCCGGTGTTCGGCAGGGCCCGGCGGAGCGGCCCGAGTATGGGGCGGTTCACCGCCCCCGCCAGGCGCATGATCGGGTTGTTCGCGGCACCGCCACCCCCGGCCTGGATCCAGCTCATCACCACCTCGGCGATCAGCGCGATGATGAATACCCAGATCACGGTGGTCAGCAGCTCGCGGATCGCCACGGCCAGGATGATCCCGACCCCGACATCCACACCGACGATGAGCACCCGCAGCCAGATCTCGATGAACTTGAGCACGACCATCAGCACGACCGCCGCCAGGTCGAGCCGCCCCACCGACGGGATCACCGGCCGCAGCACCCGCAGCGGCGGATCGGTCAGCATCACGATGGTCTGCGAGATCGGGTTGTAGTAGTCGGCCCGAACCAGGCCGAAAATCGTTCGCAGAATCAACAGGATGATGTATATCCCGAAGACAACGCTGACGAGGAAGATGGCAATCTCTTGTCCGGTTCCAGCGGCGGGCATGCGGGCTCCTTCGATCCGACAGGTTAATCGCTCATTCTCCGGCAAGGTCGGCGGGATGCCAAGCTGCGGCGCGCAGCCTGTCCCGGCCGCGCGGCTCAGCCGCCGCTGCGGGCGTCCATGCAGTCACGCACCCGGGTGGCGATCTCCTCGATGGACAGCTCGGTGACATCCAGGTGGGGGATCCGCCAGATATCGAAGAATTCCTGGATCGCCACGCATTCCGCCCGGCACTGCGCCAGACTGGCGTAGCGGCTGTCGGGCCGACGGCCCTCGCGGATCTGCGCCAGACGCTGCGGGGTGATCGTCAGTCCGACCAGGCGCCCGCCCAGCCCCCGCAGCCCCTCGGGCATATGCGGGATATCACCCTGACGCAAGTCCTCCGGCACCAGGGGGTAGTTGGCGGCGAACAGCCCGTAGTTCATGGCCAGGTAGAGGCTGGTCGGCGTCTTGCCCGAGCGCGAGGCCCCCAGCAGCACTACATCGGCGACCGACAGGTCCTGGGTGGCGAGACCATCGTCATGGGCCAGGGTATAGTTCAGCGCCTCGATGCGCCGGTCGTAGCGGCTGACATCGCCCATACCGTGGGCGCGGCCGGAGACCGACTGCGATGCCACCCCCAGCAGCTGTTCCAGCCGCTCCACCTGTTCGCCAAAGACGTCGATCACCGGGACCGGGCTGTGGCGCAGGTCGGCCCGCAGGTCGGCGTTGGCCAGGGTGGCCACCACCAGCGCGGGCTGGGGGCCGTCCGCGGCCCGGGCGAACACGCTGGCCAGGCGGCCGGGCGTCTGCACGAAGGGCAGCCGGTGCCACGCGGGGTCGACATCCGGGAACTGAGTGAACAGGGAGCGCGCTAGCGTCTCCGCGGTGATCCCGGTCCCGTCCGAGACCAGATAGACCTGCGGGCACTGGGCGACGGGACCCGTCATCACCGCGACCCTTCGCCCGCGCCCCGTACCCTGGCCAGCTGCTCCCAGGTGGACAACAGCGAATCCGGATTCAGCGACAGGGAATCGATGCCCTCGTTCATCAGCCAGACGGCCAGCTCGGGGTAGTCGGAAGGGGCCTGGCCGCAGATCCCGACATACTTGTCGGCTCGCCGCGCGGCACGGATCGCCATGCTCAAAAGCGCCTTCACCGCATCGTTGCGTTCGTCGAAGGAATCGGCGACCAGGCCCGAATCGCGATCCACCCCAAGGGTCAGCTGGGTCAGGTCGTTGGAACCGATGGAAAAACCGTCGAAGTGCTCGAGGAAGCGCGCCGCCAGCAGCGCGTTGGACGGGATCTCGCACATCATCACGATCTTCAGGCCGTTCTCTCCGCGGCGCAGGCCCTCTTCGCCGAGCACCCGGATCACGTCCTCGGCCTCGGCGAGGGTGCGCACGAACGGGACCATGACCTGCACGTTGTCCAGGCCCATGTCGTCGCGCACCCGCCGCAATGCTTCGCACTCCATCGCGAAGGCCGGACGGAAGGTCTCCGATCGGTAGCGCGAGGCCCCGCGAAAGCCCAGCATCGGGTTTTCTTCCTGCGGCTCGTAGCCGCGCCCCCCGATCAGGTGGGCGTACTCGTTGGACTTGAAGTCCGACAGGCGCACGATCACCGGCTCCGGTGCGAAGGCCGCCGCCAGTGTCGCGATGCCCTCGGACAGCTTGCGCACGAAGAACTCGCGCGGGCCGTCGTCGAATCCATGCAGCCGCTCGGCGATGCGTTCCTGTACGTCGGATTCCAGCCGGTTCGGATCCTCGGCGTAGTCCAGCAGCGCCAGCGGGTGCACGCCGATGGTGCCGTTGATGATGAACTCCAGCCGCGCCAGCCCGATCCCGGCATGTGGCAGCTGCGAGAAGGCATAGGCGCGTCCCGGGTTGGCCACGTTCAGCATCAGCTTGACCGGCAGCTCGGGCAGCTCGCCGATATCGGTCTTCTTGACGTGGTATTCCAGCTTTCCCGGATACACGTGACCGTCGTCGCCCTCGGCACAGGAGACGGTCGCCTGCATGCCGTCGGAGAGCACCTCGGTCGCATTGCCGCAGCCCACCACCGCCGGGATTCCCATCTCGCGGGCGATGATCGCCGCATGACAGGTGCGCCCGCCGCGATTGGTAACGATCGCGGCGGAGCGCTTCATGATCGGCTCCCAGTCCGGGTCGGTCATGTCCGCGACCAGGATGTCGCCTTCCTCCATGGTGTGCATGGCATCCGGCGAGTCCAGCACGCGCACGACACCGGCCCCGATCTTCGCGCCGATCGCGCGGCCGGTCACCAGTGGCCCCGCCTCGTGCGGGGCCAGCTCGTAACGCTCGCCGGCACCCAGCTCGACCCGGCTCTCCACCGTTTCCGGACGCGCCTGCACGATGAACAACTCGCCGGTCTCGCCGTCTTGCGCCCACTCGATGTCCATCGGCCGGCCGTAGTGCTGCTCGATCGCTACCGCATAGCGCCCGAGCTGCTCGGCGTCGGCATCCGACAGGCAAAAGCGCTGGCGCAGGTCCTCCGGGGTATCTTCGGTACGGGTACCGTCCTCGGTCAGCACCATGCGCACCGCCTTGGTGCCGAGTGTGCGGCCGATAATGGCGCGCTTGCCGGACGCCAGGGCCGGCTTGTAGACCTGGTATTCGTCGGGGTTCACCGCGCCCTGCACGACCGTCTCGCCCAGGCCCCAGGCCCCGGTAATGAACACCGCATCGCGGAAGCCGCTCTCGGTATCCAGGGTAAAGATCACGCCGCTGGCGCCGACGTCCGAGCGCACCATGCGCTGGATGCCGGCCGACAACGCGACCTCGTCGTGGGCGAAGCCGTTGTGCACGCGATAGGCGATCGCGCGGTCGTTGTACAGGCTCGCGAAACACTCGCGCAGACGCTGCAGCAGAGCATCGATGCCGCGCACGTTGAGGAAGGTCTCCTGCTGCCCGGCGAACGAGGCCTCGGGCAGGTCCTCGGCGGTAGCCGACGAACGCACGGCGACCGGGACATCATCGCCCAGTTGCGCGTAATGCTCGCGCACCGCCTGCTCCAGCTCGCCGGGCAGCTCCGCCTGCTCGATCCAGCCGCGCACCTCGCGCCCGGCGGCGCGCAGGGCCTCGATGTCGTTGATATCCAGATCCGCCAGGCGCGCCTTGATCTGTTCGTCCAGCCCGTCCTTTCCGAGCAGGGCGCGATAGGCGTCCGCAGTGGTGGCGAACCCGCCGGGCACCCGAACCCCGGCCGCACCAAGCTGTCCCAGCAACTCCCCTAGCGAGGCATTCTTGCCGCCCACCTTCGCGACATCGTTCATGGTCAGGTCGGCGAGATCGACTACCCAGTGCATGGCGACTCCTGGACTAGTGACAAGGGTGGCAATAGTTCCGTGACTTTGTGAAGCCATTAACATGGACGAACCACTATGATCAGCTAGGCTTTGCCGTTTTGTAACCTTCAGGAGACTGCGTGACTGTTCCAGCCGCCCGTCGTTCCAGCTTAACCCACTCCATCGTGCCGACCATGTTGCTCGGCCTCGCACTCCTCGCGCAATCCGCCGCAGCCCACGAGTCGGGCCCCTCCATGGCGATCCTGGGCGCGGTGGAGGACGTGCACATCGTCGAGGAGGACGTTGTGCTGGAGGCGCGTATGGACACGGGCGCGACCTCGTCCTCGCTGAACGCCCTGAACAAGGAGCGTTTCGAGAAGGACGGCGAGGACTGGATCCGCTTCGACATCATCGACCCGGACGACGAGGACGCACGCATTACCCTGGAACGCCCGATCGAGCGAATCGTCCGCATCCGTCGCCACAGCGGCGAGTCGCAGGAGCGGCCAGTGGTGCGCATGGAGTTCTGCATTAGCGACCGGCTCCTGCGCGCCGACACCAGCCTGATCGACCGCACGGCACTGACCTATCAAGCCCTGATCGGTCGCAGCCACATGGCCGGCCATATCCTGGTCGACTCGGGCGAGGAGCACCTGCGTGCGCCCGACTGCGCGGCGGATGACCAGTGAAGCGCTTTCACCTCCCGATCCTGATCGTGCTGCTGAGCGCGGTCGGACTCGGTGTCTTCGCCTACAAGGTCAGCGCGCTGGGGATGCCCCTGCAGCCGGATGCCACCGTCGAGACCTGGCAGGTGGAGGCGCGCGTGCGCTACCAGCCCACTGGTGGCGCAGGCACGGTCGAGCTGCGCATCCCGCACCGCCTGCCCAACTTCTCCATCTTGGACGAAGGGTTCGTCTCGCGCGGCTACGGCCTGAACACCGTCACGCAGGCGGAGGACCGGCTGGCCCAGTGGACCACGCGCCAGCCGCGCGGCGAGCAGGTGCTGTACTACCGCGCCACGCTCTACCGCGACGGCAATGACCGCTCTGAGTCCGAATATCCGGGACCGGTCGCGGTCCCCGACTGGACCGAGCCTTTCCGCTCGGCCGCCGAGGCCCTGATCGACGATGTCCGCGGGCGATCCTCGGACATCCAGAGCTTCGCCTCGGTGCTCGTCAACGACCTCGCCAACGCCGCACCATCATCAAACGCGGCGGTGTTCATCGAGAGCGACGACAATCGCGCACGCCGCACCGAGACCCTGATCGAACTGCTCGCCACGGCCCGCATCCCCGCCCGGCAGGTAACCGCCCTGCAACTGGTGGACGGGCGCCGGGATATCGAACCGCAGACCTGGCTGGAGGTCCACAACACCCGGCGCTGGGTACCCATCGACCCGGAAACGGGCGAGATCGAATATCCGTCGGACGTGGCCGTCTGGAGCCATGGCGATGCCCCACTACTGGAAGTGACGAACGGCGAGAATGCCGAGGTCCGGTTTGCAGTGTCGCGCGGGGTGCAGGACGCCCTCGCGACCATTCAGCGCTTCGGCGACACTCTCGACACTCGCATCCTGGATTTTTCCACCCTGAACCTGCCACTGGGCACGCAGAACACCTACCGGGTGCTGCTGATGGTGCCGCTGGGCGCGATGATCATCGTGTTCCTGCGCAACGTGATCGGTGTGCAGACCTTCGGGACCTTCATGCCGGTATTGATCGCGCTGTCCTTCCGCGAGACCCAGCTGCTCGCCGGTATCATCCTGTTCACGCTGATCGTGTCGCTGGGCCTCGTGGTGCGCTTCTACCTCGAGCACCTCCGGCTACTGCTGGTACCCCGCCTGGCGGCGGTGGTCAGTGTGGTCATCATGCTGATGCTGGGGATCAGCGTGCTGTCGCACCAGCTCGGCCTGGAACGGGCCCTGGCGCTGTCACTGTTCCCCATGGTCATCCTCGCCATGACCATCGAACGCATGTCGGTCGTATGGGAGGAACACGGCCCGGCCGACGCCATCACCCAGGGCATCGGCAGCCTGGTCGTCGCGGCCGCCGCCTACGGCCTGATGGCCAACCGCCAGCTGGAGCACCTGCTGTTCGTGTTCCCGGAACTGCTGCTGGTGCTGCTGGCCGTGACCCTGCTGATCGGGCGCTACACCGGCTACCGCCTGACCGAGCTGTTCCGTTTCGGCCGCATCCAGGACGCGATGCGGAGGCCCGACTGATGCCCGCCTGGCTTCCGCGCTTCGTCCGTCCACGCGTCCTGAAAGAACAGGGCATCGTCGGCATGAACGCCCGCAACTCCCGCTACATCGCGGCCTGGAATGCCCGGCGCTTCTACCCTCGGGTCGATGACAAGCTGCAGACCAAGCAACTGGCCCTGGATGCCGGCTTGTCGGTACCCGATCTCTACGGGGTCGTGCGCACCCACCGCCAGATCCGCGACGTGCGCCGCCAGCTGCGGGACTACGAAGACGGCTTCGTGATCAAGCCGGCGCATGGCGCCGCCGGCGACGGCATCCTGGTGATCGAGGGCTGGCGCGGCGATCGTCCGCGCCGGGCGGGCGGCCGCGCCATGGAGCTGAGCGAGCTGGACGATCACATCTCCAACGTCCTGTCCGGCATGTACAGCCTCGGCGGGCGCCCGGATTTCGCCATGATCGAGCAGCGGGTGCGCTTCTCCTCGGTCTTCGACGCGGTCTCGCATCGCGGCGTGCCGGACATTCGCACGGTGGTCTATCGCGGCTACCCGGTGATGGCGATGATGCGCCTGCCCACCCAGGACTCCGACGGCAAGGCCAACCTGCACCAGGGCGCGGTCGGCACGGGCATCGACCTCGGTTCCGGCCGCACCATCGGCGGGGTGCGCTACAACAAGCCCTGCCGCGAACACCCCGACAGCGAGCAGAGCATCGTCGGGTTGCAGATCCCCGGCTGGGAACAGCTGATGGAGCTCGCCGCCGGCTGCTTTGAACTGAGCCAGCTCGGCTACCTGGGAGTGGACGTGGTCATTGACGCCG
>JAWLFM010000200.1:0-5007 GCA_041685565.1 Thioalkalivibrio sp.
GGCGCACGCGGTCCCTGCGCACCTTCAGCAGCACGCCGTCGAACATCTCCTCGGAGCCGAGAGTGGTTTCCGCCAGCGGGTCGTTTGTTGGCTTGGTCATGGCCTACGGCTGGTTTGGACAGGTAATTGGTGCAAGCCGCCACACTCCAGATGCCAAGGGCTGACAGCATACCTGCAGCATTGGGGAATCAGCGCAGGGCCGGCGGCTCCCGCTCGTAGCCGCAGCTCCAGCACTGGGTGAACTGGCCCTCGATGCGCTCGCCGCAGCGGGGACACTTCCAATCGCGGGCATCGGGGTCGGCCTCGGCCTCGAGATATTCCTTGATCACCGCCCGCGCCTGCTCCGCCTGCTCCGGATGCACCACCACGACACGTGCCCAGCATTCGTTGGGCGGGATCTCACCGGCGGCGCCGTACAGACCCGCCTGCATCACATGTGCCCGGATGCCGGCGTTCTGCAGTACCCCCTCGATGAATCCCGCCATGATCGGATCGGCCGCGGTGTAGACGGTCTTCATGCCTGCCTCCAGGTCCGGGACCGGGTCCTGCGGAGGCTCATTGTGCGCCGCCGGCGCTCTGGAAGTACTCCATGGCCTTCTGGATCGCGTAGAACGGGGCCTCCTCGGCCGCCGCCGCGGTCTGCGGCAGATTGATGTCGGCGTGGTACTTGCGGAACGCCAGCAGGTGAATGGGAAGCTCCCGGGCGAACATGTCGTTTTGGGCGATAAAGTACTGCGCCATGGCCAGCACCAGCCAGTAGCGCGCCTCAGGCGGCAGGATGTCCGGACTCACCCGGATCCGGGGCAGATCGTCCGCGGCGCCCTCGACCTGCAGATCAATGACCTGCCCCGGCTGCGGCGCTGCCGCATCCTCCCCGGGCACCGGCCTGACCAGTTCGAGGTCCTCCGAGAGTCTCAGGTGCCCCTTCAGGCGGATGTGGTCCCAGGGTTGGAAGACCTTGCTGGACATGTTCACCGCCCAGAGTTCCAGCGTCTCGCGCAGCTCCCCCGCAAGCGGGCTGTCGCCCAGGGCGAAGAGCTGCTGGGCATAGAGCATGTCCCAGACCCAGACCTGCCCGTATTCCGGCAGCTCGCCCTGGGCAAGCACCGAGACGCGCTGGCTTTGGGGATCCTCTGGCCCTCGTGGATGCAATTCCAGGGTAAAACTGGCCACTGTCTTCTCCGGCACGCTGTATTCGGCTCCAGTATAGTCCGGCCGGTCAGCCTGCCCCATTTCGCGCGGGTTCGCCGCGGACTTTTCGCGGCCTGCGCAGTGCCCAGAACAGACGCAGGCCCAGAAGTACGGCGAGGGTCAGGGCGTAGAGCGTCGCCTCCCGATAGTCCGCCCGCGTCAGCCACACGATGTGGACGATCCCGAGGATCCCGGCGAGATAGACCAGTCGGTGCAAGCGGGTCCAGTTGCGCTTCAGCAGGGTCATCGCAGCGCGGGTGGAGGTGGCCGCGAGCAGCAGGAGGATGACCCAGGCGGCGAACCCTGCCATCACGAACGGGCGGGTCGTCAGGTCCTCGGCGATCAGTTGCCAGTCGAAGAAGAGATCGACCCCCAGCCAGATCAGGAAGTGCGCGCTGGCGTAGCCGAAGGCCAGCAGCCCCAGCATGCGCCGCAGCCGCAGGATCGGGGCCTGGCCGGTGAGGCGCCGCAACGGGGTCACCGCCAAGGCCGTCAGCAGCAGGATGATGGTGTAGGTACCCGAATCCCTGAGGAGCGTTTCGATCGGGTTGACCCCGAGGCCGCCGAAGGCCCCCATCGTGCGGGCAGCGAGCCACAGGGCCGGGGCAAGACCGGCGCACAGGACCACCCACCACAGGATGGCCGGCCATTGCCGGGCTCTGCCGCTGCGCGGACGGGGCCGACCGGGCCGGGAACGGGCTCCCGGTGAGGCACCGCTCACCGGCTGCAGCCCTCGCGGCGAGGCCGCCAGACCTGGGACACCACCGGGACACAAGCCATCGCGCAAGGGATCAGAAGTACCGCTTCAGGTCCATTCCGGCATAGAGATCGGCGACCTCGTCGCCATAACCGTTGAACATCTCGGTTCGGCGCCGGCGGAACTCGCCGATGCGGCGCTCGGTGCGCTGCGACCAGCGTGGATGGGCCACATCGGGGTTCACGTTGCTGTAAAACCCGTATTCATTCGGCTGCGACTGGTTCCAGGCCGTCGGCGGTTCTTCCTCGGTCAGGGTGATGCGCACGATGGACTTGATGCTCTTGAAGCCGTATTTCCAGGGCACGACGAGCCGCAGCGGCGCACCGTTCTGGTTCGGCAGTTCCTCTCCGTACAGACCGACGGCAAGGATGGTCAGCGGGTGCATGGCCTCATCCAGCCGCAGCCCTTCCGTGTACGGCCACTGCAGCACCGGGCGCCGCTGACCGGGCAGGTTCTCGGGGTCCAGGATGGTCTCGAAGGCCACGTAGCGGGCCGATCCCGCGGGTTCCGCCTGCTTCAACACCTGGTTCAGTTCGAACCCGACCCAGGGGATCACCATCGACCAGCCCTCGACGCAACGCAGCCGGTAGATCCGTTCCTCCAGCGCGTGGGGCTTCAGGAAGTCCTCCAGCGCATGGCGGCCGGGGTTGGCGCAGGCACCGTCGACGACCACCGACCAGGGTTCGGTACGCAGCATCGCGGCGTTGCGGGCGGGATCGGACTTGCCGGTGCCCAGTTCGTAGAAGTTGTTGTAGGTGGTCACGTCCTCCCAGGGCGTCTTCGCTTCATCGGTGGAGAAGGGACCCGGGGAGAAGTCCAGGCCGTTGCCGCTCTGAGTCCTTGCCAGAGAGGGAAGCAGCAGGCCGGCGCCGAGCGCCAGACCACCGCGCATGAAATCGCGACGCGCGAGATAGACCTCCCTTGGGGTGATCTCGCTGGATCTCGGTTCCGATCGGCTGTGTCTGCGAATCAACATGGGGCCGCCTCTTTCAGGGATTTACGAAATCGATGCCTCATGGTGAGACTTGCGGCTGTCCGGCAAGTTCGTCGGAGGGCGGCAGATTCCTGACCAATAAGCTCAGTTGATGTCTCATAAGTTTTTTCTGCTTGCACTCTATGAGCAAACGCTTATAAGGGCAGAAAATCCACGAAATCCTGAGAGATCCGCAAACATGAACCTGACCGACGACCTGTCCACAGACTTCGACGACGAGCTTCCGGAAGTGAGCGCCACACCACGGCCGATGGTCAACCCGCTGGCGGCCCGCCGCTCACTGGAGCGACTGCTGGAGCGGCGGGCCCTGCGCAGCCGCATCCATGACGACCTGGACGACACCGCGTCGCTGGACGAACTGGACTGGTGACGGCCGCAGCGCCCCGACGCAGGGCAGCCCGGCACGCTTCGTTCATTGGCATCCCAGCCTGCATCCAGGCACCCGTCGACCCGCCCGCCATGTACGGCGGGTCAGGGGTCATCGTAGCCGGTGAGTTCGACGAAACCGCGGCCCAGCCTGCGCCCGTCCGGGTCGCGGATATCGACGGCACCCTCCCAGTAGGGAATGAATGACTCCATCTCCTGCTGGTCCAGCACGGCCTCGATGCGGAGTTCCCGATCGAACTCCGGCAATGACAGACGCCACGCCACGGGGTAGCGCCTTCCCGAGCTCATGCGCGCAAAGCGCAGCGGCTCGAGCTGCAGGTCGGCCGGCCGCAGCATGCGGTCCGGACCATCGGCCGGCATCCAGCGCCCCTTCGAATGGGGATCCGTCGACCCGTCCAACCCGCGCAGCTGGTAGTACATGATGTCGATACCATCGTCGAGTTGCAGCGCGAACCAGTCCCAGCCGGCCTGATCCTCGTCCAGCGCGCTGGTGCTCCATTCCCGGTCCAGCCAGGCCTGCCCGCGCACGGACCGTTCGTCGTGCTCCTCGCGCAGCGAACCCTGGACCGCGATGCGGGGCAGCGAATAGTAGTACGAGGCGCTACCCGGCTCCCTGCCCTTCTGACTCAGTCCGTCCTCACCCTGCAGCACGGGACCACGGGCCGGCGCCAGTGCGAGGTCCAGTGCGTAGGGGCCTGCATCGAATACCAGCCGCCAGGCCTCGTCATCCAGCCCGGACAGGACCCAGTCCTCCAGCCAGATCCTCCCGCCCTGCGCGGTGGCGCCGGCCAGCCCCGCGGCCTCGCGGGCGAACCGTTCCTCGGACACATGGCGATGGCCGGCGACGTCGGTGATCGCCGCATGCGCCATCCAGATGTGCCGCGTCGACCAGGGTGACGCCAGCATGCCCGCTTCGCCTTCGAAGGAAGGGGCCAGCGCAACCCGGAAGAAGGTGATATGGAATCCGAACCGGTCGCCGTTCTCCGCATCCAGATTCCCGGTGATGTACCACCACTCGTTGCGGAAACCCGCATGCGGTCCGTGATCCCGGGGGAAACTGAAGTCGCGGGGGCGGTCGGCCTGTCGGTAGCCCTCGGTGTCCGTTCCGCCCAGTGCCTCGGTGAGCCGGGTCACGGTCTGCTCCGCGTCCGGACCCGGGGACGGGTCCGGGGCGCAGCCGGCACCACCCAGCACGATGAGCACCCAGGCCGTGGCACCGAACATGCGGTGGCGGCTGCGGCCGTGTGTTCGGTGCTGCGTCGTTCCGAATCCCATCATCACGCCACCCGCAGGGCCGGGACCAGCGGCATCCGCGCGAGCCGCCAGGCCGGATAGATCGAGGCCAGCAACGCGGCACCGACACCGAGAAGGAGATTCTCGGCCAGGGGGATGCCTGGCAGCAGCACATCCATGCGCCAGCCGAAGGCCTCCCGATTGATCACCTCGATCAGCACCCAGCCCATGCCCAGACCCAGCGGGATCGCCGCCAGTGCCGCGAACAGTCCCAGCAACGCACCCTGCAGGAAGACGAGTCGCGACACGCCCGAGGGCAGCAGGCCGGTGCTGCGCAGCACTGCGTACTCCCGCGCGCGCTCCATCTGCAGGGCCACCAGTGCGCTCAGGATCGCGACGAAGGCCACCAACAGGGTGATCAGCCGCAACAGGTGTGTGATCGCGA
>JAWLFM010000201.1:0-5006 GCA_041685565.1 Thioalkalivibrio sp.
CGGCAGGTACTCGGGATGCCACTGCACCCCGATACACCAGTCCTGCGCGGCCTCGATGGCCTGAATGACGCCGGTGGCCTCGCAGGCGGCGACCCGGAGCCCCTTTCCCAGTGTGTTCACGGCCTGATCGTGCAGCGCGTTCACCCAGAGGTCATCGCGATCGAAGATCCTCGACAGCCGGGTGCCTGGTTTCAGCGTGATGTGCTTCACCGGTAACAGGCTCCGCGACTGCGGGATCTCCACGTAGAACCCGTCCAGATTCCGGTTCAGGGTGCCGCCCAGCACCACGTTGATCAGTTGCATGCCGCGGCAGATGCCCAGCACCGGCCTGTGCTCGTCGATGGCCCGGTTGATGAGGGCCTTTTCCAGGCGGTCCCGCGCCTTGTCCAGTGTGCCGCCATGGGACTGAAACATGCGCCGCAGCAGCCAGAGGATGGGATAGAAGGCGTAGCCAAACAGGCGCTGCGACCAGCGCCGTTCTGCTGCCTGGATCTCACTCAACTCAGGGCCCTCGAGATCACCGTACAGCGAGGGATCCACATCGGCGCCGCCGCCGACGATCAGGGCATCGAACCGGCAGTGGTGGCAGGGGTGGGCAGGACGGATATGGATGCTACGGCCACCGGCGCGACGCACGGCCAGGGCCGTGAACAGCCATGCCAGCCAGCCACCGCGGTCCGGACCGGTGATGGCGACCAGTGGCCGCCCTGGCTTGATGCCCGCCGTGGCCCCCGGATCGGTGCGCGCGTGCTGTTCAGAACCAGTCACGGATGCGTTTCGCTACCTGGTCAGTGAGGCGCCCGAGGGTCTGTGCCGGGCGCTGCAGGTATTCCGAGCCCTCCGCCTCCAGGCGGTCCGGGGCGGCAGCGAGGTGTTCGACCTCGGCCCAGCCATTGAACGGCCGCGCGAGGGTCCAGTCGGGGTCGTCGATCTCGCAGTTCGGCAGGCGGTAGTGCAGTGCCGGGCGGGGCTTGATCAGTTCGCGTTCCACCGGCGCCGCCATCACGCGCTCGCGGTCGATCCCGGCAAACAGGGGCAGCATGTCCAGCGGCCGATTGCGCGTCGGGTTGTGTTCGAGGTAGTCGTCGATCAGGTTCGTGATGTCGGGGTGGTAGCCGGGTTGCAGGACAAGGCGCGCATAGCTGCCGGGAAAGGGCTTGATGAAGGGCGAGAGCTGGCGCGAAAGATCGATGTTGCCGGCCTTCACCAGGGCCTCGTAGAGCAGCATGAAGGCCTTGAGGATGGACGTCAGCCAGTCGGCCTCCAGGCTGTGGGCCTCGATGTTCAACTGCAGGCCGAAGGCGTACAGGAGCGAGGCCTCGGTGCCGCGTGCGCCCTTCGCCTGCAATGCCGCACGCACCCGGTCGATGCGTGGCAGCACCTCCAGCGGTACCGGCGGGGCGACGATCTCGTGCGGTACCAGTCGGCCGGCGGCGTCGGCGAGCCAGCGATCCAGTGCCGCACTGTCCTCGGCATCCAGTTCGATCCCGAGCCGTTTCAGGTGCCGCCGATAGCGTCGGTCCTTCAGTACGCGGGCATCCAGCTCGAGCTGGAAGTCCCCGAACTCGGTGTCGTGGACATGGCTGACGAAGGGACCCTCCGAAGAGACCCGGCCGCCGAACTCCGCGCGCACGGCCTCGGCCATCACATCCAGTGCGACTCCGGCCATCTCGATCTCCACGCCGATGCGGCGGGGGTTGCCGTCCGGCGTGTGCTGCCAGGGAAGGTCCCTGAATGGGGTGGTCATCGCCAGATATGCTCCAGGGGGACAACGGCCCGGGGGGCTTGCCCCTGCGTGTTCAGGCCAGGATCATAGCGCACCGCGCGCGTGCCATTCGAACGGGAGTTGCTGCACCCGCCTGTCTTGCCCGACAGAACAGAACGGCGCTTGCCGTTTCAGTCGGTTATCCTTGCGTATTGTCGCAGCCTGTACACGTCACGACGGGAGGGGCCGCCGTTCATGGATCAGATCTACCTGCGCGACCTGGAGGTCGAGGCCGTCATCGGGGTTTATGCCTGGGAGCAGCGTATACGGCGGCGCCTGCGCTTCGATATCGAGTTGGAGGCCGATACCCGGGTCGCGGCCCGTTCCGGCGACATCGCGGATACGGTCGATTACGAGGCCGTGGCGGAGTGCGTCCGGGGCATTGTCTCCCGTGAACCCCGCGTGCTGCTCGAGTGTCTGGCGGAGGAGATCGCACAGACGCTTCTGGACCGCTTTGGCGGCCGCTCCATCCGGCTGACGGTGGGCAAGCCAGGCGCCGTTTCCGGCGCCCGTGAGGTGGGCATCATGATCGAGCGCGGTCGCCCTTGAGCCTCGCTCCCCGGCAGGCCCGGCGCGCCTTTGTCGGTCTGGGCAGCAACGTCGAGCCGGCCCGGCATCTGCGTGCAGCCCTGGAGGCCCTCGGACGGGCCTTCGCCCAGCTGCGGCGTTCTCCCGTCTGCGTCAGTCCGGCTGCGGGTTATGAAGGTCCGGACTACTGGAACCTCTGCGTCGCATTCGATACGCAACTGTCCGCGCAGGCCCTGGTGGCCTGGCTCAAGGAGCTGGAGCGCGGCCTGGGCCGGCGGTCGGGCGAGCCGCGCCACGCCCCGAAGACCCTCGATGCCGATCTGCTCCTGCTGGGCGACGAGATCTCCGCCGAGCCGCCCCTGCCGCACCCGGAGATCCTGACGCGGGTCTATGTGCTGGGGCCGCTGGCGATGCTGGACCCCGGGCATCGCCTTCCCGGAATCACTGCCTCGGTCGGCGAGCTCTGGCGGGATCTTCCGGGGTCTGAGGTGTTGACCGTGCTGGCGCCGGATCCCCTCTCGGGGCGCCCTCGCTGACGCTGGTCTCCTTGCCGGAGTGCAGGGTCTTGTGCACTGGCGGGGCATGCGGAGAGCCGATTCAACCGGTTTCTCCGGACCCGCTGCGATGCTCGCACGGGCCGGCCAGTCATCGGGCAGGCGGTTGTGCACCATTGTGGTGCGGTTGCCGTCCGCCGTTTGTGCGGTCTTGGTGCAGGCAGCCTTCTGGGGATCCCCTCGCGATCGAAAAAGCGACCGCAACGGCCCCCGCGCCGGTTGGCACGGGCCATGCAAGAGCCCCCTTGTCTGAATGACACAACCCGTCCCTCGTGGACGCACCGGCTCTCTCGACAAGGAGTGAATGATGAAAATGATCACGGCGATCATCAAGCCGTTCAAGCTTGATGATGTTCGCGAAGCAATCTCGGAAATCGGCGTGCAGGGCATGACGATGACGGAAGTTAAGGGTTTTGGTCGCCAGCGCGGTCACACGGAGCTCTATCGTGGTGCCGAGTACGTGGTCGACTTCCTGCCCAAGGTGAAGCTCGAGGTCGCCGTCGACGGCGACATGGTCGACCGGGTGGTGGAAGCCATCTCCAAGTCGGCGAGCACCGGCAAGATCGGTGACGGGAAGATCTTCATCTTGCCCATCGAGCAGGTGGTCCGTATCCGTACCGGCGAGACCGGTGCAGAGGCGCTTTGAAGCGCGGCGACTGAACTCACTTAACACTGGAGAAATCCGATTATGGAACAGCAAGTAACTGAACTTGCCTACGCCCTCGACACCTTTTATTTCCTGGTGTCGGGCGCGCTGGTCATGTGGATGGCCGCAGGCTTCACCATGCTCGAGGCGGGCATGGTCCGCACCAAGAGCGTTGCCGAGATCCTCACCAAGAACATCGCCCTGTATTCCATCGCCAGCATCATGTTCATGGTGGTCGGCTACAACATCATGTATGGCGAGGGCCTGAGTTCGATCATCCCGAGCATCGGTGCCTTCATCACCGGCGACAACAGCGTCGAAGACGTGATGGCCAGTGGCGGTGACATCTACTACTCCGACCGGGCCGACTTCTTCTTCCAGGTGGTGTTCGTCGCCACCGCGATGTCGATCATCTCGGGTGCGGTCGCCGAACGCATGAAGCTGTGGGCCTTCCTCGCCTTCGCGGTGGTCATGACCGGCTTCATCTACCCCATCCAGGGCTTCTGGAGTTGGGGCGGTGGTTTCCTCAGCGAACTTGGCTACGTGGACTACGCGGGTTCCGGTATCGTCCACTTCACCGGTGCCGTGGCCGCCCTGGCCGGTGTCCTCCTGCTCGGCGCCCGCAAGGGCAAGTACGGTCCGAACGGTGAGATCAACGCCATCCCGGGTTCCGCGATGCCGCTGGCCACCCTCGGTGTGCTGATCCTGTGGCTGGGCTGGTTCGGCTTCAACGGCGGTTCCGAACTCAAGGTGTCGGACGTCGCGTCGGCCAACAACGTCGCTGCGGTCTTCGCCAACACCAACCTGGCGGCCGCTGGCGGTGTGATCGGTGCGCTGATCACCACGCGTCTGCTCTTCGGCAAGGCGGATCTGACCATGGCCCTGAACGGCGCCATCGCCGGCCTGGTGGCCATCACCGCCGACCCGCTGAGTCCTTCCCCTCTGCTGGCCGCCGTCATCGGCGCGATCGGTGGCGTGATCGTGGTCTTCTCGATCGTCGGCTTGGACAAGCTGCGCATCGACGACCCGGTCGGCGCGATCTCCGCCCACGGCACGGTGGGTATCTGGGGCGTGATGGCGGTGCTGCTGTCCAATGCGGATGCGACGGTCTTCGGCCAGGTGGCCGGTCTGGCGGCGATCTTCGCCTTCGTCTTCGTCGCCAGCCTGATCGTCTGGCTCATCCTGAAGCTGGTGATGGGCATCCGGCTCGCGGAAGAAGACGAGTATCTCGGCGCCGACGTCTCCGAGTGCGGCCTGGAGGCCTATCCGGAGTTCAGCAAGAAGTCCTGACGCCACGAACCGGGGTGCCGGGTCGGCTGGGCCTGGCACCCCAAAGGAGTCTCCTCCAGCACCGACCATAGAGTCTCCCAGGCTTGACATCGGTGTTTCGCGGGCGCAAAAGCGCCCGCTTTTTTTGGTGCGCCCGGCAGGGCGACGAGCGGCGCGGCGCGTCCCTGCCGGAGCGGCTCGCCCGGTCGCCGAGGCGAGGCGGAGGCCCGGCGTCCTTGGTCCC
>JAWLFM010000202.1:0-4924 GCA_041685565.1 Thioalkalivibrio sp.
CGGGCTCGACTACGACAACGTGCGACCGATCGCCGCCCATCCCCTGTTTCATGAACTCAATATCGGTCATTCGATCATCGCCCGCGCGCTGTTCACCGGGCTGCCCGAGGCGGTAGGCCGGATGCGCAGCGTGATGGATGCCGCGCGCCGCGGCGGCGCCTGACCGGGTGCAGGGAACGGTCCGATGATCCTCGGCGTTGGCACCGATCTGGTGCGGGTGGAGCGCCTGCATGCGCTGCTGGAGCGCCACGGCCCCCGGCTCCTCCAGCGTCTCCTGCATCCTGAGGAGCAGGCCCAACTGCCTTCGGCTCGCCCCGAGGCCTTCGTCGCCCGCCGATTCGCCGCGAAGGAGGCCCTGGCCAAGGCCCTGGGCTGCGGCGTGGGTCGCGACATGGCGCTCACCGAGGCCTGCGTGACCCACGACCCGGCGGGCCGCCCCGGCTTCGCGTTGCACGGCGCCGCCGCCCGCACTGCGGCGCGCCTGGGCGTGACCCGCATCCACCTCAGCATCAGCGACGAACACGACTATGCCCAGGCCTTCGTGGTCCTCGAGGGCGCAGTCGAGGGGCCGGTTCCGGGCCCTCCCGGTTGATTCCGGCCGCTGCCGCGTCCCTTGGGGCGCGGGAGGCTGTGCCCGCCAAGCGGTTTTCGGAGTGTCTGGGGGCTCCGTCCTGGGCCGCCACGAATCCAGTGGGAGCCGCTATACTCTCGCGCCATGGCTACCGTGATACCGGAATCCCTTCCCACGCTCGAACAGTTCGTCGGCAATACCCCAATGGTGCGCCTGCAGCGCCTCGCGGCGGGTCTGCCCGCGACGGTGCTGGTCAAGCTGGAGGGCAACAACCCGGCGGGCTCGGTGAAGGACCGTCCGGCGCTGAACATGATCCTGCAGGCCGAGGCGCGCGGCGAGATCCGTCCCGGTGACACCCTGATCGAGGCGACCAGTGGCAACACCGGCATTGCCCTGGCGATGGTGGCGGCGATCAGGGGCTACCGGATGATCCTGATCATGCCCGACAACATGTCCGCGGAGCGTCGAGCCGCGATGAAGGCCTTCGGTGCCGAGATCATCCTGGTGACCCGTGAGCAGAGCATGGAGGGTGCCCGGGATCTTGCGCAGCAGATGCAGCGCGAGGGCACGGGCAGGGTGCTCGATCAGTTCGCCAACCCGGACAATCCCGATGCCCATTACCGGGGCACGGGCCCGGAGATCTGGCGGGACACCGGAGGCGCGGTCACGCACTTCGTCGCTTCGATGGGGACCACCGGGACCATCATGGGCACCTCGCGCTATCTCAAGGAGCAGGATCCGGCGATACAGATCGTCGGGGTGCAGCCCACGGAGGGCGCCTCGATTCCCGGCATCCGTCGCTGGCCCGAGGCCTACCTGCCGTCGATCTTCGACCCCGCGCGGGTGGACCGCACGCTGGACATCAGCCAGCAGGAGGCCGAGACCACGATGCGCCGGCTGGCCGCGGAGGAGGGCATCTTCGCCGGCGTGTCCTCAGGCGGTTCGGTGGCCGCGGCGCTGAGGATCGCCGCGGAGGTCGAGGGCGGTCTCGTGGTCGCGATCGTCTGCGACCGCGGCGACCGCTACATCTCCACCGGCGTGTACCCGGCATGATCGGCGGGCCTGTTCTGGTCTTCGATCTGGAGACCGTTCCCGACACCGATGGCGCGCGGCGGCTGCACGAGTTCGAGGGCCTGTCCGACCGGGAGGTCGCCGAGGCCCTGTTTGCGCTGCGCCGGATCAGGACCGGTTCCGAGTTCCTGCCGCACCCCCTGCATCGGATCGTGTCCATCGGCGTGCTGTACCAGGGCGGCGACCAGATCAAGCTGTCCGCCTTCGGGCGCGACAGCGAAGACGAGGCCGAACTGCTGCGGCAGTTCTTCGACGTGATCGAGAAACGGACGCCGACCCTGGTCAGCTGGAATGGCGGCGGGTTCGATCTGCCGGTGCTGCACTACCGCGCCCTGCTGCATGGCGTGACGGCACCCCGTTACTGGGAGCAGGGCGATGACGACCGCAGCTTTCGCTACAACAATTACCTCAGCCGCTTTCACTGGCGGCACATCGACCTGATGGATGTGCTGGCCGCCTACCAGATGCGGGCCACCGCGGGGTTGGACACCATCGCCTCGCTGCTGGGATTTCCGGGCAAGCTGGGCATGGACGGGAGCAAGGTCTGGCCCGCCTGGCGCGACGGGGACCGGGCCGGCATCCACGACTACGTCGAGCACGACGTGCTCAATACCTATCTCGTCTACCTGCGCTTCGAACTGATGCGCGGGGGCCTGGATCCCGAGGCGCTGTTGCGGCGCGAGACGCAGCTTCGGGACTATCTGATCCATGCCGGTCGTGCCCACCTGGACGAATTCCTGGCCGCATGGACCGGTACCGGGCCCGCGCCCGCATCGGCATGAAGCTCGACCGCAGTCCGTTCGAACTGCAGATCGATGACCTGACCCTCGACGGTCAGGGCGTGGGCCGGCGCGAGGGCAAGGCCTGCTTCGTTCCGGGTGCGCTGCCCGGTGAGCGGGTCCGTGTGGTGCAGACCGGGCGCAAGCGCAGCTTCGATACCGCGCGGCTGGAGACGGTGCTGGAGCCTGCGCCGGAACGCGTGGCGCCACCCTGCGAATGGTTCGGCGTCTGCGGGGGCTGCCGGCTGATGCACGCGGATGTCGACTTCCAGAGGCGCCTGAAGGAGCGGAATCTCTTCGAGGCCCTGGCCCGGATCGGCCACGTCAGCGCCGCCCGGCGCTTGGAGCCCCTGGTCGGGGATGCCCTCGGCTACCGGCGCACGGCGCGGCTGGGCGTCAAATACGTTGCCAAGAAGGGCGGCACGCTGGTCGGTTTTCGCGAGCGTGCGGGGCGGTATCTCGCGGACATGTGGGATTGCCGGGTCCTGCACCCGGCAATCGGCGGACGCATCGGGCAGCTGCGTCACCTGATCGACGGGCTGGACGCTCGGGAGCGGATTCCCCAGATCGAGGCCGTGGTCGATGATGCCGGCACCGCCGCGCTGGTATTCCGCCATCTGCAGCCGCTGTCATCGGCCGACCGGGCCCGTCTCACCGCATTCGCCGCCGAGGAAGGCCTGCAGGTTTACCTGCAGCCGGGTGGCCCGGACACCGTGCACCTGCTTGCCGGACCCCAGGCCCAACTCCGCTACGGGCACCCCGACTTCGGCGTCACGGTGGACTTCGGGCCGCTGGATTTCATCCAGGTGCATGCACAGATCAACCGGCGCATGGTGCGCAGGGCCATCGAACTGCTGGAACCGGCAGCCGATTCCCGGGTGCTGGACCTCTTCTGCGGGCTCGGAAACTTCACGCTGCCGCTGGCGCGCCAGGCCGCGGAGGTCGTCGGGGTCGAGGGCGATGCCCGGATGCTGGAGCGGGCACGGGCCAATGCCGAGGGCCAGGGCATCCGCAATACCCGCTATGTCTGCGCCAATCTGGAGGACGAGGCGCTCAAGGATCTGCCCTGGCTCGGTGAGTCCTTCGACCGCGTGCTGCTGGATCCGCCGCGCACCGGCGCCGCGGCCGCGGTGGAGGCCCTGGGTTCCAGTGGGATTCCACGGCTGCTCTACGTCTCCTGCAACCCCGCCACATTGGCGCGCGATGCCGAGCGGCTCGTGCATCGATTCGGCTACCGGCTGGAGGCGGCCGGTATCATGGACATGTTCCCGCACACCGCGCACGTGGAGTCCATGGCCTTGTTTGTGCGCGGGGTGTGACAGGACACGACGGGAGGTTTGGCAACCGAACGTTTGGCATGGTCCGCGGGGCGGCCGGCGTGATCCGGGCCCCTCGTGTTTCGTGCCTTTCGGGGTGCGGGTATCATCAGGCACTGATTGACGGCGGGAAGATCCCCGCGGATTGCACGGCAGGGAGACCCTGATGCTGGAAATCGTAAAGGCAGGCGGTTGGCTGATGGTGCCGATCCTGCTGTGTTCGGTGATCGCCGTCGCCATCGTGCTCGAACGTCTCTGGGCGTTGCGGCGGGCACGGGTGGTCCCGCGGGGGCTGTTGTTGACGGTCTGGGACCAGGCGCAGGGCAGCGCTGCCGCCGGCGGCGAAGTCCAGCTGCATCGTCTGCGGGCACGGTCTCCGCTCGGGCAGGTGCTGGCCGCTGGCCTGGCCGCACAGGACCATTCCCGTGAGGTGATGAAGGAAACCATCGAGGAGACGGGGCGACGGGTCGCGCATGAACTCGAGCGGTTCCTGAATACACTCGGCACGATCGCGATGATCACGCCGCTGCTGGGGCTGCTGGGAACCGTGGTCGGCATGATCGAGGTCTTCACGGTCATTACCGAGATCGGCGTGGGCAGTCCGCGCGATCTCGCCGGCGGCATCTCCCAGGCACTGGTGACGACGGCGGCCGGTATTGGCGTGGCGATCCCCACGCTGATCTTCCACCGCTACTTCCGCGGCCGGGTCGATGAACTCGTGCTGGAGATGGAGATGGAGGCGGTCAAGCTCGTGGAGGTCATTCACGGCGAGCGGAGCGCCTCCGGAGTCACCGCGTGAATTTCCGCCGTCCCAGGGCCGACGAGGCAGGGATCAACCTTACGCCACTGATCGATGTGGTCTTCCTGCTGCTGATCTTCTTCATGGTTTCCACAACCTTCGAACGGCACGCCGACATCCAGCTGCAGCTGCCGGCAGCGGACCGCGAACCCGTGGCTTCAGAGCGCGCCTGGATCGATATCCTGGTGGACGCCACCGGTGAATACTATGTCGAGGGGCAGGAACTCGTTAACCGGCGCCCGGAGACGCTGGAGCGGGCATTGGAACAGGCGGTCGGCGCCCGGCCGGGGGATCCCGTGCTGATCCGGGCGGATGCAAATGCCACACACCAGGCGGTGGTCACGGCCCTGGATGTGGTGGGGCGCCTGGGCATCACCGCCGTTTCGAT
>JAWLFM010000029.1:0-10498 GCA_041685565.1 Thioalkalivibrio sp.
CTGGTGCGTGGCAAGACCGGCCGCGTGTATGGCCACCTGATCGGCCTGCTGACCCTGATGAAGGGTCAGCCACTCGCGTATAACAAGGACAACCAGGAAGACAAGGAGCCGCTGTTCGACACCGTCGACACCCTGGCCGGCAGCCTGCGCGCCTTCGCGGACATGGTGCCCAACCTGCGCGTCAAGGCGGACAACATGCGGGAGGCCACGCGACGGGGCTTCGCGACCGCGACCGACCTGGCCGACTACCTGGTCGGCAAGGGCCTGCCGTTTCGGGACGCCCACGAGGTGGTCGGACGCGCGGTACGACTCGCCTCCGAGCGCGGCTGCGATCTCGCCGAGCTGGCGCTGGAGGAATTGCAGGGCTTCGATGCGCGCATCGAGGCCGACGTCTACGGCCTGCTGACCCCCGAGGGCTCCGCGGACGCACGCGACCTGCTTGGCGGCACCGCCCCGGCCCAGGTCCTGGCGCGCATCGCCGAGGCCCGCGAACATCTCGCCCACGTCGCCGGGTCCGGGCGTTGAAAACCCTCTCCCCCCGTTCGTGTCCTTCGTGGTCCACCGGCCCTCGATCGTATTCGGATCAGCCCAGCCCAGCCCCCCAAGCCAGCTATTCGAGGTAGGACTCGATGACCTGCCATGTCACGTTGCCGTGGGCGATGTCGTACTCCAGCAGCATCTGTCCCCGGATGTGGCCGTCCTCGAAGGTGGCCAGGACCCAGCGGTCGTTGAGGACGTGGATGCCCTCGGGGATGAACTGCATCCGGCCGCCGAGCACCGGCTCGTGGGGAATCAGTTCGGGCTGCGCGGCCAGGTCCCGGCGCAGCTGCAGTTCCGGCCGCGCGATGCCGCGGCGTTGCATGGCCTGGATCTGGGCATTGGTCAGGCCGACGTCGGCCGGCCGTGGCACCTCGTCGCGGGTGTACCGGGCGAGTTGCATCTGCGCCTCGAGCAGGGCGCGGTTGGCCTCGGTGAGATCCTGCTCCAGGCCGATGCCGCGGGCGATGTAGATCGCCAGCACGATCACGAAGAACAGCATGAAGCCCAGCCAGGCCAGGCGCTCGGTAAATCTGAGCCCCTCGGCGGTCGGTCGTTCGGACATGATTTCTCCTCGCTGGCTCAGCCGCCGTCGATGGTCATCAGCAGCCGGGCCGCATCAGCGGCGGCCTGGGTACGCGGATAATACTCCAGCACGTATTCGGCCCGGGCCCTGGCCTCCGCCTGGTTGCCCCGGCGTTCCTCGCGCTCGGCGAGGGCCACTTCCGCGCCGGCGATGTCCTCGCGCAGCCGGACCAGGCGTGTCGCCAGATTGTCCGTGTACTCCGCCAGGGGACGCTCACGCAGATACGTGACCATCTCCTGAAACAGCGCCCGGCCCTCGCGGACCCGAGCCTCGGCAGGACCCGCCGAGGATCGGGACCACTGTCCGAAACCGGCCAGGACATGGAGATAGACCACGTAATCGCCATCAGGATGCTCGGGGAAATCCGCGTCGAAGTTCGCCGTGACGCGACGCGCGCGGCTGAAATCGCCGGATTGCAGGCAGACCTGACCGACGCGCAGGCGCTGCTCTGGCGCGGCGGCTGGGGCGGCCTCGAGGAGTCCGTAGGCCGTGCGGCAATCCCCAGCCTGCACTGCCTGGGTCACGGCGTCCGCCGGGGCCGGTGGCCGTGCGGTGTCCGAAAGGGTGGCGCAGCCGCCAAGCCATAGCAGTGGTGCCAGGAACAGGAGGCGAAGCATCGTCACAGGCATGGGCGCAAGGGGTCTCCAGGGCATGACGCGCCATCATAGCGCGGATCCGACCCCGGTTCAGCCGTCCTGCCATGACAGAGGGCCCGCCGCGGGACGGGCCCTCTGCGCATCCCTACCGCCGGATTACCGACCGCGACCGTTGACCGGAGTCTACCCCTGCGGGTAGGCCGCGATGACCGCGCTCGGCTCGGGCCCCGATGTCTGTCCCGGCCGGGAGGCCTGTGGCGCCGGGGTCGGGCGGACGGCTGCCGGGTCCGTGATCGGGGCGCCGGGGTCCTCCAGCAGGAGCCGGTGGCTGCCATCGGTCTGCCTGTTGGCGATGGCGTCCAGGGTGGATCGCAGGGCGGGGTCGGCCTGCGATCCGGCCCGCAGCATCAGGTCGAGCCGGTGCCCCCCGAAGGGATGCCAGGAGGCCGTGCCCTGAACCTCCAGTGCTGATTCCGGGGCCGTCTCGATCCGCGCCTGCAGGGCCCCATCGAGGGCGTCGATCTCGGCCCGGTACAGCCCCAGGGCGAGCGGGCGCGGCAACCCGGCCGCGGCATCGCTCCAGAGCACCGTGCCCTCGGCCTGGTGGAATCCGGCCTCCGCATCCCAGCGGATATCGATGACGTCGAGATCGACCCGGCCGTCGAGCAGGACCGGCAGGTCGAACCATGCCTGCAGACGACTGGCATCCAGTCCGCCACGCAGGTCCGTCACCCGCACGGCTTCCCGGCCCAGTTGCAGCGACAGCTCCGCCGCGTCGGCCACGGCCTGCCACTGCAGATGCAGGCCCAGCCGGCCCTGGAGCATGGCCATGGGCTGCCAGCGCCAGGCAAGCCGGCCGATCTCGCGGCCCTCGACCCGCACCAGGCCGGCACGACCGTTCCACACCGAGCCGGAGAGTTCCTGCACCTGCAGCACGACGGGCAGGTCCAGCCGCGGCTCAAGGAGCTTCCAGACAAAGGGGGCGGGTGTCATCGCGATGAGGGCCATCAGGTAGGCGACCAACAGCAAGGCCCCGGTCCCTGCCAGCGTCCTCAGGGTCGATCGCGTCATGAGCGGCCGGTCGCAGGTTCCACGCGCAGCTGGGCGTTGACCCGTCCCGGCTCCGAGCCCCGGTCGATGCTCAGGCTGACGATCCGCAGTCCATGACGGTCCTCCAGCGTGGCCAGCCAGCGCATCAGGTCGGAAAAGGGTGCGCCTTCCAGTTCCGCCTCTACCGCCGAGTCCTGGGGCCGGACCCGGCGCAGTGCCGACCCGAGGCCGGCGGATCGGGCCGAGACGTCCACGATGCCCAGGGGCGAGCCACCGCTTCGCCCCGCCGCGGCCCTGCCGGTGGTGACTCCGGCCCGGGCCCGGGCGCGTACGGCGGGGGCCTGCGCCTCCATCCAGGCCCGCTCGTTGACCAGGTCCTGCAACTGCCCGCTCAGGGCCTCACGGCGCTCCAGCGCCGGTTCGATCAGGAACAGGAAGACCGCCGTCAGTAGCAGCACCATGCCCGAGAGCAGCACCATCCGGCGTTCCCGTTCGGCAAGGTTGTCCCACCAGACCCTCATGATCCGCTCCCCTCGATCTGCAGCCGCGCGCGCACCCCCTGTTCGTCGGACTCCGCGGAAAGGATGCGCACGCTGGCGGCGGAGCCCTCACGCAGGCGACTGCGCAGGTTGTCCAGCGCGGTGATGCTGTCCAGGTCCAGTTCCAGTTCCAACCGGTCGCCATCGGCGCGGAGCTGCCGCAATTCAACGCCGGCGCGGGCCAGGGCCGGAGCGGCGTGCGCCAGTCGCCGGGCGATCGGGCTGGAGGGGTCAAGGCCGCCTTCCTCCGACCCGGATTCGAGCACCGCCCGGAACTGTTCGGAGGGATCGACCATCCGGGTCCCTGGCAGCGTGGCCTCGAACAGATCGGAGATCGCCCGGTCGACCTGCTGGACCTCCTGCTCCAGATGTCGGAGTTCCAGCCATAGCGAGCCACCCCAGAGCAGGAGGAGGCCCGCCGCGATGGCCGCCGGGATGCGCCAGCGCGACCAGACCTCGGCACCGGAACCGGCCGGGGCATAGGGGCCGCTGAGCAGGTTCAGTGTCGGCCGGCGGCGCAGCGCGGGCGCAACCAGGGCCAGAAGGTCGCCATCCCATCCACGCGCCTCGAAGTCGGGCCGCTCCCGCACACCCTCAGGCGCCAGTTCCGCCGGCCCGTGCCAGTCGATCGTCGCCTCCTGCTCCCCCTGAGCCTGCCAGCGGGCCAGCCACCAGGGCAGCAGTTCGGTGGCGAGGGCCATTGGCTCGCCTCCGGGAGCCTGCATCAGGCAGCGCTCCGGATGGGCGTAGACCTGAAGCCGGTTCTCCGGGGCGGGTGGCAGCAGCGCGGTGTCAGGGAGCAGGCATCGCGGCTCCACGCCCGCATCGCGCAGGGCCTCCAGCCAGACGTCCATGTCCCTCTTTGCCGCCACGGCCGCCAACAGTTGCCCGTCCGTGAGACGGGGCCCCGGTACGATGTGCATCGCGTCGAGGTCCTCGCTGAGGCGATCCTCCAGCGCATAGGGAAGCGCCTGCAGCTGTGCTGAGCGGGAGCGCGCGGGAATGGCCACGTGGTACAGCAGGGCGCGCTCGCCCGGGACCAGTGCCACGACCCGATCGCCGGTCCGGAGCTGTTCCGAAATGCCCTCCAGTGGGGTGCTTCCGCGTTCGAGGAGGCTTCCACCGGCGCCCACGCGCGCCCAGTCCAGTACCGACGCCTGCGTCGCCGCATCCGGTTCGGGCAGGCTGACCAGAAACCAGTTCATCGCTGTCCCCGCAGGCGCAGCGTGGCGGGTCGCCGGGTCCAGGGGGCGGGCATGGTCGCCGTCCGGCCGACGGTTTCCTCCTGGGATGTGGGGGGGTGAGGTCTGAGCACAGCTTCTAGTTCTCGCAAGGGGTGAACTCACGCACCACGGTGCGCCCATTGAGCGCATCCAGTACCGCGCAGTGGAAGAAATCCCGCTCCGGCAGACGCGCCACCAGCGACAGCCGGAAGTAATGCAGCTCCTGCGCCTCTTCCGGCTGCGCGGCCACGGCGTCGCGCACGACGTCCGGGGCGCGTTCCAGGTCGATCAGGTTATCCGTTCCGGGGCGTGCGGTCACGTAGGGGGCAATCGCGGTCCAGATCTCGGGGGTCATGCCCCGGACCCGGTTCAGCTCCGAGGCCAGCAGGAACGGCCGGTTGCCGCTGCGCTCCGGGGGCGTGCGCAGCAGGTACACGGGGTCATCGGTTTCGGCATCCATCCAGTCTTGTACCGCAGCGGCGAGCTGCTCTCCCTGCCACGCCGCGATATTGCTGTCGCTGCCCGCCCGTGCCACCAGGTCGGCGAAGGCGGCGACCGGTGGATCGTCCGCGCGCCCGAGGCTGTTGAGGTTGAAGCGGCAGTGCAGGTTTTCGACCCGCGCAATCAGGTCGACGTCTTCGATGACCAGTGGCACCGGCGGGGAGATGCAACCCTCCCAGGGCAGATCCTGCAGGTCCGGCCACTGCTCCAGCAGCCGCAGGGCAATGACCTCGGCGCCCAGCAGCAGGCTGCGCGCGAGGTCCTGCTCGAAGACCAGCCCCGAGCGTTGGATCTGTGTCTGGTCCCGGACGCCCATTCCGATCGCGGCCGTTACCGCGATGGCCACGACCAGCAGAGCGGTGATCAGGGCAACGCCGCGCTCGGAGTGTTTCATGGGCCCCCCGGAAGGGCCAGGTGCCGTTCGACCCGTCCCAGCCCCGGCACCTCGAGAATGATCTCCACCAGGGCCGGCAGCGTGCGCTCGGTCGCGCCCGGACGCAGCGGCGGCCAGCTGTCCAGGACCTCCTCCCCCCGGGCGCCCGGAACCACGAAGCGCAGTTCCATGGCCACTGCATCGCGGCCCCCGTCCGGGGCCTCGCGGCTGGCCAGGAAGACCCGGGACATGGGCTCGCTGTCGTCGCCCGCGTCCACGACCTCCCAGAGCCGTCGCTCCAGCCCGTCCTCGGTGACCCGCCAGGCCACGCGGCGCAAGCGGTTGGTTCCGCCGCTGCCGGTACGCACCAGCTCGAGCTGGGGCTCGGTCGCCAGTGGGCTGTAGCGGAATCCCGGTTGCCGGTCGCCGAACTGGTCGCGGGGCTCGATCGAGGCGAGCTGGCGCAGATCCCGCTCCAGCAGCGCCATCGTCACCTGCAGTTCGGCCAGCAGCTGACTGCGGAGCCGGGTTTGCCCGTCGCTGGTCAGGACCGCCTGCAGGCCGCCATAGGCCATCGCGCTGACGACCGCGAAGACCGCCACCGCGATCAGCAACTCGAGCAGGGTGAAGCCCCGGATACGATTCATGGCAGCAGGTAGCCCACGGTCCGGGCCCGGACGTCCGTGGCCGGCCCCGAGGCGGGCCAGACCGTGACCTCGATGCGCAGGACCTGCGGCAACTCCAGCGGCGCATCGGGCCGCTCCTCGCGGATCTCGATCCGATAGTCCCAGTCCTGTTCCGCCTGGCGCACCGAGCCCTCCCGGATTCCCGCCCGTGCCGCCAGCAGGCCGGCCTCGTGGCGAGCGATCAGATTCTGTCCGACCCAGTGCGCCAGCGTGCGTTCCTGGAGATAGTGGGTGTTGCGGATGTGCTCCGAACTGCCCTTGATCAATGCGCCCAGGGCAACGGCGAGGATGGTCAGCGCAACCAGTACCTCCAGCAGGGTGAAGCCGAAGCGGCGGAGGTTGCCCCGGCCTTGGAGATGTCTGTGCGCGGGCGGAGGCCGTTTCATTGCAGTGTCTCCAGTACCAGGCGGCCGTCGCGGGTCCCGCTGACCCGCAGCAGGCTCGAGGCCGCGCCCTCCGGACGCAGTTCGAGTTCGAACGGGGTCAGTTCGCCCGCGCCGTTGAACACCACCTGCGGGCGGTCGGCACGGTCGTCCAGGGGCACCACGCGGTCCTGCTGGCGCAGACGCAGCTCCAGACCCACCCGCTCCAGCGAGCGCGGTAGCAACGGTGCGCGCTGCAACTGGACCCAGGTCACCCGCTCGTCATCCAGAAACACCTGTTCCAGGAAGGCGTAGCCATCGCGGGAGAATCCGAGCGCACGGGCCTGGCCGGTCAGCAGGCTCTCGTCGCGGGCCAGCCCCGCCAATTCCACCAGCCGACGCGCCTCCTGTTCCATCTGCCGCGATGCGGTCCCGCCGACGGCCAGCACCGCGAAGCTCACCAGCAGTCCGAAGATCAGCAGCACCACCAGCAATTCGAGCAGGGTGAAGCCGGCCGCCCGGCGCCCGCAATGCCGGCGCGCGGGGCACCGCAGTGGCGCCAGCTGCAGATGGCCGGCCCGCCGGTGCGCGATGGCCCTGGGGGCATCCGCCGGCACGGCGCGCCCGGGTTCGCGCTCAACCGTCATCGAGGCGGCGCGCGTGGCTTCAGAAGTCGTCCAGGTTCCAGTTGCCGATCTCGGCATTGATCTCGGTCCCGCCGCGGCGACCGTCGGCACCGAAGCTGTAGATGTCGATGTCACCGCGTGTGCCGGGGTTCAGGTACTGGTAGTCGTTGCCCCAGGGATCCTTCGGCAGCCGGTCCATGTACCCGCCGGAACGGTAGTTGCGCGGTTCAGGGCCGGTTCGGGGGCGCTCGACCAGGGCCTGCAGTCCCTGGTTGGTGTCCGGGTACACGAAATTGTCCAGCCGATAGAGGTTCAGGGCCGCCTCCAGCGCGCGGACGTCGCTCTTCACCTTGGTGATGCGGGCGTCATCCGGGCGGTCCATCACCCGTGGTACGACGATGGCGGCGAGGATGCCGAGGATGACCACGACCACCATGATCTCGATCAGGGTGAAGCCGCGATTCCGGCCGCGGCCGGCACTGGGGGAAGGGGTACGTCGCATGACTAGTTCACCAGTTGGTTCAATTCGAAGATGGGTAAGAGAATGGCGAGCACGATGGTCAGCACCACCGCGCCCATGGTCACGATCAGCAGTGGTTCGAACAGGCCCACCACCATGGCGATGCGCGTCTCGAGTTCGCGCTCCTGGGTCTCGGCGGCACGTTCGAGCATCTCGTTCAGCCTGCCGCTGGACTCGCCGCTCTTGATCAGATGCACCGTCATCGGCGGAAAATAGCCGCTCTGTTCCAGCGCGCGGCCGATGCCGCTGCCCTCCCGTACCCGTTGCGCGGCGGCCGCCACCGCCGCGCGCATGGGCCGATTGCCCATGACCTCGCCACTGGTGCGCAGCGCATCCAGTAATGGGACACCGCTGGTGGCGAGAATACTCAGTGTGCGCGCAAAGCGCGCCGTGTTCAGGCCGCGTACCAGGCGCCCCAGCAGGGGCACGCGCAGCAGCAGGGCATGATACCGGTAACGCCAGTGCTCACGCCGCAGCAGGCGGCTCAGGGCGATGCTCAGTACGACCAGGCCGGCCAGTGCCCAGAGCCCGAAGTCCCGCAGCGCATCGCTGGTGGCGATCAGGGCGCGGGTCAGCCAGGGCAGATCCTGGCCGATGCCGGCAAAGACCTGGACCACCTCCGGGACCACGAAGGCGAGCAGCGCCACGGTGACGCCGATTGCGACCAGGGTCAGGATGAGCGGGTAGAACAGGGCCAGGCTGATCTTCTGGCGCAGCGCGTTCCGGCTCTCGGTGTAATCCGCGAGCCGCTCCAGCACCAGATCGAGGTGTCCGGACTGTTCGCCGGCCGCGACCGTGGTGCGATAGAGATCCGGGAACACGCGGGGAAAGGCCGCCATCGCGGTCGCCAGCGCGTGACCCTCCATCACCCGGGTGCGCACCGCGGTCAGCACGTTGCGGATGCGCGCCTTTTCCGTCTGTCGCGCCACGGTGCCGAGGATCTCCTCCACCGGCAGGCCGGCCCGGGCCAGGGTGGCCATCTGCCGCGTGGCCAGGGCCAGGTCCAGCGGGCTGATGCCGCGTCCGCCCGCGGACAGGCCGCCCCGGCTCCGGCCCTGCTCGCGGACCTCCTCGACCTGGAGCGGGGTCAGGCCGTCCTGGCGTAACCGGGCGCGTACGACCCGCGCGGTGTCGCCTTCGGCGACGCCCTTGCGCCTGCGGCCTCCGGCATCCAGTGCCTGGTATTCAAACGCGGGCATCGTGGCTCACGAGGGGGTCCGGTGTCTGCTCATGCGCAGCCACGGCGCAGCGCGAAGCCCGGGACTGCCGGGCATCCCGATCCTGCCGAAGGCGGAACGGAGGTCCGGATCCCGGGCCTCGCGGCCGTCCTGCGACGGGCTCGGGGCGAAGGCAACCGGCGTACCGGCAGGGGTTCTCAGTCCTCACGCGTGACACGGACGATCTCCTCGACGGAGGTCGTGCCGTCGAGAAGGCGGCGCACGCCGTCGGCGCGGATGCCGGGGGTGTACATGCGGACGTGCTCGGTCATGGCCCGTTCGCCGGCCCCGTCATGGATCATCTGGCGCAGGGTATCGTCGACCTCGATGAGTTCGTAGATTCCGGTACGCCCGCGGTAGCCCAGGCCGTTGCAGTGCGGGCAGCCGCGAGCCCGATGAATCAGCGGCGGGTCCGAAAGGTCCAGGCCCAGCTGGATGCACTCGCTGTGGCTGGCGACGGCCGGCTCGCGGCAATGGCTGCACAATACCCGCACCAGCCGCTGGGCCAGGATGCCGTTCAGCGTCGACGCGAGCAGGAACGGCTCCACGCCCATGTCGCGCAGGCGCGTGACCGCTCCGACGGCGGAATTGGTATGCAGGGTCGAGAACACCAGGTGGCCGGTCAGACTCGCCTGTACCGCGATCTGCACGGTTTCCAGATCGCGGATCTCGCCCACCATCACCACGTCCGGGTCCTGACGCAGGATCGCGCGCAGGCCGCGGGCGAAGGTCATGTCGACCTTGGTGTTGATCTGGGTCTGCCCGATGCCGTCGAGGTAGTATTCGATCGGATCCTCGACCGTCAGGATGTTGCGGCTGCGGTCGTTCAGCCGCATCAGTGCGGCGTACAGGGTGGTGGTCTTGCCGGAACCGGTGGGGCCGGTCACCAGCACGATCCCGTGCGGGCGTCCGATCACCCGTTCCATGCCGGCGTACTGCTCCTCGGCCATGCCCAGGTGGCGCAGTTCCAGACGTCCGGCCTGCTTGTCCAGAAGTCGCAGCACCACCCGTTCACCGTGCCCCGAGGGCAGCGTGGAGACACGTACGTCCACCGGACGGCCGGCCACGCGCAGGGAGATGCGGCCGTCCTGTGGCAGGCGCTTCTCGGCGATGTCGAGCCGGGCCATCACCTTCACCCGGGAGACGATCAGCGGGGCCAGGCTGACCGGCGGATTCAGGATTTCGCGCAGCACGCCATCCACACGCATCCGTACCGACAGACGCGATTCGAAGGGTTCGATATGGATGTCCGAGGCATTCTCGCGCACCGCCTCGGTGAGCAGGGCATTGATCAGGCGGATGATCGGCGCGTCGTCCTCGGCCTCGAGCAGATCCTCCGGCTCGGCGAGGGCCTCGGCCACGCTGAGCAGGTCGCCTTCCTCGTTCAGTCCCTCGACGAAGTTCATCGCATCGTTGCTGCTGCGTTCGTGCTGTTCCCGCAGCTTGAGGTCGAAGTCGTCGCTGTTCAGGGTCTCCAACTGCAGCCGTTCGGCGCTGCGTCGCCGGATCTCCAGGACCGCCATCGGATCCGCGTCGTCGCGCAGGTAGAGAATGCGGCGGCCATCCCGCACCGGCCCCGGCAGCACCCCGGAGCGTCGCGAGAAGCCGTAGCCGGGGCTCAGCGGATCGCCCGCCGGACCGGCAGCCACGGTCATCGCTTCATGTTCCGGCAGGGCGCTCAT